>NZ_AKKF01000028.1 GCF_000281955.1 Caulobacter sp. AP07 | reverse complement strand
CGGCGGCCACAACCCGCTGGAGCCGGCGCGCGTGGACTGCCCGATCGTCTCGGGGCCGCATGTCGAGAACTGGCTGACCGCCTATGCCGACCTGCGGGCGGTGGGCGGCGCGGCCTTCGCCGACGGCTCGGTGCTGGGCCAGCGCCTGGCCGCCCTGCTGACCGAGCCGGAACGCCTCGCGGCCCAGGCGGTCCGCGCCCAGGCCTTCGTCGCCGCCCGCGACGCCGAGGCCCGGGCTGGACTCGACCGCATCCTGGAACTGCTGCCGCCCGGGGCTTCGGCATGAAACTCTCCACGCCCCGCTGGTGGTACCGCCGCGACGGCGCGCCCAGCCCGGTCACCCGCGCCCTGCTGACGCCGCTGTCGTGGATCTGGGCCGCCCAGACCGCCAAGCGCATCGCCCGAACCCAGCCGCGCGGCGCCGATTGCGCGGTGATCTGCGTCGGCAATTTCACGGTCGGCGGGGTGGGCAAGACGCCGGTCGTCCGCGAACTGCTGCTCAACCTCACCCAGCGCGGCCGCCGCGCCCACGGCCTGGCGCGCGGCTATGGCGGCAAGCTGAAGGGGCCGCTGCGGGTCGACCCGGCCCGTCACTCCGCCCGCGACGTCGGCGACGAGCCGCTGATGCTGGCCCAGGACTTTCCGATGTGGGTGTCAGCCGACCGGGTGGCCGGGGCCCGCAAGGCCGCCGCCAATGGGGCCGAGGTGGTGGTGATGGACGACGGCCACCAGAATCCCGACCTGCGCAAGACGCTGTCGCTGGTGGTGGTCGACGGCGAGACCCGCGAGGACGAGTGGCCGTTCGGCGACGGCAAGGTGTTCCCCGCCGGGCCGATGCGCGAGCCTCTGAAGGTCAGTCTGGCCCGCACCGACGCGGTGGTGGTGCTGTTGCCGGACGACCTGCCGGCCGCCGATCCGGAATTGCTGGCGCTGTTTGGCGACACCCCGGTGCTGATCGCCCGCCTGGAGCCCGCCGCCCCGCCGCCCAAGGGCCGCCAGGTCGGGTTCGCGGGGATCGGCAAGCCGTGGAAGGTCGAGCGGGCCCTGAAGGCCGCCGGCTGCCAGCTGGTCGACTTCGCGCCCTATCCCGACCACGGGAGCTATGACGAGACGACGCTGAAATTCCTGTGGGACCGGGCCCAGAGCTACAGCGCTGGGCTGGTGACCACCGAGAAGGACTGGGTGCGGCTGCCGCAGGCCTGGCGCGACAAGGTCACGCCGTGGCCGGTGCGAGCGCGGTTCGAGGACGAAGGGGAGTTGGGGCGGTTGCTGGCCGACGCCGGCCTCTAGGTCCTCCCCCTCTGGGGGAGGTGTCGGCGCAGCCGACGGTGGGGGGAGGAATACGACTTCGGCCGCCCTCAGAACTGAACCGCCTCAACTCCCCCCACCGGTCGCTTCGCGACCGCCTCCCCCATAGGGGGAGGACCTTATTCTCAGGCCCCCGCCTTCTTCGCGAACTCCCAGGCCCCCCGCGCCAGCACCGGCACCCGGGCCTCCATCAGCTCCGCGTGCGCGCTGGCCGCCGTGCCGTCGCGCACCCGGCCGACGATGCCCTGGCAGATCCCGGCCAGGCGGAAGAGGTTGTAGCTGAAGTACCAGTCCAGGTTCGGCAGGCCATCGCGGCCGGTGGCCTTGCAGTACTGGGCCACGGCCTCGTCGATGGTCGGCACGCCGTAGGCGGTCAGGTCCTTGATCTCGGCCAGGCCGCCGCGCTGGTCCGACGGCATCACCCAGTTCATCAGGAAGTAGCTGAAGTCGGCCAGCGGGTTGCCCAGGGTCGACAGCTCCCAGTCCAGCACCGCGATCACCCGCGGCTCGGTGGGGTGCAGGATCATGTTGTCCAGGCGGTAGTCGCCATGGACGATCGAGGTCTGGTCGTCGGCCGGGGCGCTGGCCGGCAGGAAGGCGATCAGCCGGTCCATGTCCTCGATCGTCTTGGTCTCGCTGGCCTTGTACTGCTTGGTCCAGCGGTCAATCTGGCGGGTGAAGTAATTGCCCGGCTTGCCATAGTCGGCCAGGCCGACGGCGGCGTAGTCGACATTGTGCAGGGCCGCCAAGGTCTCGATCTCGGCCTCGTAGATCGCCCTGCGCTCGGCCGGGGCGTATTCGGGCAGGGTGCCGTCCCACAGGATCCGGCCTTCGACATTGTCCATCACGTAGAAGATCGTGCCGATCACGTCCTCGTCCATGCACAGGGCATAGGCCTTGGCGACGGGGAAATTGGCCTTGCCCAGACCCGAAATCACCTTGAACTCGCGGTCCACCGCGTGGGCGCTGGGCAGCAGCTTGCCCGGCGGCTTGCGGCGCAGGACGTACTTCTTGGCGGGCGTGACCAGCTGGTAGGTCGGGTTCGACTGGCCGCCCTTGAACTGCCGGACCTCCAGCGGACCGGCATAGCCCTCGACATTGGCCTCCAGCCAGGCGGCCAGCTTGGCCTCGTCGATGGCGTGGCGCGGATCGACGGGCTTGGTCCCCGAGTTCAGGTCCTGGGCGGTCTGTTCGGCCACGGCCATCACGCTATCTCCCCAACGCTTGTTTAAATGGGGGACTTTAGAGCGTGGGGCGTGGGGTGCAAGCACCGATGGACGCCGTGCGCGGGACGGGGACAGGCACATGTGCCTGTCCCCGGACGCAGCCGCAGCCGCAAACGCGCATCAGTAGTGCTGCAGCGCCCGCCAGCCGATGTCGGTGCGATAGAACCCGCCCTCCAGCGACACCGTGCCCAGCGCCGCATAGGCCACGTCCCGCGCTTCGTGCAGCGTCGCCCCCAGGGCGCAGACATTGAGCACCCGGCCACCCGACGCCACCAGCCGGCCCTCGGCGTCCAGCGTCGTGCCGGCGTGGAAGACCACGGCCTCGCCGCCGAAGTCGGGTTCCTGGCTGATCAGGCCGCCGGTCACCGGCGCGTCGGGATAGCCCTCGGCGGCCAGCACCACGCAGATCGCCGCCTCCTCGCGCCAGACCGGCGGGGCGGCGTCGGCCAGCGCGCCCTGGGCGGCGGCCAGCAGCAGCGGCACGAGGTCGCTCTCGAGGCGCAGCATCAGGACCTGGCATTCGGGGTCGCCGAAGCGAGCGTTGTACTCCACCAGCTTGGGGCCGCTCTCGGTGAGCATCAGCCCGGCATAGAGCACGCCCACATAGGGGCGGCCCTCGGCGGCCATGCCCTTGACGGTGGGCTCGATCAGCTCGCGCCAGGCCTGGCCGATCAGGGCCTGGGTCAGGACGGGCGGCGGCGAATAGGTGCCCATGCCGCCGGTGTTGGGGCCCTTGTCGCCGTCATAGGCCCGCTTGTGGTCCTGGGCGGCGCCGAACAGGACCGCCGTCTCGCCGTCGCAGATCGCGAACAGCGAAGCCTCCTCGCCGTGCATGAACTCCTCGATCACCACCCGCGCCCCGGCCGAGCCGAACCGGCCGCCCAACATGTCGAGCACGGCGGCGTCGGCTTCCGCGCGATCCGCCGCGATCACCACGCCCTTGCCCGCCGCCAGGCCGTCGGCCTTGATCACGAACGGCGCGGTCAGGGTGTCGAGGAAGGCGCCGGCCGAGGCGGCGTCGGTGAACACGCCATAGGCCGCCGTCGGCAGGCCGTGGCGGGCGCAGAAGTCCTTGGTGAAGGCCTTGCTGGTCTCCAGCCGCGCCGCCTGGGCGCTGCCGCCGAAACAGGGGATGTTCAGTTCGGCCAGCCGATCGGCCAGCCCGGCCTCCAGGGCCGATTCCGGCCCCACCACCACCAGGTCGGCGGCGATCTCCCGGGCCAGGGCCACCAGACCCTCGACGTCGGTGACCTTGACGGCCCGCAGCTCGGCGATAGCGGCGATCCCCGGATTGCCCGGCGCGGCCACCAGCCGTCCGCACAGCGGCGACTGGGCGATCTTCCAGGCCAGGGCGTGTTCACGACCGCCGGACCCGACGAGGAGGATGGTGAGCTTTTCCATGAGTCTGGGATGTCGCGCGGCGACGGCGCGGGGTCAAGGCGTTGGGCGTCCGGGGGACTGCTGGGGACATGCACAGGTGCATGTCCCCGACCGACGGATCCTAGACTCCGGCGACCTTAGCGGCGGCGGCCGGCGGAGACTTCCCGGCCCGCCTGACCACCCTGACCTTGCCGCTCTCGCCACCGCCGCAGAAGAACTGGCCGTCGCCGCCGGCCTCGAGTCCCGACACAAAGACCCCCGGCGGCATCTCGAGCCGCTCCAGGACCTCTCCCGTCTGGGCGTCGACATGTCTCACGTCGATCTCGTCGCCGTCCTGGGCGCCATGCCACAGCTCGCCGTTGATCCAGGTGACCCCGGTCACGAAACGGTTGGACTGGACGGTGCGCAGGATGGCCCCGGTCCGAGGGTCGATCTGGTGGATCTTCCGCTCCCGGTACTGGCCCACCCACAGCGACCCCTCGGCCCAGGCGAGTCCCGAGTCGCCGCCGCCGCCCGGCGCCGGGATCGTGGCGCGCACCTCGCCGGTCTTCGGGTCGATCTTCAGGATGCGGTCTTCGGCCAGCTGGAACAGGTGCTCGCCGTCGAACGCGGTTCCCGCATGCGCGACGATGTCGAGCGCGCGCACGGTCTTGCCGCTGGCCGGATCGAGGGCGTTGAGCCTCTCTCCGGACGCGAACCAGACGAGCTCGCCGTCGAACGTGACGCCGTGCACCTCGTCGACGCCCGGAAAGGGCCCATATTCGCGAACGATTTCAGCGGCTGATCGAAGCATGTCCGCACCCTAACGACCCGCGAACGGGGTGGGGAGTAACAAGGTTGTCGTCAATTCCAGGACCGGCGGCGTCGTCCAGCGGCGCGCCCGCCCCCGACCCAATGACCGCACCTTCCCGGCCGCCGCAAGAGAGTCCAGCGCCCGCTGCACGGTGCGCTGGCCGGCGTCGAGCGCGATCGCCAGGGCCGAGCTGGACCAGGCTTCGCCGTCGGACAGGAAGGCGAGCACCGCCGCGTGCCGCTCGTCGGCGGGCCGCGCCAGCACGACCACCGTCGCGGCCTGGCGTGGCGCCAGCGTGAAGCCCCGCTTGGTCGCGGTCACCTCGGCCAGGGCGCCCAGCTCCGCGCGCAGCCGCCCGATCTCGACGCGCAGCCGCGCGCGATGGGTTTCGTCGGTCTGCCTAGCCCCGAACGCCCGCGCGACAAGCGCCTCCCTCGGCACATCCCCGGGCCAGGCTTCGCCCAGGGCGCGCGCCAGGGCGAACAGCACCGGCCGGCGAGCCAGCGAAACCGTGGCGTCCGGGTCGCGCACGACATGGCGGCAGGCGTCCACGACCAGCGCCCGCGACGTCTGCAACGCCTCGACGTCGGCGAGGAGGAGAAGCCGCTCTTCGCCACCCTCGATCAGACGCGCCGCGGGGGTCTTCAGGACGAGACGCGCGGCTTCGACCTCCGCGATCAGCGCGGGGATCCCCGCCTGGCGCGCGCTGTGCTCCGCCCTGGCCAGCGCGGCCTCCGCCGCCTGAGTCCGCGGGCGTCGCATCGCGATTCCCGCGACCGCCAGCTCGTGGGCGGTCCTCAAGGCCGGCGGAAACGGCGTCGGATCAAGCGTCGCGAGCCGATGCTCGGCCTCGTCGAACCGCCCGATCAGGATCAGCCGCCGAATCTCCAGACACCGCGCGTGCGCCGCGTTCACCCGGTCGCCGTGTTCCTCCAGGGTGACCCTCGCCGCGTCGAGCGCCTTCACCGGCCAGCTGAGGTCGCGCGACGCCAGGGCGACCTCGGCCTCGGCCACGACGCATCGCGCGCGGGCCGCCGCCTCCCTGGAGCCGAAGGCGCGCGCGGCGCTCCGCAGCAAAGTCTTGGCGCGAACGAAATCGCCCAGCTGCGCCATGGCGATGCCTCGCAGCGCCAGGGCGGGAGCGTCGTCCCGCAACGCGACCCGCTTCAAGGCGCCCAGCGGGTCGCCCGCCGCCAGGGCGTGGGCCGCGGCGGTGATCAGCGAGTCCATCGAAATCCCGTCACACTTGTCACTCCCACCGCTTCGATGTCCGGCGCCAATGTCGCGTCATCGACGACGGCGATCGGTGGCCGGACAAGCCGCCACAACGCCATGCGTCCGCGTGAAGCCCAAGGATCGCAACAGTCATGACGAAATCATCCGCGAACAACCAGAAGAACGGGGCCCCGACGGTAGATAGGCCGGCGATCGTCACGCGCGAGGCCTGGGAGGCCGCGCGCGAACAGCTGCTGGTGAAGGAGAAGGCCGTGATGCGGGCCCGGGACGCCTTGGCCGCCGAGCGCCGCAGGATGCCGTGGCTGGCCGTCGACAAGCCGTATGAATTCGAGGGCCCCCAGGGCAAGGCCAGCCTGCTCGACCTGTTCGAGGGCCGGCGCCAGTTGGTCGTCTACCGCGCGTTCTTCGAGCCCGGCGTGTTCGGCTGGCCCGACCACGCCTGCCGCGGCTGTTCGCTGGGGGCCGACCAGGTCGCCGACCTGGCCCACCTGAACGCCCGCGACACCACCCTGGCCTATGTCTCCCGCGCGCCCCAGGCCGACATCGCGGGCCTGAAGGCCCGGATGGGCTGGAAGATGCCCTGGTACACCCTGACCGACGGCTTCGACGCCGATTTCGGCGTGGACGAATGGCACGGGCACAACGTGTTCTTCCGCGACGGCGACCGGATGTTCCGCACCTATTTCATCAATGTCCGCGGCGACGAGGCGATGGGGACCACCTGGAGTTACCTGGACGCGACGCCGCTGGGCCGCCAGGAGATCTGGGAGGATTCGCCCAGGGGCTACCCGCAGACGCCGCCCTATCAATGGTGGAACTGGCACGACTCCTATGTCGACGGCGCCGCGCCCGACCAGAAATGGACCGAGGTGACGGAAGTCGGACGGGCCGCCTGGAAGGATTGACCCGGCCCGACGCCCCTCCCCTCCGCGAGGATTCAGATCATGGGCAAGGTTCATTCCCGCGCCGCCGACTGGCTGGGCCTGGCGGCCGCGCCGACCTTCGCGACGATGGCGCTATGGACCGGCATCCTCGGCGACCACCGGTCGGACATGCTCTGCTCGATCACCCAGGACGCGTCGCCGCTGAGCGGAATGGTCCTGATGTACCTGCTGATGGCCGCGTTCCATTCGGGGCCCTGGCTGAGGCTGGCGTCCCGGCGACGACCAGGCGCGGACGCCCGCGCTCCGGGTCATTCACCCCAGAAGGATATTCATGAAGCTGATCAGGCTGAGCGCGCCGGGAGGCTTGGACAGGCTCGAACTGACCGAGGAAGATCGTCCCGAACCCCAGCCGGGTGAGGTGCTGGTCAGGATTCGGGCCAGTTCATTGAACTTCCACGACGTCATGGTGGCGCTGGGCAGGATACCGTGCGCCGACGGCCGCGTTCCGATGACCGACGGGGCGGGCGAGGTGATCGCGGTCGGGGACGGCGTCGACGCGTTCAAGGTCGGAGACCGTGTCGTCAGCACCTTCTATCCCGATTGGCCGGACGGCGAAGCGACGCCGGCCGCCAAGCGGGTCATCCCCGGGGAGACGGTCGACGGCTATGCCCGCGAGTACGCCTGCATGCCGGCGCGCGCCTTCACCAAGGCGCCGGCGGGCTACACGCACGTGGAAGCGGCGACCCTGACCTGCGCGGGCGTCACCGCCTGGCGAGGCCTGGTGGTGTGCGGCCGGGTGAAGCCCGGCGACACGGTGCTGATCCTCGGCACGGGCGGCGTGTCGCTGTTCGCGCTGCAATTCGCCAAGGCCGCCGGGGCGCGGGTCATCGCGACGTCCTCCTCGGAGGAGAAGCTGGAAAAGCTCCAGCGGCTCGGCGCCGACGAGGTCGTCAACTACCGGGCCACGCCGGACTGGGGCCAGAAGGCGAAGGACCTGACCGACGGACGCGGCGTCGACCACGTGATCGAGGTCGGCGGCCCCGGCACCTTGGCGCAGTCGATAGCCGCCTGCCGAACGGGCGGGCATATCGCCCTGATCGGCGTCGTGACCGGTTTCGTGGCGGAGGTGGCGATCCCGGCGCTGTTCTCCAACCAGATCCGCGTCAGCGGTATCTCGATCGGCGCCAGGGCGGACCAGGAGGACATGATCAGGGCGATCGAGGCCAACCGTTTGAAGCCGGTGATCGACCGCCGTTTCCCGCTCCCGGAGATCGCCGCAGCCTTCGCGTACTACGAATCCCAGAAGCACTTCGGCAAGGTCTGCCTCGAGCTTTGAGACGTCTCCCGCCGCGCCTTACGCCGCGTCGAGATCCAGCGAATAGCCCGCCGAACGCACGGTGCGGATCGGATCGCCGTCCACGTCGCCGTTCAGCGCCTTGCGCAGGCGGCCGATGTGGACGTCGACGGTCCGGGCCTCGACATAGACGTCCGAGCCCCAGACGGCGTCCAGCAGCTGTTCGCGGCTGAACACCCGGCCCGGATGCTGCATCAGGTAGTCGAGCAGGCGGAACTCGGTGGGGCCCAGGTGGACCTCCTTGCCCTGCCGCTTCACGCGGTGGGCGACGCGGTCGATGATGATGTCGCCGACCGTGATGCGGTCGTCGGCCAGGCCCGGACGGATGCGGCGCAGCACGGCGCGGACCCGGGCGGTCAGCTCGATCATCGAGAACGGCTTGACCACATAGTCGTCGGCCCCGGTGTCGAGGCCGCGGATACGGTCGCTCTCCTCGCCACGCGCCGTCAGCATGATGATCGGCACGTTGCGGGTTTCGGAGCGACCGCGCAGGCGGCGGCAGACCTCGATGCCCGAGACCTTGGGCAGCATCCAGTCCAGGATCACCAGGTCGGGCGCGCGCTCGGAGGCCATGGTCAAGGCTTCCTCGCCGTCGCCGGCCACGCCGACGACATAGCCTTCCTTGTCGAGGTTGTAGTGCAGCAGGGTGGCCAGGGCGTCTTCGTCTTCGACCACCAGAACGTACGGAGTCACTTGCGCTGGCCCTCTATTCTACTTCGACAGCTCGAGCTTGGGACGCTGGGAGATGATCTCCTCGCCGGTCAGCTCGAAATGGATGATCTCGGCGATGTTGGTGGCGTGGTCGCCGATGCGCTCGAGGTTCTTGGCGACGAACAGCAGATGGGCGCACGGATTGATCGTCCGGGGATCGCCCATCATGTAGGTCAGCAGTTCGCGGAAGATGGCGTTGTAGTGCTCGTCGACCTCCTCGTCGCGGCCCCAGACGCCGATGGCGCGCTGCAGGTCCGAGGCGGTGTAGGCGTCGAGCACGTCCTTCAGCCGGCCCTGGACCAGCTTGCCCATCCGCTCGATCGAGCGGGTCAGGGCGGTCATCGGGTCGGCCTCGGTGAGGATCAGCGCGCGCTTGCCGATGTTCTTGGCCATGTCGCCGCAGCGTTCCAGGCTCATCGAGATCTTCAGGGCGGCGACGGCGTGGCGCAGGTCCACGGCCATCGGCTGGCGCAGGGCGATCAGCTTGAACGCCTTGCGCTCGATCTCGGCCTGCAGGGTGTCGAGCCGCTCGTCGCGGGCCACTACCTGCTGGGCCAGCGGGCCGTCGCGGCGGGCGATGCACTCGATGGCGTCGGCGACCTGGGCCTCGGCCAGGCCGCCCATGCGGGTGACCTCGGCCGTGAGGTGGTTCAGTTCTTCGCCGTAGGATTTGACGGTATGTTCGGTCATGGCGGGGTCCTACCGGTTAGCCGAAGCGGCCGGTGATGTAGTCTTGGGTGCGGGTGTCGCGAGGATTGGTGAACATCTCCTCGGTCGGACCGCTCTCGACCAGCTTGCCCAGGTGGAAGAAGGCGGTCTTCTGCGACACGCGGGCGGCCTGGGCCATCGAGTGGGTGACGATGACGATGCAGAACTGGTTGCGCAGTTCGTCGATCAGCTCCTCGATCTTGGCGGTGGCGATCGGGTCGAGGGCCGAGCAGGGCTCGTCCATCAGGATCACTTCCGGCGAGACGGCGATGGCGCGGGCGATGACCAGGCGCTGCTGCTGACCGCCCGACAGGCCGGTGCCGGCCTGGTGCAGGCGATCGGCGACCTCGTTCCACAGGCCGGCCTTCTTGAGGCTGGCCTCGACGATGGCTTCCAGCTCGGCCTTGCCGGTGGCCAGGCCGTGGATCTTGGGACCGTAGGCGACGTTCTCGAAGATCGTCTTGGGGAACGGGTTGGGCTTCTGGAACACCATGCCGACCCGCGAGCGCAGCACCACCGGGTCGACGCTCTTGGCGTTGACGTCGGCGCCGTCGATCTCGATCGAGCCCTGCACGCGCGCCGACGGGATGGTGTCGTTCATCCGGTTGATGCAGCGCAGGAAGGTCGACTTGCCGCAGCCCGACGGGCCGATGAAGGCGGTGACCGACTTGGCCGGCACGTCGAGGCTGACGTCGAACAGCGCCTGTTTCTCGCCGTAGAAGACGTTGACGTCGCGGGCCCGGATCTTGAACTCGCTCGTGGTCACGTGACCATGGCCGGCGGGGATCGCCGAGGCCAGGGTCGGGGCATGAGCGGCGATCGTGTCGTCGCGGTTTTCGGTCGGCATGGCGTGGCCCTTGGAAAGGGGAAAGGCGAGGGGGTTGCGGGTCATGGTCAGTCTACCACCGGCGTTCGAAGCGGCGGCGCAGGATCACGGCGGCGGCGTTCATGACGATCATGAAGACCAGCAGCACGATGATCGCCGCGGCGGTGCGCTCGTGGAAGGCGCGCTCGGAGGCGTTCTCCCAGATGAACACCTGCACGGGCAGGACGGTGGCCGAGCTGGTGAAGCTTTCCGGCGCGCCGGGCACGAAGGCGACCATGCCGATCATCAGCAGCGGCGCGGTCTCGCCCAGGGCGTGGGCCAGCGACAGGATGGCGCCGGTCATCACGCCGGGCATGGCCAGCGGCAGCACGTGGTGGAACACCGTCTGGGCCTTGGAGGCGCCGACGCCCAGGGCGGCTTCGCGGATCGAGGGCGGCACAGCCTTCAGCGACGAGCGGGTGGCGATGATCACGGTCGGCAGGGCCATCAGGGCCAGCACCAGGCCGCCGACCAGCGGCGAGCCGCGCGGCACGTGCAGCCAGTTGATGAACAGGGCCAGGCCCAGCAGGCCGTAGACGATCGACGGCACGGCGGCGAGGTTGTTGATGTTGACCTCGATGATGTCGGTCCAGCGGTTCTTGGGGGCGAACTCCTCGAGATAGACCGCCGCCAGCACGCCGACCGGGATGGCGATCAGGGCGGTGATCACCAGCATCATGGCCGAGCCGACCACCGCGCCCCAGACGCCGGCCTGCTCGGGCTCGGTGGAGTCGGAGTTGCTGAAGAACTTGGTGTTGAAGCCGGCCTTGACGGTGCCGTCGGTCCGCAGCTTGTCCAGCCAGTCCAGTTGCTGGTTGTCGAGCTTGCGGTCGACCTCGGCGGTCGAGCGCTTGATCTCGCCCTTGTAGTAGAGGTCGGCGTCGGCCTTGACCGAACCGGTGACGTCGACGGTCTTGCCGATCAGCGACTTGTCGGCCTTCAGCTTGTTGAGCAACTGGAAGCCGAAGTCGCGCGAGGTCAGGTCCATGATCTTGGCGGAGGTCGTGCCCAGGTCGTCGTCCTGCACGCCCAGCTTCTTCATCAGGGCTTCGGCGACGATGTAGTCGTAGTTCACCCCCTCCAGCGCGGTGACGTCGACGCGCTCGGGGTTGATGTAGACCGGCACGGTCAGGGTGTGGGTCTCGAAGGTCGAGTAGCCCTGCACGACGATGCGGCCGACCAGCACCACCAGGAAGATCATGGCGATGACGATCGCCGCGATCCCCTGGACGCGGAACCACATCTCCGAGCGGTGACGCTTCTTCAGCAGGGCTTCGCGCGCCGAGAGCGGGGCCGCCTTGGGGGCCGGGGCGCCGGGGTTGAGAACCGCGTCAGTCATATTGTTCCCGGTACTTCTGGACGATGCGCAGGGCGATGATGTTGAGGCCCAGGGTGACCACGAACAGGGTCAGGCCCAGGCCGAAGGCCGACAGGGTCTTGGGGCTGTCGAACTCCTGGTCGCCGGTCAGCAGGGTGACGATCTGGACGGTCACGGTGGTGACGGTGTCCAGCGGGTTGGCGGTCAGCTTGGCCTGCAGGCCGGCGGCCATGGTGACGATCATGGTCTCGCCGACGGCGCGGGAGATGGCCAGCAGCATGGCGGCCATGATCCCCGGCAGGGCGGCGGGCAGGACCACCTTCTTGACGGTCTCGGACTTGGTCGCGCCCATGGCGTAGCTGCCGTCGCGCAGGCTCTGCGGCACGGCGTTGATGATGTCGTCCGACAGCGAGGAGACGAAGGGGATCAGCATGATGCCCATCACCACCCCGGCCACCAGGGCCATCTGGTTCTGCACTTGCATCAGGTACTGGGCCAGGCCGTCCATCGGGCCGCCGGCCAGCTGAGCGCCGATGCCGTTGAAGAAGGCGCGGAACAGCGGGCCGACGGTCAGGGCGGCGAAGAAGCCGTAGACCACGGTCGGCACGCCGGCCAGGATCTCGAGCAGCGGCTTGATGGTCGAGCGCAGGCCGCGGTTGGCGTATTCCGACAGGTAGATCGCCGAGTAGAGGCCGATCGGCGCGGCCACCAGCATGGCGATCATCATCACCAGGAAGGTGCCGGCGAACAGCGGCACGGCCCCGAAGGCGCCCGACGAGGCCACCTGGTCGGCGCGCATGGCGATCTGCGGGGCCCATTCGGTGCCGAACAGGAAGCCGATCGGCGAGACGCTCTGGAAGAAGCGCCAGCTTTCCCAGATCAGCGACAGCACGATCCCGAGGGTGGTCAGCACGGCGGCCACCGAACAGGCGATCAGCAGCCCGGAGACCCAGCCCTCGACCCGGTTGCGGGCCCGGAACTCGGTATTGACCCGGGGGATGACCAGCAGGAAGCCGCCCAGGGCGACCAGGCCGGCCAGGCCCAGGATGGAATAGCGGACGATGCCCTCGATGTTGCGCGCCTCGACGACCTTGGCGTCGAAGGCGGCGCGCAGGTCGCCGTCATAGGCCACCTCGCTGGCGGCCTGGCCCGAGGCGATGGCCTGGACGTCGCTGAAGAACACGTTCTGGCGGTCCGGCGTCAGGGCCGAGACGGCGGCGGGGCGCTGGGCCTGCAGCACCGCGTCCTCGACCCGGCCGCCGAACATGGCGCCGAGCAGCAGCAACAGGGCGGCGGGAGCCCCGGCCCACAGGGCGGCGTAGGCCCCGTAATAGTTGGGCAGGGAATGGAGGCGGGCCGTGGCGCCGCCAGCGGCCTTCAGCGCCCGGCCGCGGCCGGCCATGAACGCCGCGCCGGAGAACAGCGCCAGGAAGAGGAGCGAGAGCCAGGTCAGCATGCGTGAAGAGGTCTTGCGCGAGGGATGCGGAGACGGCGCACAACGCGCCGTACCGCCCGTGCCGATCTATGCCGGGCGGGCGCTGACCTTATGCGACGTTTTCACGACAGTTTTACGACAAGGCCCGGCCCACGGGCTCCGGCGTCGAAGCCGACGGCCCCTGGACCGCCTTGGCCATCGGGAAATAGACCCCGAACGTCGCGCCTTCGCCCTGCACGCTCTCGACGCAGAGTCCGCCGCGATGGCGGTTCATGATGTGCTTGACGATCGCCAGGCCAAGGCCCGTGCCCGACCGCTCGCCGCTCTTCTGGCCCTCGACGCGGTAGAACCGCTCGGTCAGGCGCGGCAGGTGCTCGCGCGCCATGCCGGGCCCCTTGTCGGTGACCCGGAAGGAGGCATAGCGCTCTTCGAGGGCATGGTCCGGGGTCAGCAGCGACATCCGGGCCGCGGCCGGGTCGCGCGGCGCGGCGGCCATGTCGGCCGTCAGCCCGGAAAAGATCTCGACCCGCACCACGCCGTCGCGCGGGGTATATTTCATGGCGTTGTCGACCAGGTTCTGGATCACCTGGACGATCTGGTCGCGGTCGCCCTCGACCATGGCCGCGCCTCGCGGCGGCAGGATGGGGTCGAAAGCCACCGCCTTGTCCTTGGCCTGGGGCGCCAGGGCGTCCAGCACGTCGATTGTGGCCATGACCAGATCCACCTGGCCCAGCGGCGGAATATGCTCGTTGAGCTCGATCCGCGACAGGCTCATCAGGTCGTCGATCAGCCGCGCCATCCGCTCGGCCTGGGCCTGCATGATGCCCAGGAACTTGTCGCGGGCCCCGACGTCGTCCTTGGCGTGGCCGCGCAGGGTCTCGATGAAGCCCGACAGCGAGGCCAGGGGCGTGCGCAGCTCATGGCTGGCGTTGGCCAGGAAATCGGCCCGGGTCCGCTCGCTGCGCCGGGTGTCGGTCTCGTCGCTGAGCACCAGCAGCGCCAGGCGCGAGCCGCGCGCGTCCACGCCCAACGGGGCGCTGTGCGCCACCCACTCGCGGCCCTGGGCCCCGCCGCTGACATAGTCGGTCGAGCGCCGCAGACCGCCGAACAGGCTTTCGTCCACCGCCTCCAGCACCTGCGGATTGCGCATCGCCGAGACCAGCAGCCCGCCGCGCGGCTGCAGCTTGAACAGCTCCCGCGCCGCGGCGTTGGCGAAGACGAAGCGCCGGCCGGTCAGGTCGTCGGCTTCCTCGGCGGCGATGACCATCAGCGGGTCGGGCAGGGTTTCGAGAATCAGGGCGAAGGGCGGCGGCTGGTCGACCGTCGCCGGGACCGGGGCCGGGGCGGTCCAGCGATCGGGTTTGCGCAGCGCCCGGCGCGCCAGCAGCAGGCCCGCCGCGCCGCTGGCCAGGGCGACGGGAATCGCCGCGACCGGATTGGCTCCGCCCACCAAGGCCAAGGCCAGCAAGGCCCCCGGGCCAACCAGCACCGCCGCCCACACGCCGACCGGCGTGGCGCCGGACCCGTCCGAACGGGTCTGCGGTAAGGGCGAGGCCATCGGCATGCGGCAGGCTCGATTTCTGCGGAAGGAGGGATTCGGCGAACCAGATATGGCGCCCCGGCAAGGCTTGCGATAGACCGTCAAACGCCTGGAAGCACGTCGTTAGCGGAAACCACCGCAATTTCGCCGCAACGTGCCGCAATCTGGGGTCTGGGTTTTTCTCCGAGGTGTCGTTCGTAATGCAGCGCAAGGTCCTGGTCGCGACAGTCGCAACCGCTCCTCTCCTGGCCATGGCGTTCGGCGCTTATGCTGAGACGGTCATCAACACGGCCACCACGACGCCGGTCGCCACGGCGACCGCGACGGCGACCGGCCGCGACGACATCAAGATCGACGCCGCCGGCTCGATCAAGCCGACCGGCGCCGGCGCGATCGTCACGCTCAACAGCAACAACAAGGTGACCAACGCCGGCACCCTGGCGACGGTGGGGGTCGACAACTCGACCGGCATCCTGATCGTCGGCGGCAATACCGGCACGGTGACCAACTCGCTCGCGATCAGCCTGACCGAGGACTACACCCCCACCGACGACGACAAGAACGCGGCCGGCGCGGCCGCGCCCGACGGCGACCTCGACGGTCCGTTCGCCAAAGGGACCAACCGCTACGGCGTCCGCCTGATCGGCCCTGGCGTCTTCACCGGCGACATCATCAATGACGCCGCCGGCTCGATCACCATCGAGGGCAACAACTCGGCCGGCATCTCGCTGGAAACCGGCCTGGTCGGCAACCTGACCAGCAAGGGCGCGATCACCGTCACCGGCGACAACAGCTACGGCGTCCATGTCGCCGGGCCCGTGACCGGCAATATCGTCCAGGGCGGCTCGGTCGCCGTCACGGGCCTGAACGCCACGGGCGTGGCGGTCGACGCCAACGTGACCGGCGCCTTCGCCCTTCAGGGCTCGGTGTCCACGACCGGCTATCGCTACGTGACGCGTCCCGCCGAAACCGCGGTCGCCAAGCTCGACGCGGACGATCTCCTGCAGGGCGGACCGGCCGTGCGGATCGGCGGCAACGTCACCGGCGGCGTCCTTCTGAACGGACCGACCTTCTCGACCGTCGTCGACGGCGCGGCCGGGACCACGACGACCACCACCATCACCTCGTCGACGACGCCGACGGCGTCGATCAGCACCTTCGGCGGCGCGCCCGCCCTGCTGATCGGCTCCGACACCCAGGCGGTGACGATCGGCGCGGTCGGCACGGCCGACAACGCCTACGGCCTGGTGTCCAAGGGCAGCATTTCGGCCAGCGGCGTCTATGACAAGGTCGCGGCGACCGCCGTGCAGATCGGCGGCGCGACGGGCCAGGCCACGACCCTGGCCGGCGGGGCCCGCTTCGACAGCGGCGTCGCCGCCAGTTCGCGGGACGCCAACGCCACGGGCGTCAACCTGACGGCCGGCGCCCAGGCGCCGTCGATCTGGAACCGCGGCCAGATCACTTCGACCAGCGCGTCCTATGCCGGCTCGACCAACACCGGCGACGCGCGCGGCGTCGTGATCAACGCCGGCGCCAGCGCGACCAGCCTGAACAACAGCGGCTCCATCCAGGTGACCCGCAGCGGCGAAACCGGCAACGCGATCGGGATCCTCGACGCAGCCGGCACGCTGACCAACGTCACCAACAGCGGCCAGATCATCGCCCGGGTCGCGGCCCCGACCGTGAAGGCGGACGGCACCGCGCCCGCCACCGCCGCGGTCGCCACCGGCACGGCCATCGCCCTGGACCTCAGCGCCGCGACGGCCGGCGTCACGGTGAACCAGGTCGCCCCGACCTCGACCACCACCACGACCACCTTCCCCAGCGGCGATACGGTGACGTCGGCCTCGGCCACGACGACCTCGGGCGTGCCGCTGATCTTCGGCGACGTCCGCTTCGGCTCGGGCGCGGACACCTTCAACATCCAGAGCGGCTCGGTGCTCGGCGGGATCTCGTTCGGCGCCGGAGCCGACACCCTGAACATCGGCGGCGGCGCCAGCGTGATCGGCGCCCTGCGCGATTCGGACGGTCAGTTGGCGATCAACGTCGCCAAGGGCTCCCTGGGCCTGACCAACGTCGAGACCATCAACGTCACCAGCGTGAACCTGGGCGCGGACAGCAAGATCCTGTTCACCGCCGACCCCTCGGCCAACAACGGCGCGGGCGGCAACACCCGCATCATCGCCTCCGGCGCGGTCAACATCGCCTCCGGCGCCCAGGTGGGCCTGCAGCTGAAAAGCCTGCTGTCGGCGCCGACCAGCTACACCGTCATCACCGGCGCCAGCCTGACGGCCGGCACGATCAACCAGGACCTGCTGGGCGGCACGCCCTACATGTACGTGGCCAGCAGCCGGACCGACGCCAACAACCTGTATCTCGACGTGCGCCGCCGCTCGGCCGCCGAGATCGGCATGAACACGTCGCAGGGCGGCGCCTATGACGCGGTGTTCGCCGCCCTGGGCAAGGACACCACCCTGGCCAACGCCTTCCTCGGCCAGACCACCAAGGACGGCTTCCTGGGCTATTACGACCAGATGATGCCCGACCAGGGCGAGGGCTTCTTCGCGGCGCTGCAGAACGCCAACCAGGCGATCTCGGCGGCGACCGCCTATCGCCCCGACCCGGGCGACCGCTACGGCCCCGACAGCGTCTGGATCCAGGAAATCAACACCCTGGTCCGCCGCGACACCGCCGACACCATGGGTTCGGACACCCAGGCCTTCGGCTTCGTCGGCGGCTATGAAGCCATGGGCGACGCTGGCGGCGCGCTGGGCCTGACCCTGGCCTATGTCAGCGTCGAGGAACACGACATCGCCGCCAAGGTGGGCGAGCAGACCACCGGCAACTTCGTCCAGCTGGGCGGCTACTGGCGCCGGTCGATCGGCGGCTGGCGGCTGAACGCCGGCGGCGGCGGCGGCTACGGCTGGTACACCGGCGACCGCGTGTTCTATTCCGGCGACGCCAACAAGGACGGCGTCGTCGACGTGACGCGGAAGAACCACGCCAAGTGGACCGGCGCGACGTTCAACGCCTTCGCCGGAACCGCCTACGAGGCCAAGCTCGGCCGCTATTTCGTCCGGCCGGAAGCGCGGCTCGACTACCTGTGGCTGCGCGAAGGCGAGCGCAAGGAAAGCGGCGGCGGCGCGGGCTTCGACCAGGTGGTCAAGCGGCGGACGTCCGACAGCCTCACCGCCGACGCGGGCGTGGCCTTCGGCGCCGACCTGGGCCAGACCGTCTGGTGGCGTCCCGAAGTGCGGGTCGGCTATCGCAAGACCCTGGCGGGCGACATCGGCGACACGGTCGCCAACTTCGTCGGCGGCACGCCCTTCACCCTGGCGGCCCTCAACGACAAGGAAGGCGCCATGACCCTGGGCTTCGCCATCCGGGCCGGCACGCCGATGTCCTACCTGGCGCTGGAAGCCAACGCCGAGTCCGCCAAGAAGCAGAAGCGCTACAACGTGAAGCTCACCGGCCGGGCGATGTTCTAGGATCCCGACCGCCGCCCTTCCGGCCCCCCAGGGGCCTGTGAAGGCCGCTGAAAAGAACGACGATCGACAAGGCCCGCGCCTCGGCGCGGGCCTTTTTCGTTTGGATTCCAAGGCTCTATGCGATCATCGGCCACAGCCTGAAGGAAAACTCAAAGCCTCCCGCCCTAATCTCCATTTAACGGGTAGGAATAATGTTCTTTTTTCCTAATCAACATCGGCGCCGGCCAAGGCCGCCGAGAGGGGAAGACCATGATCAAAGCCAATACCGCCCTGCGCGCCGTCCTGATCGGAGGCGCATCGCTCTTCGTCATGACCGGCGCGGCCCATGCCCAAAGCACCTCAGGGGCCGCCCAGACGCCCGAGCAGCAGCAGGCCCGCATCGAGGCCCTGGAGGCCCAGCTTGAGGCCCTGTCCGGCCAGATCGCCGACCTCAAGGCCGCGACCGCCGCCAGCCTCAAGGACGTCCGCACCGCCCAGGCCGCCACCACGGTCAGCATCGCCGGCGGCAAGCCGAGCATCGCCTCGGGCGACGGCGCCTTCAGCGCCAACATCCACGCCGTGATGCAGCTGGACGCCACCTGGTACAACCAGGACAGCGGCTTGCCGGCCGCC
>NZ_AKKF01000027.1 GCF_000281955.1 Caulobacter sp. AP07 | reverse complement strand
CCGCCATCGGCGGCAGCGACAACCACGACGCCGGCCTGCCCCCGGACGTCGCCTCGTCGATCGGCCGGCCGACCACCGTGGTCCACGCCGACGCGCTCTCGACGCCGGCCATCCTCGCGGGCCTGCGCGCCGGGCGGGTGTTCATCGACCTCGACGCTTCCGGCGATCGCCTGCTGGACCTCACCGCCAGGTCCGCCAAGGATCAGGCGGTGATGGGCGGCGTGCTGCGGGTGAAGGCCGGGGAAACCGTTGCCTTCACCGCCACCCTGGTCGGCGGCGACCTCAAGGGCCTGCAGATCGTGCGGGACGGCGCGGTCGTGAACACGCCCGTCGGGCCGGACGGAACCTTCCGCCTCTCCGTCGGCAAGACCGCCAGCTGGGTGCGCCTGAACCTGCGCGACGACAAGGGACGCCTGATGCTGATCGGCAACCCGATCTACCTGCGTCCCGCCGGCTGACGGTCGAAGATCACGGCAGGCGCGGCGCGCGCTCGAAGGCGCTGAACGCCTGCTCCAGGCGCCATTGGGCGCTGGCCTTGGGGCTGGCGGCCAGGAGCTTGGCGCAGGCCGCGTTGGGCGTGGCTATTGCGGGATCGCAGGCCGAGGTCCGCAGGCTGGCGCCGGGCAGGAACGCATATTCCAGGCTGTCGCGGGCCATGGCCTTCAGGTCGGCGTAGCGCAGCCCCTGCTCGGTGGCGGCCCGCAGGTATTCCTGGGTCATGTCGCCGCGCGACACGCCCTCGTCGTCGGTCGACAGCACCACCGGCACCCCGGCCCGGCGGTACAGCGCCAGGGGATGGTCGGCGCCCTTGACCCCCAGGATGCCGTCATTGCTGGTCAGGTTGATCTCGACGGCCACGCGGTCGCGGGCCATGCGGGCCAGCAGGGCCGAGGCCCCGGTCTCGTGGGCGATGTCCACCCCGTGGCCGATGCGCTGGGCGCCGGCGATCTCGACGGCCTCGCGGATGTGGAAGGTCAGGTCGCGCGGCGGGGTCAGGCCCGGCGCCAGCTCGCCCGCGTGCAGCGCCCGGCGCACGGTCGGGTGGCGGGCGGCCAGGAACTGGAACATCCGCATGTGCAGCGAATAGTCGGCCAGCGACGTCGGGTGGTCCTCGGGGTTGACGATATTGACCCCGACGAAGCGCGGATCGGCCTCGACCAGGGCGAAGGCCAGGGCCATCTGGGCGAAGACGAAGCTGGGCGGCTGGGCCCGCTCGACGAAGGCCTGGTAGCGAACCTCGACCTGGCAGGGCCCGTCCTCGGCGGCGGCGCGGGCGCAGTCCAGCCGCCGGGCGGCCTCGGCCTCGGCCGCGTCCATCTCGCGACGGGCCTTGGCGATCGCCTCGGGCATCTTCGGTTCGAGGGCCGCCAGGGTCGCGGCGAAGTCGCCGTTCCAGGCCGTGCCCTCGGCCTGGGCGCCGAAGTCGTGGAGCGCGTTGGGGTTGGCCTGGCTCTCGACGTAGCCGACGTGGTCGATGGCGGCGAGTTCGCGGGTCACGGCCAGCATCGGGCCGATGTTGTCGACCGCCGCCGCGCCGAACCGGTCGAAGGTCGAGAAGAACTGGTCGTGGCCGGACGCCTCCGCGCCTTCCGCCCCGGGCGTGTAGTTGCGCATCGACAGGGCGTCGATCGCCTGGGCGTAGAGCGCCGGGTCGCGCTGGGCCAGGCCCTTGGCGGGGACCTTGCCGGGGCCGTCGCACGGGGCGGCCGCGATCGTCGGGCGGGGCGTGGTGACGCACAGGCCGTCCTCGCCGGCCCAGGCCAGGAAGTCCTCGGCATAGGGCGCGCCCCACAGGTGATTGTGCAGGTCGCCGCCCTTGGGCATGGCCTGCAGGAACAGGCGCAGTTGGGCGCGGTCGTGGACGATGCTGTCGAAATAGGCCGCGGTCCGCGCCTCGGGCGTTACGGCGGGTTTGGAGGCGGCCAGCACCTGGCCGCCCGCCGCCAACAGCATGGCGCCGGCCCACGTCGCCGCGCCCATTCGCCTCTTCACGCCTGCGGCCATCGTATCGCTCTCCCCGAACCGTCACCTGTCCACCGTGATTTGCGGCGTTTGGCAAACCTCCAGGTCAGGCGACGACGGCGAAAGGTCCGACTGAGCGAGATCGCGCCAGCTAGAACCGGGAGGTCAGGCGCAGGAAGTACTCCCGGCCATTGGTCCCGACCGCGCCGACCTCGGGATATTGCGTGCTGCCGCCCTGGCTCAGCGCCCGGTCGACGATCTTGTCCGGATAGACGTCGCCGACATTCAGCACCCCCGCCCCGAGGGTCAGGCTGGAGGTCAGGGCGTAGTCGATCGCCAGGTCCGCCGTGGTGACCGGCGAGAAGGTCTGCTCCGTGGCCACCGAGATCGTCCGGAACGGCCCGAACCGCGCGACATTGGCGTTCACCGTCAGGCCGCGCCACTCCAGCCGCGCCGCCAGGGCGGTCTTGTTCTGGGGCTGGGACTTGGTCAGCAGGTCGATGGCGCTGGCCCCCAGGAGCGGCAGGCCGGGCACGACGCGGTTGGTCTTCAGGCGGTCGATATCGGTGTCGACCAGCATGTAGCCGGCCGTGACGTCGAGGCGGACGTCGGGCGACAGGTGGCCGCGCCAGTTGGCGGTCAGCTCGTAGCCGTCGGTGACGGTGTCGACGGCGTTGGTGAAGAACCGCGCCTGGGAGGCGTTGGTCACCCCGGCCGCCTTGAGGATGGCGACGACGTTGGGGCCCGACAGCGTCTCGCTCAGGGCGATGCGGTCGTCGATCTCGATGTGGAACAGGTCGGCGGTGAACACCAGGCCGGCGAACGGCTTGACGACCACGCCGCCGCTCAGGCTGCGCGACGTCTCGGCGTCGAGGGGCCGCGAACCCAGGGCCTTGGCGACCGGGTCATCGACGGCGAAGGTGCCGACATTGACCAGCACGCCGGCGCTGGCCTGGCTGGTGACCGTGCTGAAATAGCTCTGCTGCAGGGCGGGCGCCCGGAAGCCGGTGGAGGCGGTGGCGCGGACCGCGACGGCCTCGATCGGCTTGTAGAACAGGCTGAGCTTGCCCAGCAGCGCGTCGCCGAAGTCGTCATAGTGCTCGTAGCGCACGGCCGCGCCGAGGTTCAGCGCCTCGACCGGGCTCAGCTCGCCGTCGGCGAAGGCGCTGACGGCGTTGCGGCTGACGTCCACCGGCCGGGGCGGGTTGAAGCCCGGGAAGCCCTGGGCGCCCGAGCCGGCGAACGACGCGGCCTCACCGGGCCGGATCCTGTAGGCCTCGTGGCGCTGCTCCACGCCCAGGGCCAGGTTGGCCCCGGCCAGCACGGCGTAGGGCCGCGAGACCGTGGCGTTGACCACGTTCTGAATGTAGCGCGCGCCGCCGGCGTCGAAACGGGTCGGGCTGGCCGCGCCGAGCGCGGTGTTGGCGGTGTCGCGGACCTGAAACGCGGCGTCGCTGTAGCCGAAGGTGTCGCTGACGTCCCAGCGCCACCCTGCCGCCTCGCCCCGGATCCCGGCGCCGCCGCCCAGGTCGTTCAGCTTGAGGCGGACGTGCGGGATGAAGCCGTTGGGATAGAGCACCGAGACCCCGGGCGCGCGGAACAGCGGCGCGCTGGTGCTCTGGCGATAGTCGTAGACGAGGTCGCCGTAGAGCTCGGCCCTGCCCAGGGCGTAGCGGGCGTTGGCCGCGAGGTTGAGGTCCAGGGAGTCCGGATCGCCCTGCTGGTTGGTGACGCGGCCGTAGCGGCTGTCGATGGTCGCGCGGTTGGTGCTGTTGCGCGAGCGGACCTCGGCCGACAGGTTGACGGCGCCGGCCTGGCCCAGGGCGAAGCCGCGGTTGAAGGCGGCGTTGACGGTCTGGCCGTCGCCCTCGGACGTGACGCCCGCCTGGGCGGAGACGAAGCCGCCCTCCCCGGCCGATTTCAAGGTGATGTTGATGACCCCGGCGATGGCGTCGGAGCCATATTGCGCGGCCGCGCCGTCGCGCAGGATCTCGATCTTCGCGATCGCCGCCATCGGGATGGTGTTGAGGTCGACCGGGGCCGCGCCGCGACCGATGACGTTGTTGAAATTGATCACCGACGAGCTGTGCCAGCGCTTGCCGTTGACCAGCACCAGCACCTGGTCCGGCGCCAGGCCGCGCAGGGTGGCGGCGCGGGTGTTGGCGGCCGAGGGGGCGGTGGCCGAGCGCGGATAGTTGAAGGACGGGGCCAGCAGTTGCAGGGCGCGGCTGATGTCGGTGGCGCCCTGCGCCCTCAGGGTCTCGCCCGAGATGACGTCGATCGGCGCGGCGGAGTCGGTGGCCAGGCGCCCGATGACCCGCGTTCCGGTGACCATCACCTCCTCGACGGTCTGGTCGCCCGAGGCCATGACCTGGGCGTGGGCCGAACCGGCGCCGGCCAGCAGGACGGCGCCGGCCAGGGCCGTGGTGTTGAAGAGGCTTCTCATGTCTCGGATCCCCAAAGCTCGCCGGCGCTCGCGGCGTCCTGGCGGTTCGGCTTAGCCCCGCCGGACGGGCGGCAAAAACGCAGAGGTTCGAACCTCGATTGCGCCCGACGCAACGCGCCGGCCTCAGGCGTCGGACCGCGACCGCAGGCGATCGAGGCCGCCCAGATAGGGCCGGAGCGCCAGCAGTCCGCACACCGATGAAACCAGCAGCAGGCTCGGCGCGGCGACGGCCAGGGACAGCCACAACCGGTGCTCGTCGCGGAAGACCAGGTCGGTCAGCAGCGCGATCAGGGTCGGCCCCAGGCCCAGCCCGATCAGGTTGACCGCCAGCACGGCGACGGCGTGCTGCATGCCGCGCATCCGGTTTGGGGTAATCTCCTGCAAGGTGGCCGGTCCCGAGCCGATCGCCAGGGTCAGGAACAGGATGGTCGGCGCCAGCAGGACGAACGCCGCCGTCGCCGTATGGGCCGTCATCGCCGCCAGGGCGAAGGGCGCGGCGCACAGGGCGCCAGCGCTCATGACGATCAGCCGGCCGTTGCGCAGGCCGCGGGCCTTCAGCGCGTCGCCTAGCAGCCCCGCGCCCAGGCTGCCGACCGGTCCGACGATCATGATGGTCAGGCCGAAGGTCCGCCCGACCTCGGCGGCGCTCAGGCCAAAGGTACGGATGAAGAAGCTGGGGACCCAGGCCGCCAGGCCATAGAGGCTCATGGCCGCGAAGGCGACGCAGAGATTGACCAGGGCGATCACCCCGGCGTTCGCCCGGAAATAGGCGGCCACTTCCCCCAGCGACGGCTTCTCGCTGAGCCCGCCGGCCGCCGTGTCGGTCCGGCGCGGCTCCTTCAGGGACGCCACCCACAGGGCGACCAGCAGGCCGGGCAGGCCGATGATCAGGAAGATGACCTGCCAGCCGTGCAGCGCGCCCAGCACGGGCAGGTCCACCATCCCCTGCGGCACGGCGGCGGTGATCTGCGCGCCCAGCACCAGGGCCAGGCCGGAGCCGAAATAGGCGCCCATGCTGTAGAGGCCGACGGCCAGCCCCAGCCGCCGGACCGAGAAATAGTCGCCGATCAGCGAATAGGCCGACGGGGTCATGGTCGCCTCGCCGATCCCCACGCCGACCCGGAAGCCCAGCAAGGGCAGATAGCCGCGCGCCAAGCCGCAGCCCGCCGTCATCACGCTCCAGAACGCCACGCCGCAGCCCAGGATGGTGATCCGCCGCCGGGTGTCGATCAGCCGCCCGATCGGCAGGCCGGCGATCGACAGGAACAGGGCGAAGGACAGGCCCTGCAACAGGCTGACCTGGGTGTCGCTCAGGTGCAGGTCGCGCTTCAGCGGCTCGACCAGCAGGTTGAGGATCTGCCGGTCCAGGAAGGCGAAGACATAGGCGACCACCAGCACCAGCAGGGCGTACCAGCCATAGCCGTCCTGGCCTTGGGGATCGACGTCCGCCGGCCTCGAGGCCTTCAGGGGAGCGTGCATCGCGTGATCCTTCAGGCGGGGGAAAGGCGGACGGCGCCCAGTCCGGCCAGTTGCGGATAGACCTCCGCATGGTCGAGCAGGTCGCGCTGGGTCAGGCCGGTGGGGCCGACCAGCGTGAAGCGGTGAGCGTCCGGCGTCAGGGTCAGGAGCATCGTTCCCATGATCTTGTCGCCGATACGTTCCTGCAGGCGGTCGGGGATCAAGAAGGCCGTGGACGGCGCCCAGACGTGCTCTACGCCGTCCAGATGACAGCGACGCGTCTGGTGGGTGTGGCCGCAGAGGACGAAGCGCAGGTCGTGGCCGCGCAGCAGGTCGAGCAGCCGCGTGCGGCCGGCCTCGGGCAGGTAGCGATGGTGACGTTCGATGTCGGACGGCCCGTCGCGAAACAGCGGCTTGTGCAGCATCACGCCCAACGGCCCGTCGGCGTGGGCCAGCACGTCTTCCAGCCAGGCGAACTGGTCTTCCTGCTCCGGGCCGTCCCAGCCGAACAGCTGGGCGTTGAGGCCGACGATCGTCCAGCCCTCGGCCTTCAGCGACCAGCGGTCCGGCCCGAAGGCCGCCTGGTAGCGCGCCAGGCGCGCGGCGTCGATCGGCGGGTCGTCGCCGTGGCGGGCCGCGTCGCGATTGTCCCCAACGTCGTGGTTGCCGGGCAGGAAGCGCAGCGGCGTCGGCCAGGCGGCGAAGGCGTCCAGGGCTTCGGCGTAGTGGCTGGGATCCTTGGCGGCGTCGGCGGTGATGTCGCCCAGATGCACCGTCAGGTCGGGCGCTAGGGCGGCGATCCAGGCGCGGGCCGCGTCGCAGTTGGCGCGGAAGGCCGGCGCGTTGGGCGCCAGGTGGGTGTCGGAGATCAGGGCGATCTGCATGGCGGCGTCCTGCATGGCGGCGTCCGGGCGAGCGATGGCGGAAGGTCCGTCCGTGCTTGCCGCAACCGCCCTTCCCGACCAACCGCAAGTGGCGCAACCACCGTTGCGTGGCGGACAACACCCGCCGTTCCCGGACGATGTCCTCAAACTGTGACACTCCAGGCCTAGGCTGCCCCCGCGGCGCCGTCGCGCCGACCAGGAGGTTCACCATGCTGCGCAAGGCGCCGTCGCTGGAAGCGACAGAGGCCTTTCTGCTGGCGGCCCGCGCCAGCAGCTTCCGGGCGGCCGCCGAGGAGATCGCGCTCAGCCCGTCGGCCTTCTCGCGCCGCATCCAGCAGCTCGAGGCGTTCGTCGGCGTCAGCCTGTTCGACCGGTCGGGGCCCAGCGTCCGGCTCACCGACGTCGGCGTCCGCTACCTCGCCGACATCGAGCCCGCGCTGGAAAGCATCCGCCGCGCCACCGAGGACCTGCGGGGCGGCAAGCAGGCCGGCAAGCTGCGCCTGGCCCTGTCCCATTCCCTGGCGGTCGGCTGGCTGATGCCGCGGCTGGCCGAGCTGTTCGCGCGGCACGGCATCGAGCTGGACCTGATCATCACGCGCGGCACGCACGTGCTGCGGTCGGGCGCTGCGGACCTGGCGCTGTGGGGCGGGATCGAGCAGGTCGACGAGTTGCCGTCCGACACGATGATCCACCTGGACGGCGTGCTGGTCTCCGCCAGGACCCTGGCCGACGGCCGGGCGCCGCCCAGGTCCCTGGGCGAGCTCGACGGCCACCGGATGCTGACCACCAAGAACCCGCCCGAACTCTGGCGGCGCTGGCTGCAGGAGGCCGGCTATGCGGGCGCCGGGCCAGCCGTGTCGAAATGCTATGAGACCTCGCACCTGATGTACGAAGCCGCCGCCAGCGGGCTGGGCCTGACCCTGGCCGTCCCGCTGCTGACCGAGCGCTTCCTGCAAGACACCCGCCTGCACCCCTGCACCGACGTCCGCGCCCCGGTGGGCATGAGCTACAGCCTGTTCTACGCCAATGCCGACCTTCGCCGCCGGTCGGCCACGCGGGTGCTGCGCGACTGGCTGAGCGCCGAGATCGACACCTCCCGCGCCGCCTTCGACCGCTGGTGGTCCAACGGCCAGAGGGAGGCCTCGCCCCTGCGCCTTGTCCCGACCTCGGCCTAGCTCGTCCGCCGGGGGATGATCGGCAGGACGACGTGCGACGGCTGGGCGGCGTCCATGAACACGGTGTTGGTGGCGACGCGGGTCGTCAGCCCCTGCCCCTCCGGCGCGCCGGTGTTGGGATTGACGTCGAAGTGCGGGAAATTGCTGGACGAGATGTCCAGGCGGATCCTGTGGCCCTTCTTGAACAGGTTGGCCGTCGGGAAGGCCGAGATCTTGATCGGATAGGCCTGACCCGGCCGCATCATCGTCGGCTTCTCCCAGGAGTCGCGGTAGCGGCAGCGCAGGATGCCGTCGGTCAGGTTCATGGCGAACCCCTCGGGGAAGTCGGCGCTGGGCGGGTAGACGTCGATCAGCTTCAGCGTGAAATCGGTGTCGGGGCAGTTGGAGGCGATCCACAGCTTGGCCTCGATCTCGCCGATGACCTCCATGTCCTCGGCCAGGGGTTCGGTCTCGAACACCAGCACGTCGGGCCGCGCCGCGAACGGCAGGTAGGGCTCGACCGAGCCGTAGACGTCCTTGCCCTCGCGCTGGTCGAAAGCGCCGCCGCGCATCAGGGGCTCGCCCGAGGTCACCGTGCCGCCCAGGGTCGGCACGGGGCTCTTGGGGTCGAAGTCGTAGGACAGCGGCGCCGCCCCCGCCGCCGGCCTGGCGGTCGAGAGCCGGCCCGAGCCCTGCAGGTAATAGGGCGTCTTGCGGGCGTCCGGGATCGGCCAGTCGGCCTCGCTGCGCCATTGGCCGCCATGCTCCAGCCGGCCCTGGGCGTCGCGCCGCCCGCTGCCGCCGCCCATGATGAACAGGCGCACGGGCAGCTCGGCCTTGGCCGGTCCGGCCTTGCCCTTCAGTTCACGGTCGAACCAGGCGCGGCGCCATTCGAAGAAATCGCCGCCGATGTCGCTGTCGATCGTCGACTGCGAGCCGAAGCTGACGAGGCCGGCATAGGGCGTCGAGCGGCTGACATGCGTCCAGGGGCCCATGATCAGCCGGACCTTGCCGGGCTTGCGCCTGGACAGGCCGACATAGTTCTCGGTCGCGGTGCGCGAATAGGCGTCGTACCAGCCCGACATGTGGACCATCGCCGCGTCGGCGAACCTGTCGTAATAGCCGGCCGCGTAGATGCCCGGCTGCTTCCAGAAGTCGTCGAAGACGCCGTGCTCCCACTGTTCGTAGACATAGTCCTCGTAGTCGGGGATCAGGCTGATCGGCGTGTGGCCGCGCTTCCAGGGCATGCTGGCGAACCAGGCCTTCATGTCCACGGCCTTCACGGCGGCCAGCCGCA
>NZ_AKKF01000026.1 GCF_000281955.1 Caulobacter sp. AP07 | reverse complement strand
GGACGCGGCGGGCGTCGCCGCCGTCACGGGCGACGACCTGACGCTGTTCGCCCTGGCTCCGCCGCTGGGCACCACCGGCGCCGACGCCGGGGGACTGCAGGGCTGGTTCGACACCTGGACGGGGCCGATCGGCTACGTCCTGGCCGATCCGGCCGTCGCGGTGGCCGGCGGTGTCGCCTTCGCCCACGGCCTGGCCCACATGACCGGAACCAAGACCGACGGCGAGGTCGTCGATCTGTGGTTCCGCGCCACCCTGGGCCTGCGCAAGCGCGACGGCGCGTGGACGATCGTCCACGAACACGAGTCCGTGCCGTTCCTGATGGACGGCAGCTTCAAGGCGGCCGTCGACCTGAAGCCTTGAACGGTCCGTTCGAGCACCCCTCACGGCAACAAGGTCCAACAGGAGAAACGACCATGACCGACGCCGAACAACCCCTGGCCGCCAGCCCGCCCCCGGTGGGCGGCATCGTGCCCTACCTGTCGCCGAGCAACGCCAACGCCGCGGCCGACTTCTACGTGAAGGCCTTCGGAGCGCAGGACCTGTTCCGCCATCCGGTCGACGCGCAGGGCCGGACCATGCACATCCACCTGCGGGTCAACGGCAATTCGCTGATGCTCAGCGACGCCTATCCCGAGCATGGCTATGCGCTGGAAAAGCCCGGTGCCTTCACCCTGCACCTGCAGGTCGACGACGTGGACACGTGGTTCGACCGGGCGGTGGCGGCCGGGGCCGAGGTCACCCTGCCCGTGCAGCTGATGTTCTGGGGCGACCGCTACGGCCAGCTGCGCGACCCGTTCGGCTTCTCGTGGTCGCTGGCCACCACGCCGAAGGCCTAACCGAAAGATTGGACGGGGCCGGCTGTCGGTCCCGTCCGCCAAGACCAACAGAGGGAAAACCAGGATGATCAAGATCATCGCCATCGTCGTCGTCGTGCTGATCGTCGCCTTGCTGGGCTACGCGGCGACCCGGCCCAACACCTTCCGCATCACCCGTTCGACGGTGATCAACGCCCCGTCGGAAAAGATTTTCGCCCAGATCCAGGACTTCCATCGCTGGGGCGCGTGGTCGCCCTACGAGAAGCTGGATCCGGCCATGGAGCGGACCTTCTCGAACCCCGCCGCGGGCGTCGGCGCGACCTATGGCTGGAACAGCAAGGGCAAGGCCGGCGTGGGCGACATGAAGATCACCCAGACCGTGGCCTCGTCCAAGGTGGCCCTGGACCTGAACTTCACCAAGCCGTTCGTCGCCCACAACACGGTGGTCTTCACCCTGGAGCCGCAGGCCGGCGCCACCCGCGTCACCTGGACGATGGAAGGGGCCGCGCCCTACATGCACAAGCTGATGGGCGTGTTCTTCAACATGGACAAGATGATCGGCGCCGACTTCGAGACCGGCCTGGCCAGCCTCAAGGCCCAGGCCGAGGGGTAGGGGCCGGTAAGTCGCCCTAGCCCTCGTCCGCCGTCATCATCAGCACCATCACGCCGTCGGCGGCGCCCTCGCGCAGGATGGGGGCGAGGGACAGCTCGACCGGGCGCTCCTCGCCGGCCTTGACCATCAGGGCGGTCGCCACCCGCGCGGCCGGGCCGCCCTGCAGCACCTTCTCCAGGGCCTGGGTCAGGGCGCGACGGTCGGTGGGGCGGATGATGTCGGTCAGCCGGCAATCCAGGAGCTCGGCGCTGGAAAAGCCCGTCAGCCGCAGGAAGTCGGTGTCCATCTCGGCCAGCACGCCGCGGATGTTCAGCCGCGCCACCGCCAGCTGGGGCAGGGCGGCGGTCGCCGCCCGCATGGCCTGGGCGTAGCGCAGCCGGTTGCGCAGGTCGTGCTCCTCGGTGCGGTTGACGAACAGGGCCGCCACGCCGTCCGGATAGGGGAAGACGCGGACCCCGTAGCAGCGGCCGCTCTGGAGCGTGGAGTCGGCCTCGAACTCGACCGCCTCACCCGTCCGCAGCACCCGCCGCATCTGTTCGGCGATCACCGCCTGGGGCGCCAGGGGAAACAGGTCGCTCCAGTTGGCGCCGATCAGCTGGCCGGCGCTGCGGCCGGCCAGGGCCTCGAACACCGGGTTGACCGAGGTGACGTGGAGGGTGGGGTCCAAGGCGATGAACCCCTCGGCCAGGTGTTCGAGAATGGCTTCGCGGCTGGTCTCGGCGGTGCGATCGACGGCGGCGCTCGCGACCTCGGGCATGTCGTTCCAGCTGGCGTAGCGATCGGCCGACAGCAGCACGACGCGCGGGCGGCCGTGGTGGGTGATGATCACCGGCCCGGTGAGGGCGACATCCTGCCATTGGCCGAAATTTCGACTGACTTCACCGGCGGTGGCGTGCGCGGCGGCGACAAGATTTTTCATGGCCTCTCCAGAAACTACAGAGAATCCGGTTTCTCCGACTTGCCAGTGATCGCACCCCGGGCAAACCCGCGCCCTTCCTGGGAAAGTACCATCGCGAGAGTTGAGCGACAATGAAGAGCGCCCACTGGGGGGCGAGGCACGCAGTCGCCGTGAAGTACGCAAATTACGTATTTTACGTATACACGGACTCGCATGCTTGGCCGTGGAATTCTCTAGGCGCGACTTTCGCGGCGGGAGATGGACCGATGCAAAGGCAAGCGAGAAGGCAAGGCTCGAGGTTCGGATTTCGGGGTGAGGATTCCGGCGCGGTGGCGGTGGAGTTCGCCTTCCTGGCGCCGGTGCTGATCCTGATCATGATGGGGATCATGGGCTACGGCGGCTATTTCTGGATGTCGCACTCGGTGCAGCAACTGGCCAACGACGCCGCCCGCGCCGCCATCCCTGGCATGACCGCCGCCGAACGCGCCAGCCTGGCCAAGGCGTCCGTGACCAGCGGCGCCAGCGACTACGCCCAACTGACCCCCAGCAAGGTGTCGACCACGGTCATCGACAAGGACGGCCGGCTGACCGTGCGGGTCTCCTACAACGCCGCCGATTCCTTCGCCTTCGCGGCGCGCGGCGTGGCGCCGATGCCGTCCGACCAGATCTCACGACAGGCCTCGATCCAGATGGGAGGCTATTGAGGACGCGATGCATGGCTCGCCTCTCAGCGCCTTCCGCGAGAGCCAGCGCGGTGCGATCTCGGTCGTCACCGCCATTTCCCTGACCATGCTCATCGCGCTGTGCGCCCTGGCGGTCGATACCGGCTCGGTGTTCCTGCAGACCCGCCGCCTGCAAGGCGTCGCCGACCTGGCGGCGATGTCGGCGGCCAACGACATGGCCCGCGCCCAGGTCGCCGCCGAGGCGACGGTGAAGGCCAATGGCGAAGGCTGGCGCGCGCCGCTGAAGGTGCAGGTGACCACCGGACGCTACGCCACCGACGCCACCGTGCCGGTGGCGCAACGCTTCCAGTCGACCAGCGTCGACGCCGACGCCGTCAAGGTGACGGTCAACGGCCAGGCCGACCTGTTCTTCGGCGCGGCGCTGGTGGGCCGGTCCTACATGCCGATCAAGCGCCAGGCCACGGCCGCGCGGGCCGACCTGGCCAGCTTCTCGATCGGCACGCGCCTGCTCAGCCTGCAGGGCGGGGTGGCCAACGCCCTGCTGAGCGGCCTGATCGGCAGCCAGGTCAATCTGTCGGTGATGGACTACAACGCCCTGATCGCCAGCGACGTCACCCTGTTCAGCTATCTCGACGCGGTGAAGACGCGCCTGGGCCTCAAGGCGGCGACCTATAACGATGTGCTCAAGGCCGACCTGACGACCGGCCAGGCCCTCCAGGCCCTGGCCGACGCCCTGACCACCGCCGGCGACACCCAGGCGGCGGCGGCGACGCGGTCCCTGGCGGTTTCGGCCGGCAACAGCCAGAAGGCCCACCTGGACGCCCTGGTCTCGCTCGGGCCCTATGGCGGCCAGGACCATGTGTCCGGCGGTCAGAGCGCGCTGGTGGCGCTCAACGCCATGGACCTGACCCAGGCGCTGCTGCAGGTCGGCCAGGGCGCCCGGCAGGTCAAGCTGGACCTGGGCGCGACCGTGCCGGGCCTGGCCGACGTCGATGTCTGGCTGGCGGTCGGCGAGCCCCTCAACAACGCGCCCTACATGACCGTCACCAAGGACAAGACGGTGATCGTGCGCACCGCCCAGACGCGGCTCTTCATCGACACCAAGCTGCTGGGAACGGGGCTGCTGGGCGGGCTGGCCAAGGTGCATCTGCCGCTTCTGGTGGAACTGGCGTCCGGAGAGGCCAAGCTGAAGAGCATCGATTGCGGCCACAAGACCGCCGCCCTGGAGGTCAAGCCCAGCATCGGTTCCCTGAAGATCGGCGACATCGACATCACCCGCCTCGACGACTTCAAGCACCCCCTGATCGTGACCAAGACCGACGTGGTGAAGGCGCCGCTGTTCACGGTGACCGGCAAGTCGGACGTGGCGATCGGCGGGGCCAGCTGGCAGACCGTGAACTTCACCGACGCCGACGTGAAGGCCCGCACGATCAAGACGGTGAAGACCAACGACGCCCTGGCGGCGGCCACGAGTTCGCTGCTGACCAACCTGGATCTCGACGTCGTGCTGCTCAACAGCATCCTGACTCTGGGCCTGGGCGACAGCATCATATTGGCCGCCCTGAAGCCGGTGCTGGCGGCGGCGGCGGCCCCGCTGGACGGCGTGATCACCGCGCTGACCGACCTGCTGGGCGTGGGCGTGGGCGAGGCCGACGTGCGGATCAACGGCCTGCGGTGCGGCGCGGCGGCGTTGGTCGCATGAGTTTTCCCAAGGTGCATGGAGCAAGACGATGAACGCCCTCGACTGGCCGGGCCTGGAATCCCTCGAGTTCGACGCGCCGCAGCGGGCCTTCGGCCGCAAGGGCGACGCGCCGGCCCAGCTGGCCGAGACCTCGCCGCTGCTGCAGGCGCCGTCGCCGCGGCTGGAGGTGCGGGCGCGCCTGCACGCCATCTGCGCGCTGTACGCCCACACGCGGTCGCCCCAGCATCGCCTGGACCTGCTGGAGCAGCTGGAGGACATGACGCTGGAGGCCGCGCACCTGCTGGCGGTGGACCTGCTGCGGAACGGGTGGAAGGAAGAGTCTTGAGGCCCTCTCCCTCTGGGAGGGGGCCCAAAACGCGCCTGGCGCGATAGCCGCAAAAGGCGTTCTGGCCGAACTCTCGCGTCTGGCGCGAAGTCTTTGGCTGGTTTCGGGGCGAATTCGACCCCGAGACATGGTCAGCGGCAAATAAACCTTTCGGCTGCACGGCCGATTAACGCCGATGCGCGTTGTTACCGACATGTCCAAGTTTGGTTCTGGCGGAGCTCAAGACCGGCGCGCCGGTCCGCGCGCCGCGATACAACATGCCGCCAAGGTGCTGTGCGGCGTCTTCGCGTGGGATTGTGTGATCCGCGATCAGTCCGCGACGGGGCTGCGTGTCCAGATGCTGTCGAGCGCCACGCCGCCCGGCAAGGTTCAGGTGGTCGATCTGGTCAGCGGCTTCGCCTACGACGTGAAGGTGGTTTGGCAGAAGGATCGCGAGTTCGGCCTGAAGATCGTCGGCAGCCACGACCTGCGCGGCCTGGCCCCGGCCTCGCTGCAGACGGCCAAACGCATGTGGCAGGCCAGCCAGGGCAAGGTTTCGGCCAGCTAGCGGGGCGGGCCGACGCCGCCGGAATGACGGAATCATTTGAGAGGGCGGGAATTCGGAACGGCCAATGTCGGCGTCAGGGCCGTTGGCATAACCCCCAAAACGCCATCGGGCCCCGGCGCGAAACGCCGGAGCCCGAACGGACGGTCGGTCAACGCCTGGTTAGGCGGCGGTCTCGTTCCGGGTGGCTTCCTCAGCCATGGCGCGGACGAGGTCGAGCACCTGGCGGCGCACGCGGCCACGGCCGATCTTCGGGAACACTTCAGCCAGTTCCAGACCCTCGGGCGTGGTCAGAAATTCCTGCACGACGCGTTCGGCGTGCTGGCCGACTTCGTCGTTTTCCGAGCCGTCCATCGGGTCGGCCAGGCCGTCGAAGAAGAACGACACCGGCACCTGCAGGGTGCGGGCGATTTCATACAGCTTGGAGGCGCTCACGCGGTTGGCGCCGCGCTCGTACTTCTGCACCTGCTGGAAGGTCAGGCCCAGGGAGTCCGCCAGCTGTTCCTGGCTAACGCCCAGCAGTTTGCGACGCATCCGGACGCGGCCGCCGACATGAAGATCGACAGGGTTTGGGCGCCGGCCTTCGGTTTCTTCGCTCAATTTTCGCCTCCAACGGTTGTTCTGTCACAATGACATGTCCGGCACGTTGATGGAACGGCGGCACGGCAAAGCGCGGCGTTAGGTCGCTGAGGTTTAGCTCATTGACCTCATGCTTGCGCTAACAGGCGGACCTACACCTCGTGATCGCGGCGAAATCTAGACCGGATTGTTTCAGTTCTCTCTCGGATCTAGGCGTTGAGCGGCTGCTCGGCATGGGCGTCGCGATCCGCCCAGATGCGGCGCGCCAGGCTCGCAACGTCGTTGAGCCGGTACAGGGTCTCGGCCGCCAGGGCTTCGTCGCGGGGCGAGCCCGGATGGAACTGCGGGATCTGGGCGCGGATCACCTGGTGCTGAACGGCGGTCAGGTTGCCGAACGCCCGCAGGTCCAGTTCATCGACGTGGTAGCCGACCGGCCCCTCGATCCCCAGCGCCTCGCGCACCCGTTCCAGCAGGGCCTGAGACAGGGCGATCTCCGAGCCGGCCACCACCCCGAACGCGTAGGGGCGGGGCAGGCCGACCAGCCGCGTGTCGATCGGCGAGTTCATGATGCCGGGATAGAGCGACATGTCGATCATGCCGACGAAGCGCTCGACGCCGTTGACCAGGGCCAGTTCCATGGCCGCGGCCCAGGCCTCGAACACCCGGGCGCCCCGGCCCGGACCCTTCTTGGCGCGATAGGCCTCGGTCGTGAACAGGCGGGTGGCCTCCCAGACGTCGGGGCCCTTCTTGGGCGATTCCCCGGGAGCGATCAGCTGCGGGTATTTGTCGGCCAGCATGCAGCGCTCGTCGGTGGGGTGCAGGCGCAGGCCGACCTCCAGCCGCATATCGTCGTCGAAGCCCAGCAGGTAGATGGCGGCCAGGTCGTCGTAGTCGTCGACCTCGCCGCCATCGAGCACCACCAGGTCGACCCAGCCGTTCTTCTCGACGCACTGCTCGCGCCGCTGTTCGTGCATGGCCCACAGCTGGGGCCCGTAGAGATGACGATTCTCGGACGTGACGATGTGGATCATGGTTCCATCCCCCGTGGTCGGCTGGATGGCATTAGACGGCCGGTTCTCCGCGCGACGCGATAGGCCGAACGGCCTATGGCCACGCTTAGGTTGTGTCGCCGCACTTGCCACAACGCCCCGTCGGGCGGAACATCGCCGAATGAGCTCGCAAGACCACATTCCAGGCGAAGTCGGGCCAGGCGAAGTCGGACCAGATGGGACGGGGCGCTATCGCACCTTCGCCGCCTTCTATCCGTTCTACCTGACCGAACACGTCAATCGGGTCAGCCGTCGGCTGCACGTGGTGGGCACCAGCCTGGTGATCGCCGCCCTGGTCGCCGGGTTCCTGGTCGACTGGCGGTTCTTCATCGCCGCGCCGCTGGTCGGCTACGGCTTCGCCTGGGTGGGGCATTTCGTGTTCGAGAAGAACCGTCCGGCCACCTTCAAATATCCGCTCTACAGCCTGGCCGGCGATTTTCGGCTGTGGTTCGAGGTGGTGACCGGGCGCAGGCCGTTCTGAACGGCGCAGCCTCCTTCGCTCTTGCGATATTGCGTCGCAGCAAAACCCGGTTCATGATCGTTGGTAATCAAGAACGATAAACGGGAAGCGCAGGATGACGACCAAGCCGTTCCAGCACGCGCCTGACGCGCCCTGGATCTTCCGCACCTATGCGGGTCACTCCACGGCCGAGAAGTCCAACGCGCTCTATCGGGCCAACCTGGCCAAGGGCCAGACCGGCCTCTCCGTCGCCTTCGACCTGCCCACCCAGACCGGCTACGACGCCGACCATATCCTGGCGCGCGGCGAGGTCGGCAAGGTCGGGGTGCCGATCGGCCACCTGGGCGACATGCGCCAGCTGTTCGACCAGATCCCGCTGGAGCAGTCCAACACCTCGATGACCATCAACGCCCCGGCCGCCTGGCTGCTGGCGATGTACGTGGCGCTGGGCGACGAGCAGGGGGCCGACCGCAAGCTGTTGCAGGGCACCACCCAGAACGACCTGATCAAGGAATATCTGAGCCGCGGCACCTACATCTTCCCGCCCGGGCCGAGCCTGCGGCTGATCGGCGACATGATCGCCTGGTGCTACCGCGAGGTTCCGAAATGGAACCCGATGAACGTCTGCAGCTACCACCTGCAGGAGGCCGGCGCGACGCCGGAGCAGGAGCTGGCCTTCGCCCTGGCCACGGCGATCAGCGTGCTCGACACCGTCAAGGCCGGCGGCCAGGTGCCCGAGGAGGACTTCGAGATCGTCGCCTCGCGGATCAGCTTCTTCGTCAACGCCGGCGTGCGGTTCGTCACCGAGCTGTGCAAGATGCGGTCGTTCACCCGCCTGTGGGACCAGATCCTGCTGGAACGCTACGGCGTCCAGGACAAGAAGGCCCGGCGGTTCCGCTACGGCGTGCAGGTCAACAGCCTGGGCCTGACCGAGCAGCAGCCCGAGAACAACGTCTACCGCATCCTGATCGAGGCCCTGGCCGTCACCCTGAGCAAGGACGCCCGCTGCCGGGCCCTGCAACTGCCGGCCTGGAACGAGGCCCTGGGCCTGCCACGCCCCTTCGACCAGCAGTGGTCGCTGCGGCTGCAACAGGTCTTGGCCTACGAGACCGACCTGCTGGAATACGAGGACCTGTTCGACGGCAGCCACGTGGTCGAGGCCAAGGTCGCCGAGCTGTCGGCCGGGGCGCTGGCCCAGCTGGCCCTGATCGACGACATGGGCGGCGCCCAGAACGCCATCGACTACATGAAGGGCGAACTGGTCGGCTCCAACGCCCGGCGGGTGCGCTCGGTCGAGACCGGCGACATGACCGTGGTCGGGGTCAACCGCTGGACCGACACCGAGGACTCGCCGCTGTCGGCCGGCGAAAGCAGCATCGAGACCGTCGATCCGCGCCTGGAGGCCGGCGTGGTCGAGCGGCTGAAGGCCTGGCGCGCGGCCCGTGACCCGGCGGCCGCCGAGGCCGCCTTGGCCGACCTGAAGGCCGCCGCCGCCGATGGCCGAAATATCATGGAACCCTCGATTGTCGCCGCCAAGGCCGGGATCACCACCGGCGAGTGGGCGGGAGCCCTGCGCGAGGTGTTCGGCGAATATCGCGGCCCGACCGGCGTGGCCGTCGTCGTCTCGACCGGCGAAGCCGAGGACGTCGAGGCGGTGAAGCGCGAGGTCGAACGGGTCTCGCAGGTGCTGGGCCGCACCCTGACCTACCTGGTCGGCAAGCCGGGCCTGGACGGTCACTCCAACGGCGCCGAACAGATCGCCACCCGGGCCCGCGCGGTCGGCATGGAGGTGATCTACGACGGCATCCGCTCGACCCCCGAGGAGATCGTCCGCCGCGCCAAGGAGGGCCGCGCCCACGTGGTGGGCCTGTCGATCCTGTCGGGCTCGCACCTGGACCTGGTGCAGGAAGTGATCCGCGTGATGCGCGCCGAGGGCCTGGGCCACATCCCGGTGGTGGCCGGCGGCATCATCCCCGAGGGCGACGCCCTGATCCTCAAGCAGATGGGCGTGGCGCGGATCTATACGCCCAAGGACTTCAAGATCACCGAGATCATGGGCGACGTGGTGCGGCTGGTGGAGCGGGCGGCGCTGGAGGGGGTTTGAGGGAGCGCCCTACCGCGCCGCGCAGCCGGCCAGGAAGCTCCTCTGGTCGAACCGGGCCTTGTCGGTGGTCGAGAGCGCGCTCCACTTGTCGGCGCATCCTCCGCCCACGGACGACGCCGCGCCTCCGGTCAGGCTGTTGAGCAGGCCTGACGTCGAGCCGCCGCCCGAACCGGCCAGGGCGCTCGTCCCCAATGCGCCCGTTCCCAGGACGCTGGTCAGGGCCGAGGCGCCCGATCCCCCGCCCAGCACGCTGGATGTCGGGTTCTGCTTGGTCATGCAGGCGCTGATGAACGACTGCGAGTCGATCTTGCCCTTCTGCAGCGCCGACAGGCCGTTCCAGTTCGAGGTGCAGGTCTTGAGCAGCGAAGATCCCATCTTCGTCAGGTCCTGCGCGGCGGCTGGCGTCGCCGCGAGGGCCAGGGCGGCGGCGAAAAGAAATGCACGCATGGTGTGTCCTCCAATTTCCTCCGGCCCAGGTGAAAGGCTAGGTCCGGCGGCCTCGCGGCGACATCGGGGAAATCCCGGTAGTTGGGGATACATACCCTTTTCAGAGCTCAGCCGGCGGGAATTAAGGACTGTGCCTCCCCGGCTGGCGATGCGTCGCCGGCGGGCTTTCAGGATTTGAGGGCGAAACGTGCGCTCCGGATCGAATGCTCGCGTTCCGCCTCCGTGCTACACTTCTCCCATGACCCTTGACGAAGCCCTCGCCAAGTTGCGCGCGGCCAAGCCGCTGTTGGACCGCTACGGCGTCCAGCGGGTCGGCGTGTTCGGCTCGACGGCGCGGGGCGAAGCCGGGCCGGACAGTGACGTGGACGTGCTGGTGGAGTTCTTGCCCACCACGCTTCCGGGGTTCGGCTTCTTCCGACTGGAGCGGGACTTGGCGGCCCTATTCGGGCGGCCGGTCGATCTTGTCACGCCGGATGGGCTGCATGACCTGATCCAGGAACGCGTGCTGGGCGAGGCTGTCTTTGCGTGACCCGGCCGACGGCCTCTATTTGTCGCGCATCCTCGATGCGATAGCGCGCATCCGGCTCTAACACGCGGGACATGGACCAGGCGGTTTTCCTGGCTGACCCTCGGACTTGTGATGCGGCCATGAACCTGCTGGCCATCGGCGAGAACGCCTCGAAGATTTCACCTGAAGTACGGGCGCTGGCGCCGGAGGCCGACTGGCGGTACGCCATCAATCTTCGCCACCGTATCGCCCACGGCTACGACGACCTCAGCTTCTCGATCCTGTGATCGATCGTTGTCGTGGAGCTACGCGTCAGTCGAACGGATCGTCGGCATGGACGGCCCGTCCTAGTCCCGCCCCAGCCGCCAAGCCGCCCCCAGCCCCACCAGCGCCAGGGGCGTGAAGGCCGCGAACAGCCAGAAGCCGTGGGCGTGGCCGACCGTGGCGTCGACGCCGTGGGCGAAGCCGAGGAGGTTGGCCAGGGCGCCGGCCGCCGCCGAGCCCACCGCGCCGCCGATCAGCTGGGTGGTGGGCACCGCGGCCGAGGCCAGGGCCTGTTCGTCGGCCGGCGCGCCGCCGATCACCCGCTTGGCCAGGAACGCCCAGCAGACGCCGAACCCCGCGCCCAGGGTGATCATCGACAGGGCCACCCCGACCAGCGAGCCGTGGGCCATCTCGAACGCGCCCCAGGCGACGCCCACGACGATGATCGCCGCGCCCAGGCGGATGGCCAGGCCCTCGCGCCGGGGCCCCAGGCCGGCGACCGCGAACGAGCAGGCCGTCCAGCCGGCCGCCACGCCGCCGATCACATAGCCGCTGAGCAGGGGGCTGGCGCCGTGCAGGGCCTGGATGAAGGCCGGGCCGTAGACGGTGAAGCCGATGGCGGCGGCCTCGCAGGCGAAGATCACCAGCAGGCCCAGGCCCGTGGCGGTGGTCAGGTCGCCGGCCGCCTTGGGCAGCAGGCGGTTCTGCGAACGGCCGTTGACCAGCAGCATGGCGGCCATGGCCAGCACGCCCAGCACCGCGCAGAGGGCGGGGATCAACTGGCCCCCGATGACGCCGGCCGCCGCGATCAGGGAAACGCCCACCGTCAGCAGGGCCAGCTGGCGGCGCGGGATGCGTCCGCCCTCCAGGGCCCGGGGCGCGGCGGGCACCATGAGCAGCACCGCGCCGACGAAGATCACGCCCTGGACCACGAACAGCCAGAAGGCCCCGCGCCAGAAGCCGGCCTGGGCGAACAGCCCGCCGCACAGCGGGCCCAGCAGGGTCGCCGCGCCCCACACCCCGGCCACCGCGCCATAGACCCGCGGCCACAGGCGTTCGGGGAACAGGGCGGTGATGGCCACGTAGCACAGCGAGACGATCGCCCCCGCGCCCAGGCCCTGGACCAGGCGGCCGGCCACGAAGGTCAGGAACTCGGGCGCCAGCGCGCCCATGGCGCAGCCGAGGACATAGAACACCCCGGCCAGGGCGGTGGCGTTGCGCAGGCCGAACCGGATCGACAGCTTGCCCGCGCAGGCCCCCGCCAGGATTGAACCCAGCAGGAACGCGGCCACCGACCAGCCGAAATACTGGTAGCCGCCGATCTCGCGGGCCACGCTGGGCATGATCGTCACGGTCACCAGGGTGTCGGCCGCGTTCAGCCAGATCCCCAGGCACAGCAGGGCGAAGCGTGGGGCCAGTTCGGCGTTCAGCAGGGCGCGCCAACCGTTGGGGGAAGTCATGAGCGGGTAGATGCCCGTTCCCGGCACCGGAGCCAAGCCTGGAACCCTCTCCC
>NZ_AKKF01000025.1 GCF_000281955.1 Caulobacter sp. AP07 | reverse complement strand
CGCGGCCCAGCCACTGGCGGGCGGTGGGCAGGGCGTCCCGGGCGCCGGCGATCTCCAGCGGGGTGGCGACGTTCTCCTCGGCGGTCATGTTGGGCAGCAGGTGGAAGGCCTGGAAGACCAGGGCCGCGCGGCCGCGGCGCAGGCGGGCCCGGCCGTCCTCGTCCAGCCGGGCCAGGTCCTGGTCGAACAATCGCACCGCGCCGGAGGTCGGCTGCTCCAGCCCGGCCCCGACCGCCATCAGCGACGACTTGCCCGAGCCCGACGGCCCGATCACCGCCAGCCGCTCGCCGGGTGTCACCACCAGATCGACGCCGCGCAGGATATTCACCGGCCCCGCCGCCGAGGGCAGGGTCAAGGTCACGTTTTCGAGAGATAGGACCGGAAGATGGGGCGTGGCGGCGGTGGTCATGAAACTTCCTGAATCCCCGCCCATTGTCCGGGCGAACGCAGGACTACATAGGAAGAGATGAGCGTCACCGCACCGCGTTTTCTCACTCGCCGGCAGACCCTGCTCGGCCTGGCCGCCGCGTCGCAGATCGCTGCGGCGCCGCAGGACCGGGTGGTCACGGTGCTGGGCGACTCGATCACCGCCGGCCTGGGCCTGCCAGCCCGCGACGCCATGCCCGCCCAGTTGCAGGCGGCGCTGGCCCGTCAGGGCGTCGCGGCCACCGTCCGCGCGGCCGGGGTGTCGGGCGACACCAGCGGCGGCGGCCTGGCCCGGGTCGATTTCAGCGTCGCGCCCGAGACCGCCCTGTGCCTGGTGGCCCTGGGCGGCAACGACCTGCTGCAGGGGATCGAGCCGCGGGTGACCAAGGCCAACCTGGCGGCCATCCTGCGGAAGCTGAAGGCCCGCCGGATCAACGTCATGCTGGTCGGGGTCGGCGCGCCGCCGCTGATCGGGGCGTCCTATGCGCGCGAGTTCAACGCCCTCTATCCGGCTCTGTCGCGGGAGTTCGGGGCGCCGCTCTATCCCAACATCCTGGCCGGGGTGGGCGGGCGGCGGGCGCTGATGCAGGGCGACGGCATCCACCCCAACGCGGCGGGGGCCAAGGTCATCGGCGAGCGCCTGGCGCCGTTCGTGGCCCAGGCGTTGCGGGCGAGGACGACGCTGGCGCGCAGCTAGGGCGTTTATGCGGGGGCTAGGTGAAGAACTCCACCGCCACCAGCACCACGCCGGCGATCCACACCGTCTCGACCACCATCAGCACCACCGGCCGCCAGCCGGCGGTGACCAGGTCCTTGAACGAGGTCTTCATGCCCAGGCCGGCGATGGCGGTGACCAGGCACCAGCGCGAGACCTCGCTGGCCGCGTCGGTGACCGGCTTGGCCAGCCAGCCCAGGCTGTTGATGATCACCAGGGCCGCGAAGCCGACCAGGAACAGCGGCACGGTCGGCTTGGCGCCGCCGCTGGCTCCGGGGCCCATCCGGGCCACGACGAAGGCGATGGCGAACACCACCGGCAGCAGCATGGTCACCCGCAACAGCTTCACATAGGTGGCCACGTCGCCGGTGTGCGGCGAGATCATGTAGCCGGCCCCCACCACCTGGGCGACGTCGTGGATGGTGCCGCCCAGGAAGATCCCCGCCCGGGTGTGGTCCAGGCCGAGGGCGGCGGTGATCAGCGGATAGGTGATCATGGCGATGGTCGACAGGGCGGTGACGGTGACCACCGCCAGGATGGTGTCGCGCTCGCTGTCCTTGGTGCGCGGCAGCACCGAGGCGATGGCCAGGGCCGCCGAGGCGCCGCAGATGCCGACCGCCCCGCCCGACAGCACCCCGAAGCTCCCGCGCAGGCCCATGCGCCTGGACAGCACGGCGCCCAGGGCGATGGTCGAGCCGATGGCGACAACGACGGTGACGATCGGCGTCAGGCCCAGACCGAGGATCTGGCTGGCGGTGATCCGCGCCCCCAGCAGGGCGACGCCGAACCGCAGGATAGCCTTGGACGAGAACTCGATGCCCGGGATGCAGCGGCCTTCCTGGTGCAGGAAGTGGAAGGTCATGCCGAACAGCAGGGCGAACAGCATCACCGGCGCGCCGTAGTGCTGCGACAGCCATGAGGCGGCCAGGGCGATGGTCACCGCCACCAGCACGCCGGGATACAGCTTGATCAGCGCCGCCTGGCCGGGGAACCGCGCCTTGGCCGTGGCCGGCTTGGGCTCGGCCCGCGACAGCCCCTCCATGCCCTCCAGCGACTGGAAGAGCGCCCTGGCGGCGGCGGTGTCGGTGTCGAGGTCGGAATGCATCGTGTTGTCGGCCCTGCCGGCGAGTCGCGCCGGTCACGGAGGATCGAGACCCGATGCGCGCGGAAGGGACAAGGGGAAAGTGGCCGTGGAAGGAGGAGAACGGCGCCATTCGTGGCGTATTTCGGGCCGGTTTCTGAACGGCGACTAACCGAGGTCTCACGACGCGTTCAGCCGTCGTCCGGCAAGAAGACCACCATGGCCGTGAGGATTCACGGCGCGGATTGGAAGTACGACGATGTCAGCATCTCTTCGCGTGATTACGGCGGGCCAACGGGCCGAGACGGCGACGGGCGCCAGCCTGAGCCAGCGGGTGGGTCAACTTCAGGCGGAGGCCAAGCGCCTGGCCGGGGAGCACATCGACGCCCTCCGGGCCAACCTGATCCAGACCCAGCAGGTCGCCGACGAAATCGCCCGCGGCGGTGACGCCTATCCCCCGGGCGTGCGCGACATCGCGCGCCGCCTCGGCGAGGACAGCGTCGCCAAGGCGCTGATGATCGAAGGGATCATGGCGCGGCTCTGAGGCCGGACCTTGGATCCCGACCATTCCCCCTTCACCCGTCATCCCGGGCACGAGGCCCGGAATGACGGTGGTTGTGGGTGGCGGATAGGGGGTTAGAGCTCCCGGCCGCCACCGCCGCCGCCGCCGTCGAAGATCGGCTGCGGTTGGGGCTGCGGCTGCACGTGGCTGGGCGCGGCGTGCTGGTGCTTGAACAGCTTGTCCATGATCTTGGACGACCAGTTCTTCAGCATGTCCATGAACACGAACACCACCGGGATGTAGAGCAGGGACAGGAAGGTCGAGGTGATCAGGCCGCCGATCACCGCGATGGCCATCGGGGCCCGGAACTCGACGTCGGCCCCGAAGCCGAGCGCCACCGGCGCCATGCCCGCGGCCATGGCCACCGTGGTCATGATGATCGGTCGGGCCCGCTTGTGGGCCGCATCGAGCAGGGCCTCCTTGCGGGTCATGCCGCCCTTCATGGCCATGATCGCGTACTCGACCAGCAGGATCGAGTTCTTGGCCGCGATGCCCAGCAGCATCAGGATGCCGATCAGGGTCGACATCGAGAAGCTGCTCTTGACCAGAACCAGCAGGCCGAAGGCGCCGCCGATCGCCAGGGGCAGGGCAGCCATGATGGTCACCGGGTGGGCGAAGCTGCGGAACAGCAGCACCAGCACGACGTACATCAGCAGGATGCCGGTCACGAGCGCGGCGGCGAAGCCGGTGACCATCTCCTGGATGAACTCGGCGTCGCCGGCCGCCACTTCCTTGACCCCGGTCGGCAGGGTCTTGACCGACGACAGGGCGTGGACGCGCTTGCTGGCCTCGCCGACCACGATGCCGTCGAGCTCGGCGGTGATCTCGGCCACCCGCGAGCGGTCCTGGCGCGAGATCTGCGAGGGGCCGGCGCCGTAGCGGACGTCGGCCACCGCGTTCAGCGGCACCGCGCCGCCGTGGCTGGACGGCACCTTGAGCGTCTCCAGCACCGACATGTCCTCGCGGGCGTCGTCGGTCAGGCGCAGACGGATCGGCACCTGGCGGTCGCCCAGATTGTACTTGGGCAGCGACTGGTCGATGTCGCCAATGGTGGCGACGCGCACGGCCTGCGAGATGGCCCCGGCCGAGACGCCGGCCCGGGCCGCCTGGTCGGGCTTGGGCGAGACGATGATCTCGGGCCGGGCGATGGCCGCGGTGTTGACTACGTTGGCCAGGCCATGGACGCCGCGCATCTGGGCCTCGACGGCGCGCGCCGCCGCTTCCAGCTGCGGACCGTTGTCGCCGACCAGCCGCAGCGTGTAGCTGGAGCCGTCGCTGGGGCCGCCGCCGTTGTTGCTGCCGGCCCCGATGCGCGCGCCGGGGATGGCCTTGAAGTTGTCGACCATCTGGCGGCTGAAGTCGCGCTGGCTCATCCGTTCGCCCTTGGGAACGAGGTCGGCGGTCAGCTCGGCCTTGTTGACCCCGTCGCTGCCGACCGAGGCGTAGACCCCTTTGACTTCCGGACGGGCCAGGAGTTCGCGGGTCATGCGCTGGGCGATGGCGTCGGTCTCGTTCAGCGTCGCCCCGGGGGGCAGTTCGATGCTGAACGGCGCACGGCCGCGGTCGGCCGCCGGCTGGAACTCGAACGGCAGGCGCGTGGCCAGGAAACCGGTGCCGACCAGCATCGGGATGGCCAGCAGGGCCACGATGATCTTGTGGCCCAGGGCCCAGTTCAGGCTCTTGAGATAGGGACCCATCCACGGCGGGTCCTTGTCCGGCTTGTGGTGGGCCTTGAGCATGTAGGCGCCCATCAGCGGCGTCAGCATGCGGGCGACCACCAGCGAGAACAGCACCGAGACGCAGGCCGCCAGGGCGAAGGCCTTGAAGAATTGGCCGATGATGCCCGGCATGAAGCCGACGGGGGCGAACACCGCCACGATGGTGAAGGTGGTGGCCACGACCGCCAGGCCGATCTCGTCGGCGGCCTCCATGGCCGCGTTGTAGGGCGACTTGCCGCCGCGCATGTGCCGGACGATGTTCTCGATCTCGACGATGGCGTCGTCGACCAGGATCCCGACCGTCAGCGACAGGGCCAGCAGGGTGACGCCGTTCAGCGACTGGCCCAGCGGGGCCATCACCGCGAAGGTCGGCAGCAGGGACAGCGGGATCGCCACGGCGGCCAGGAAGGTGGCCCGCCAGTCGCGCAGGAACAGCAGCACCACCAGCACGGCCAGCAGCGCGCCCAGGCCCAGCGCCTCCAGCGAGGCGTAGTAGCTGTCCTCGATGTATTTCACGTTCGAGGTCAGCTCGACGATCTTCAGCTCGGGATGGGCCTTGTCGAGCTTTTCGACCTCCTGGCGGACCTTCTGGGCGACCTTGACCTCGGAAGCGCCGCGCGAGCGGACCATGTTGAAGGTCACGACTTCCTGGTTGTTGAAGCGCGCCTGGTTGCGCGGCTCGGCCCAGTGGTCGGTGACCTCGCCCAGGTCGCCCAGGCGCACGGTCTCGCCGTTGTTCAGCTGGACGCGGGTCTCGCGCAACTGATCGACGGTGTTGGCCGCGCCCAGGGTGCGGATGGCGCGCTCGGAACCCGAGACGGTCACCCGGCCGCCGGGCAGGTCGGCGTTGGCCAATTGCAGGGCCTGGCTGACCTCGGCGGCGGTGACGCCGCGGGCCGCCAGGCGGTCGGGGTCGAGGGCCACCTGGATCTCGCGGCTGACGCCGCCGCGGCGGTTGACCTCGCCGATGCCCTTGATGGCCAGCAGGGCCCGGCTGACGTCGTTGTCGACGAACCAACTGCGCTGTTCGGGCGTCAGGGTCGGTGCCTGGACCACGTAGGTGATCAGCGGATTGCCCGAGATGTCGATGCGCGTGACGTTGGGGATCTGCATGTCCTGGGGCAGGGAGCTCTGCAGATTGGCCATGGCGTTGCGGACGTCGTTGGTGACCCGCTCGTGGTCGACGCCCAGCTCGAACTCGATGAAGGTCGAGGAGAAGCCGTCGCCGACCGTCGAGTTGATGTGGCGCACCTGGCCCAGGCCGGCGATCGAGTCCTCGATCAGCCGCGTGACCTGGGTTTCCAGCTCGGTGGGCGCGGCGCCGGGGCGCGAGGCGTTGACCACCACCAGCGGCAGGTCGACGTCGGGATTGTCGTTGATCCGCATGCTGGTGAAGCCGGAGATGCCGGCGATGGTCAGCAGCACGAACAGCAGCAGGACGGGGATCGGGTTCTTGATCGCCCAGCGCGAGATGTTGTTGGGATTGGGGTTGGGGTTTTCCATCGCCGTTCCCTAGCGCTGGCCGGCCGCGCGGGCGGCGGACGAGGCGGCGATGGTCACCGCGTCGTTGTCGCCCAGGAACCCGGCGCCCTCGACCACCACCCGCTCGCCGGGGTTCAGGCCGCCCACGGCGGTGCGGTCGGCGTTGCGGGCCAGGATGTCGACGCGCCGGAACTGGGCGTGGTTGTTGGCGCCGACCACGAACACGCCCGGCTGGTTCTGGCGGTAGAGGATGGCGGCCGTCGGAATGGTCGGGGAAGGCCGCACGCCCGCCGCGATCTGGGCGCGGGCGAACATGCCGCTGCGGAAACCGCTGCCGGGCGCCAGGCTGATGCGCGCCAGGCCGACCCGGGTCTGGGTGTTGACCTCGGAGGTGACGATGCGAACCGAGCCGGTGGTCTCGCCGACCTGGTCGGAGGTGACCTTGGCCGTCATGCCGGCCTGGACGGCCAGCAGGTCGGACTCGGGAATTTCGGCGTCCAGCTCCAGGCGGCCGTCGCGGACGATGCGGAACAGCTCGGTCCCGGCCGAGACGATCTGGCCCTTGGTGACGCTGCGACGGCTGATCAGGCCCGAGACCGGGGCGCGGATGGCGGCCTGGCCCAGGCGGGCGATCGTCTCGTTGCGCGAGGCGTCGGCGGAGGCCAGCTGGGCGGCGGCCGTCTGCTGGCGGGCGGTGGCGGTGTCGAGCGAGGCCTGGGACAGATAGCCCTTCTGCTGCAGTTCGCGCGACCGGCCCAGGGCGGCCTGGGCCTCGGCCAGGGTGGCGCGGGCGCTGGCCACGGCGGCTTCCTGCTGGTGCAGCTGGGCGCGCAGCATGGTGTCGTTCAGCGCCACCAGGATCTGGCCCTGGCGGACGATCTGGCCTTCCTCGGCGTTGACCGCCACGGCGGTCAGCCCGCCGGTCTCGGCGCCGACCGGCACCTCTTCCCACGGCGTGACGGTGCCCGAGGCGTTGATCATGCGGGGCAGGGACTGGGTGACGACGACGGCGACGCCGACGGTCTGGCTGGCCGTGAGTTTCGGCTTGACCGCCGTGGCCTTGGCCTTGTCGCCGTGATCGCAGGCGGCCAGCCCCAGCGCGCCGATGCAAAGCACCAACGGCAACGCAGTCGAACGCAGGCCGCGTTTATTGATCCGTTGATACACGACGACCTCAGCTCCGATTTGAACAGTCCCCGCGTTCTAGCCGAGAAACGCGGTTCGCCGGATTAAATGATGGTAAGGCGTCGCCCGCCAGACCCCGGCGACGCCTTCGTCCGGCGCGCGGCGTTTCGGGCGCCGAGGAACAAGGCGCCCATGGTCAGGTAGCTGAGCAGGCTTCCGGCGACATAGTAGGCGCGGGGCGCGATCTGCGTATCGAGCGCGGCGGCCAGGTGGGTCAAGGTCACGACGGCCTGAAAGCCGGTCGCCGCCATCGGCCACCAGCGGTCGCAGACCAGGGCCAGGACCAGCAGGACCAGCAGCAGCAGGACGTCGACGACGAACACGCCGCTCTGCGGGCCGAACACCTGGCTGGCGTTCTGCACCAGAGGGGTGGCGAACCAGGCGAGGATCATCGCCAGGCCGGCGATCCGCTCGGGGCCGCCGCCGCGCCAGAGGGCCAGACCGCAGCACACGAGCAGGGCCGCCAGGCTGACGCATTGATCTAGCGTCTGAACGTACATGGGTCCCGTTCCAGCGCCGGCGCCCTGGGGCGACGACGCATGAGATACACGGGCCCGATCGTGCGTGGGGGAACGCGACCGGGCCCGTGGCGCCAAGACCTGAAGGCCGAGATGGGGGTCAGGCGGCTTCGCGCGGGGCCGGCACGACCTGGAGGCTGCCGATCAGGGAGGGCGCCGGCTTCTTGCCGCCGCCGCCGAAGGAGAGGGCCGAAAGCCCGATGTCGTGCTGGGCCTGGCTGAGGTTCTTGTGGGTGTCGACGATGTTCTGCCGCGCCTGGCCCAGGGCCCGCATGGTCTCGATCGCGCTCACCAGGGCGTCCTGACCGACCATCACCGACAGGTGGGCGGCCTCGCGGGAGGTGGGCATCAGGTTGGTCAGGGCGGCGGTGGTGGCGATGGCGGCGTCGATGGCCTTCTCGGCGGCGAATAGGGCCTCGGCCACGGCGTTCGCGGCGGTGCGGCGTTCCTGGAGCATGGCGGTTTCCTCGCGCCGGGTCGGCGCGTGCTGAGGGTTTGGAGGGGCGGAGACGAGGCATGGCCGCGTCCCTAGAAGAGGCCGCGCAGGGCGTGCAGTCCCGCCAGGAGAGATCCGAACGCGAAGGCGGTCGCGATCATCACGGCGGCGATGACGCCCAGACGTTGGGGGACGCTCAGGTCATTGGCGCCTCCCCAGGTCCCGAAGGCGCGCCCGCCCTCGCCGGATCGCGGAGAAAGGTCTCGTCCATCAGGGCGCCGGCCACGCAGAGAATCTCGCGCAGCACCATCTCCGGCGGCTTGAAGGCGGCCTGTTTCCGCGTCGCGCTGACCAGGTCCGGGGCCATCAGCGCGCTGCTCTGCGTGACCGCCAGGCTCGAGAGCTGGCGCTCCAGTTCCGCCCAGGTGAAGGCCGGAACGGTCTCGTCCCGCGCGTTCGGCGTCGGCCAGATCTGTTGGAACATCTGGACCTCCTCGCGCAGGCTCAGGGCCCGGACGATCGCGTCCTTCTGGAAATCCGAAAGTATGTTCACGGGCTTTTCCTTCCTCGACCCGCGCAGTTGGCGGGGAGGAGGAACCCGGCGCCAGCCGGGCCGTGTCGGACCCTGATCCGATCGGAGGGGGGGCCGCCGCCGCCGGGGAGGCGACGGCGCGAATCCGCGGCGAAACCAGGCGCGCGGCCTCGTAGCGGTCGGCGACGCCCAGTCGGCGCCGCGCCTTGTCGAGATGCCAGTCCACGGTGTGCTTGGACAGGCCCAGCCGGCGCGCGATCTCCTTGGAACTGAGATGCTCGTCGACGAGGCGCAGGCAGTCGCGTTCTCGGGGCGTCAGCCGATCAAGCCCGTCAGCACCCTGGTCCACCCTAAGCCCTCGCGTCCATGCATCGACCTTATGTCGATAGACGAGAGTAGCAAAGATATCTCAACCGTTAGGCAAGTCGGGCGATGAAAGATCCGACGAGATTTTCCACAGATCGACCGCGCCCTCGGTCGCGTGGCGGTCGATCTGGGCCAGTTCCTCGGCGGTGAAGCCCCGCGTGTTCAGCGCCGCCAGGGAGTCCTCCAACTGGGCCACGGTGCGGGCGCCGATCAGGGCCGAGGTGACGCGCGGGTCGCGCAGCACCCAGGCCAGGGCCATCTGCGCCAGGCTCTGGCCACGGGCCTTGGCCAGGGCGTCCAGGGCCTGGATGCGGGCCAGGTTGTCGGCGCTCAGCATGTGGCCGCCCAGCGAGCCCTCGCGGGCGGCGCGGGAATCCCCGGGCACGCCGCCGAGGTACTTGTTGGTCAGCATGCCCTGGGCCAGCGGCGAGAAGGCGATGCAGCCGACGCCGAGGTCTTCCAGGGTGTCCAGCAGGTCGCCCTCGATCCAGCGGTTGAGCATCGAATAGGACGGCTGGTGGATCAGCAGCGGCACGCCCTCGGCCTTGAGGATGGCGTGGGCCTGGCGGGTCAGCTCGGGCGAGTACGAGGAGACGCCGACATACAGCGCCTTGCCCTGGCGGTGCAGCTGAGCCAGGGCCCCCATGGTCTCTTCCAGCGGCGTCGTCGGGTCGACGCGGTGCGAGTAGAAGATGTCGACATAGTCCAGGCCCATGCGCTTGAGGCTCTGGTCGCAGCTGGCGATCAGGTACTTCCGCGAGCCGCCGATCTTGCCGTACGGGCCGGGCCACATGTCCCAGCCGGCCTTGGTGGAGACGATCAGCTCGTCGCGATGGGCCGCGAAGTCGGCGGCCATCACCCGGCCGAAGTTCTCCTCGGCCGAGCCGTAGGGCGGGCCGTAGTTGTTGGCCAGGTCGAAGTGGGTGATGCCCAGGTCGAAGGCGCGGCGCAGGATGGCCCGGCCGGTCTCGAACACGTCGGTCCCCCCGAAGTTCTGCCACAGGCCCAGCGAGATGGCCGGCAGGTCCAGCCCGCTGCGGCCGCAACGGCGGTAGGGCATGGCGTCATAACGGTTCGGGGCGGCGACGTAGGGCGTTTGCACGGGGAGGCTCCTGGGGGAGGCGGACTCAGGGTCGGGATGGAATGGCGCGGAAAACGCCGGCTGTCATCAGGAGCATTGTCGGAACGCCGCCATGTGATCCGCCACCCAAATGGTTGTCATCCCGGAAGCCTCGCAGAGGCTGTCCGGGACCCAGGGGCGGTGCGCACGGCCCCTGGATCCCGGGTCTTCGCTGCGCTTCGCCCGGGATGACAACGGGAAGGGTTGGCGCGCATGAGCGCCATGGATCGATGCGATCGGTATCAGGCGTCGCGGCGCGCGGCGATGGACTCGGTGTCGGGCGAGGCCGCGCGGATCAGTTCCAGC
>NZ_AKKF01000024.1 GCF_000281955.1 Caulobacter sp. AP07 | reverse complement strand
GCCCGCCGACAGCCGGCCGAAGTGGCTGTGGCTGATCGAGGCGATGCGCAGGGCCATGAAGATCGCCACCCCGTACAGGAACAGCACGCTGAAGCAGCCGATGAAGCCGAACTCCTCGGCCAGGGTGGCGAAGATGAAGTCGGTCTGCTTCTCGGGCAGGAAGTTCAGCTGGCTCTGCGACCCCAGGCCGAAGCCCTTGCCCATCAGCCCGCCGGAGCCCAGGGCGATCTTCGACTGCATGATGTGGTAGCCGTTGCCCGACGGGTCCTTCTCCGGGTCCATGAAGGTCAGGATCCGGTTGCGCTGGTAGTCGTGCAGCACGAAGAAGATGAATGGCGGCAGGGCCGCCAGCACCCCGACGATGCCGATGATGATCAGGCGCAGCGACAGCCCGGCCAGCACCATCACCGCGATGCCCGGCGCGGCGATCAGCACCGCCGTCCCCAGGTCGGGCTGGTGGGCGACCAGCAGGGTCGGGGCGCCGATCAGGGTGGCGGGGATCAGCAGCTTCCACGACAGCCGGGCGCTGTCGGCCGACAGGCCGTGATAGTAGCGGGCCAGGGCCAGGACGACGCCGATCTTCATGATCTCGGACGGCTGGAAGCGGAAGCCGCCGATCGACAACCAACGCTGGGCGCCCAGCGAGACGTCGCCGATCGCCTCGACCAGCACCAGCAGGATCAGCCCCACCCCGTAGACCGGATAGGCCAGGCTGAACCACACCCGCAGGTCGATCATCGCCAGGCCGATCATCAGCACGAAATAGATGCCGAAGCGGATCAGGTGCTTGGCGGCCCACGGCTCCCACGAGGCGCCGGCGATCGAGAACAGCATCATGCTGCCGGTGCCGGCGATCAGGCACAGGACCAGACACAGGGTCCAGTCGATCTCCATGAACTTGATGATCGGCCGGTCGCGTTCGCCGGGCCGGCTGAGGCCGCCGCTGAGGGTCATTGGGGAGCTCCGGGCGCGGGCGTCGGCGTGGGCGGCGGCGGCGCGCCTTCGATCGGGTCTTCGGGGGCCGCGCCCTCGACGGCGCCGTCGGGACCGGTCTCGACCGGCGCCTCGGGCATCGGCATGGGACGCTCGATGCGGGCGCGGATCTCCGGATCCTTCAGCAGCGCCACGCGCATGACCTCGCGGGCCCGCGGGGCGCCGGCCGTGGCCCCGCCCAGGCCGCCGTGCTCGATGATCACGGCGACGGCGTAGCGGGGGTCGTCATAGGGGGCGAAGGCCACGAACAGGTTGTGGTCCTTGAGCCGCCAGGCGACGCTGTCGCTCTTGCGGTTGGCGACCTTGTCGTAGCTGCGCACCTGGGCCGTGCCGGTCTTGCCGGCCATCTTGACGTCGCCCAGGCCCAGCTGGCTCTGGCGATAGGCGGTGCCGCGCACGTCGTTGGCCACCGCCTCCATGCCGCCGCGCACATAGGCCAGGTGCTCCATCGAGAACGGCAGGTCGGGCACCGCCGCGCCGCTGGGCTGCTCCACCCCGCCGACCGACTTGATCAGTCGCGGATTGAGCGCCTTCTTGCCGTTGGCCAGGCGCGCGGTCATCACCGCCAGCTGCAGGGCGTTGACGTTCAACGCCCCCTGCCCGATGCCGTAGCTGGGGGTCTCGCCGGGAAACCAGATCTGGTTGGCGGGGTTCTTCTTGAAGGCGGCCTTCTTCCAGGCCCGGTCGGGGACCAGGCCCTTCTTCTGGCCGGGGATGCCGATGTCGAAGATCTCGCCGAAACCCATGGCCCGGGCGGCCGTGGCGATGGCGTCCGGCCCGATCTTCAGGGCGGTCTGGTAGAAGTAGATGTCGCACGAGTTCTTGATGGCCTCGTGCATGTTCTGCGAGCCGTGGCCGTTCTTCTGCCAGCACCGCCACGTGCGGTTGCCGTAGTACCAGCTGCCGCCGCAGCTCACCCGCACCTCGGGGTCGATCCCGGCGCTCAGGGCGGCCAGGCCGACGGTCGGCTTGAAGGTCGAGCCCGGCGGATAGGTGCCGCTCAGCGCCTTGTCCAGCAACGGCTTGCGCTCGTACTCGGCCAGGGCCTTGTACTCGGGCCCCGACAGGCCCTTCACGAAGCGGTTGGCGTCGAAGCTGGGGGCCGAGACCATGGCCAGCAGGTCGCCGTTGCGGATGTCCATGACGACGATGGCGCCGCTCTCGTCGCCCATCACCTCCAGGGCGCGGTTCTGGATGTCGGCGTCCAGGGTCAGCCGCACTTCCTTGCCGGCGGTCGGCGGGATGTCGCCCTCGGGGTCGAGGCGCACCACCCGGCCCTGGGCGTCGACCTCGGCCTTGGTGGCGCCCGGGCGGCCGCGCAGCTCGCGGTCCAGGGCCTTCTCCACCCCCTGCTTGCCGATCCGGAAGCCCGGATGGTGCAGCAGGTCCTGGTCGGGCTCGTCCTTGGCCTTCTCCAGATCGCGGTCCGAGACCTTGGCCACGTAGCCGATGACGTGGGCGAAGGCCCCGCCGAACGGATAGACCCGCACCTCGCCCATGTCGGCGGTGACGCCGGGCAGTTCCGGGGCGCGGATGTTGACGCGGGAGAACTCCTCCCAGGTCATGTCCTCCATCACCGCCACCGGGGCCTTCTTCGGCGCGCGGGCGATGTCCTTGAGCAGCCGGGCGCGGCGCGAGCCGTCGATCGGCACCAGCAGGGCCAGGTCGTCCAGGGTCGCCTCGACGTCGAAGTCCTTGGACTCCTTGGTGACCAGCAGCCGGAAATTGGGCCGGTTCGAGGCCAGGGCCACGCCGTTGCGGTCGAGGATCAGGCCGCGCGGCGGCGGCACCAGGCGGTAGTTGAACTGGTTGCCGGCCGAAAGCTTCTGGTAGCGCTGGGCCTCGACCAGCTGCAGCTGGGCCAGGCGGCCGCCCAGGGCCAGCAGCCCGCCGCCCGCCAGGCCGCCCATCAGGAACGCGCGACGGTGGAAGACCCCCTGCCGCTCGTTGACCTCGAAGAAGAAGATTGACGGTTCGCTCATGGCGTCACCGGAACCGGACGTCCGCGTCCTCGAACCGGTCGATCAGCCGGTGGGCGAACGGGAACAACAGGGCGGTGACCAGGAACTGCCAGAACACCGCCAGGAGGCTGGGCATGGCCAGGCTATCGAGCATGGTGAACAGGAAGCCGGCGATCATCGCCACCCCGGTCACGCCGCTGAACCAGGCCCACATGATCGGCCGGCTCTGGCCGGTCATCATGTTGCGGCCGGCCAGGGCCGTGGCGTAGGCGACCAGCAGCGACAGGCCCCACAGGCCGGTCGCCCCGCCCCAGAACACGTCGAGGAACAGGCCCAGGAACAGCAGGGCGAAGGGGGCCAGGATCGACGGCCGGATCAGCGCCCAGGCGAAGGCCGGGACCATGGCGAACACCGGCTCGGGCAATTGCAGGCCGTAGATGCGGATGGGCGCGGCGAAGACCACGGTCGCCAGGACGCTGATCAGCAGCGGCACGCCCAGCCAGCGGCCGGGATGCAGAGGCCGGGCGCCGCCCATGCTCATACGCCGCCTCCAGGCGGTTGCGGCGCGGTCGGGACCGTCGGGCGCGGCGTGGCCGGCCTGGGTTGCGCGGTCGCGGGCCTGGGCGTGACGGGTTTCGGCGCGGGGGTGGTCGTGGCGGGTTTCGGCGCGGGGGTGGTCGCGGCGGGGACAGCGGGCTTGGGCGCGGCCATCGCCGGCGCGGTCGTCGGCGTGGCGGCGGCGGGCGGCGGCGGCCTGGCCCCGGCG
>NZ_AKKF01000023.1 GCF_000281955.1 Caulobacter sp. AP07 | reverse complement strand
CCCCCAGCCGCTGCCCGCCATGGCGCGCATGGCGGACGGCTGGCTGATCGTTCTGCAGGCCGCGCCGGACCGGGTGCTGGTGTTCGATCCGCAGCGGCAGCGTCCCCAGACTCTGACCACCGACCAGTTCGCCGCCGGCTATGCGGGCGAACTGGTGCTGATGACGACGCGCGAGCACGTGGCCGGCGCCGCGCGGGCCTTCGACGTCACCTGGTTCATCCCGGCCCTGGTCAAGTACCGCCACCTGCTGCGCGACGTGCTGCTGGCCTCGTTGTTCCTGCAGGTCCTGGGCCTGATCACCCCGCTGTTCTTCCAGGTGGTGATCGACAAGGTGCTGGTCCACAAGGGCCTGACGACGCTGGAGATCCTGGCGGTCGGCCTGCTGGTGGTGTCGCTGTTCGAGGTCGCCATGGGCGGCCTTCGCACCTACCTGTTCTCGCACACCACCAGCCGCGTCGACGCCGAACTCGGCGCCAAGCTGTTCTCGCACCTGACCCAGCTGCCGATGGCCTATTTCCAGGCCCGGCGGGTCGGCGACTCGGTGGCGCGGGTGCGCGAGCTGGAGAACATCCGCGAGTTCCTGACCTCGTCGGCGCTGACCGCGGTGCTCGACCTGCTGTTCGCCGGGATCTTCCTGGCGGTGATGTGGCTCTACAGTCCCTGGCTGCTGCTGATCGTGCTGATCACCCTGCCGCTCTACGCCCTGGTGGTGTTGCTGGTCGGTCCAGCCCTGCGCCGCAAGCTCGACGAGAAGTTCGCGCGCGGGGCCGAGAACCAGTCGTTCCTGGTCGAGGCGGTGACCGGGGTCGAGACCCTCAAGGCCCTGGCCGTCGAGCCGCAGATGCAGGGCCGCTGGGAGCGTCAGCTGGCCGGCTACATCAAGGCCAGCTTCGACGCCCGGATGATCGCCAACTGGGGCTCGCAGGCCATCCAGCTGATCAACAAGCTGGGCGGGGTGGCGCTGCTGTTCTTCGGGGCCAGGCTGGTGGTCGGCGACAAGCTGACGGTCGGCGAGCTGGTGGCGTTCAACATGCTGGCCGGACAGGTCGCCGGACCGGTGCTGCGCCTGGCCCAACTGGCCCAGGACTTCCAGCAGGCCCAGATCTCGGTGGCCCGGCTGGGCGACATCCTCAACACCCCGACCGAGCCGTCGTCCTCGCCGTCGCGCTCGGCCTTGCCCGACATCGTCGGCCGCATCGCCCTGGAGAAGGTCGGCTTCCGCTACAAGGTCGATGGTCCCGAGGTGCTGTCGGAGATCGACCTGGTGGTCGAGCCGGGCGAGGTGCTGGGCGTCGTCGGCCCTTCCGGTTCGGGCAAATCGACCCTGACCAAGCTGATCCAGCGCCTGCACGTGCCCGAACGTGGCCGGGTGCTGGTCGACGGGGTCGACCTGGCCGTGGTCGATCCGGCCTGGCTGCGCCGCCAGGTCGGGGTGGTGCTGCAGGAGAACATCCTGTTCAACCGCACCGTCCGCGAGAACATCGCCCTGACCGATCCGGCCATGTCGATGGAGACCGTGGTCGCCGCCGCCAAGCTGGCCGGGGCCCACGAGTTCATCCTCGAACTGTCCGAGGCCTACGACACCCAGATCGACGAGCGCGGCGGCAACCTGTCGGGCGGCCAGCGCCAGCGCCTGGCCATCGCCCGGGCCCTGGCCGGGCGGCCCAAGGTGCTGATCTTCGACGAGGCGACCTCGGCGCTGGACGCCGAGAGCGAGGAGATCATCCAGGCCAATCTGAAGTCCATGGCCCACGGCCGCACGGTGATCATCATCGCCCACCGCCTGTCGGCCGTGCGCCAGGCCGACCGGATCATCACCATCGAGCGGGGCCGGATCACCGAGCAGGGCACGCATGAAGCCTTGATGCGCCAGAACGGCCGCTACGCCCAACTCTACGCCAAGCAGATGGGGCTTCCCGTCCAGCCTCACGCCATGGGCGCGCCCGCATGATCGCCGGCCTCAACCGTCACTGGACCATTCTCGTCGAAAGCTGGCGGCTGCAGCGCCGGGCCGAGCGCGAACGCTCGCCGCGCGACGAGACCGCCTTCCTGCCGGCCGCCCTGGAGGTGCTGGAAACCCCGCCCAACCCGCTGGGGCGGATCATCCTGTGGGGGATGCTGGGCTTCATCGCCATCGCCCTGGCCTGGTCGATCCTGGGCAAGGTCGACATGGTCGCCAGCGCGCCCGGCAAGATCATTCCGCGCGGCAACGTCAAACTGATCCAGGCCGCCGACTACGGGGTGGTGCGGGCCCTGCACGTGGTCGAGGGCCAGAGCGTGCGGGCCGGCCAGCCGCTGGTCGACCTGGACCCCACCGCCACCGGGGCCGACGTCGCCCAGGCCCGCCAGGCCCTGCTCAGCGCCGACATCGACGCGGCCCGCGCCACCGCCCTGGTCGACTACGCTGGCGGCCATGGCACGGCGTTCCGCGCCCCGGCCGGGGCCGACCGCGACTCGGTGGCCACCCAGCGGGCCTTCGTCGACGCCAAGCGCCGCGAGCAGGCCGCCACCCTGGAGGGCCTGGCTCAGGACCGCCGCCAGCGCCAGGGCGAGCTGGGGATGATCGAGAGCGAGATCGTCAAGCTGGCCCAGCAGATCCCGCTGGCCGAGGAGCGCCTGGCCGGCATGCGCAGCCTGGCCAGCAAGGGCTACGCCCCGCGCATGAAGGTCTCGGAGCTGGAGCAGACCATTGTCGGCATGCGCCAGGACCTGGCCATCCGCCGCGACGAACGCCTCAAGGCCCAGGCCGCCGTGGCCGGGGTCGACCAGCAGATCGCCAAGGCCCGCGGCGAGTTCTCGCGCGAGGTGCTCGACGCCCTGACCGAGGCCCAGGCCAACCGCCGGCTGCGCGGCGAGGAACTGACCAAGGCCGCCGACAAGGCCGGCCTGACCGTGCTGACCGCGCCGCAGGACGGGGTCGTGCAGCAGATGCAGGTCCACACCCTGGGCGGGGTGGTCAAGCCGGCCGATCCCCTGATGGTGCTGGTGCCCAGGGGCGGCGAACTGATCATCGAGGCCCGCGTCCAGAACCGCGACGCCGGCTTCGTGCACGAGGGCCAGGCCGTGGAGGTCAAGCTCGAGGCCTATCCGTTCACCCGCTATGGAATTGTGCACGGCGTGATCGAACACATCGGCCGCGACGCCGTGCAGGACGAAAAGGAGGGCCTGGTCTTTCCGGCCATGGTCAAGCTGTCACAACCCTGGATAACAGTGGAAGGCCGACGCCTGATGCTGGCCCCGGGCCTGGCCGCCACGGTCGAGATCAAGACCGGCGAGCGCCGGATCATCGGGTTCCTGCTATCGCCGTTGGCGCGGCGGGTGAAGGAAGGGGGGCGGGAAAGATGAGCGATCGAATTGGCCCTAGGCGCAAGTTTATCTATCTCGCCCTTGCCCTGTTTATCGGAGGGCTGGTTTTTCTCGTTCTTGGGGCGCTAGATAGAAGTCTTCTTGGCGTCAAAGCAAAAAGAAAAACTGATATAAGGATAATTGCCGCGAGTGAAGAGGTTGTTTCCCTGGGATTGTCTTCTGCGTCCTGGGTCGATGAAGGTAACATCGCGTTTTCTGGAAAATTAGAGGGCGGTGAGGTTGGGCTTTACTTGTGGAAAATTGGTGATCGCCCACAATTGTACAGGCGCTTCGGCAAATCCTCCAAAGCAAGATACCTTTGCGCCGAAAACGGTGTCCTGAATTATTCGCCTGACGTCGAGCCGGGGCCTGGACCAGTCACCGTCTTTAGAGGGAGGCCTGGCTTCGAGTTTGAGAAGCCGCTCAGGCCGCCGGTCAATGATAGAAATTTCGAGTATGGAATACAAGTCAACCAAACTACGTTTGGCAGCGTCTCCATCACCGGCAGAAGATGTGATATATTCGTAGACGATAATAAAAGTGGCCGGTCTTGGGTAGCAAATTACAACAATGATGCTTACTTAGATTTTGGGAAACTGTGGTCTTACAGTTCCGTTTCTTTTGAGTTGCCAGGTGGCGGCGATAAGATTGCGCTGCCTATTTCCATAAGCGACGTCTATCCGCAAGGCGTCGAGACGCCTTCCTGGGACGGCTCCTTTTTCACCTGGCCGAAGACCTCTCTCTCGGGTTCTGGGCGATCGCGCGCGAAGGTCTCGGGCTATCGGATCTTCCGCACGGGCCGCTTCGAGAAGATTTCCGTGGAGAATAGCCCTGCGTTGTGGGGTGGAGAATTTTTCCCTTATAGGGATGGTTATATTGTTGCGACCCTTGATGGTGGAATGCGAGGTATAGGTGGGATATATTTACTTGAAAATGGGAAGCTAAAGAAGAAATTCGACGGAAATTTTATTGCAATATCGATGTCTCCATCGGGTTGTAGATTGGCCGTCGCGATATTAGACACTGATGCCGCCGAACGGGCGCATCTGAAAATCATTCAACTTTGCGACGGTGGACGTCATGACTGATCTCAATGTTTCGTTCGCCGATCAACAAGAAATTTATCAGTACCTTGGTGGCAGTAACAGTCTACCGCATTACACTGTTGTCAGTTATATCACTAACTCTATCAATTCCGTCGAAATCTACGTCCTGCGGCGCATATCCGATGGCGCGATCGTATTCACCGCGAAGCCGACGGATTTCGGCAATCCTCTGTCGGCCGCCAATAATCTGCAGCTGGGGTCCTTCAGACTTTATGGGGACGCCGCGAGCAGTGCGGCCGACGCCATCTCTGCGGCTTCGGAGGGCGGGGCGCATCCCGTCTATGGTGTCGCCTGGAGTCAAGGCGCGGCCCTCGTCAACAATGTCGCCTTGATGGTGAAGGAGCGGCATTCGAGTACGTTCACTGGGTTGCAAATAGAGTCGCTGAATCCAGCGCCGACCGTGTTGTTCGATAGAGACGGATTTAGTTTCGAGGCCCTGGAAGGTCACGTCCAGAATTACCGTGGCGTGTACGGAGATTTGCCAATCGATCCGGATACTGGCCTTCGGCCCGGCGATCCGGTCAGTTTGTTTGGACGGGTGGCGGGAACCCTCAACGAAGTCAGCATGCGACCGTTCACGGAGGCGGCTGGCGTACATATCCCTGATAAATCGTTCCCGCTTAACGAACGGGATTGGGTTACTCGGGTGGCGACCCCCGGGTCCAATATGGGCGACACGTATCCACTTCTATTGGGCGTGCAGTCGGCGATGGAGGATGTCTTCAACCCGGCCTATTCGAACAAGGCGGAGGCGATCGGCCGTCTCATGCATGGGGTGGGCGAAATGGTCTACCTCTCCGCCACGGACGCCGATGCTATGAAGGCCCTGCCCCGGTTGCGGGTCGCCATGGCGTCCTTGGTCAAGATTGGCGACACGGATCCGAATTTCGCCAAGTATAGAGGCCTCGTGCATGAGATATCCGCGGGACTCGATGCCTGGAAGGCGAACGGATATAAAACAACCTTCAAGGGACGATTTGAACTCGCGACTCTTGGTCTGGCGATCAAGGTCCTTGGGGTGGGCGAGCGCGTGGGCACCGGTAGTTGGGTGAAGGCTCGCAATTACTATCTGGCGGAGCAGGATTTCGCCGCCAACGCCTATCGAAAAGCCAAAGAACTAGCAAATAAGGCGGCCGGTGTTGGAAGTGACGGCATAAATTACTTTGACGAATATTATGACAAATGGAGAATGAACGTTCAGGGATACGGCACTTCACGTGAAGCTGTCGGGCATATATTGCTGGATACGGCCGACGAAGTCGCGATTTCCTACAAGGCCGTGCAGCTAGGAACGCAGTACAAGGCCTCCTGGAACGCGGGCGTCGGCGTCAACGGCGATAAGGTCATGCTGCAGGTTTACGACGCCAATGGCATCGTCGTGAACGCAGCGCTGTTCTCCATGGAAAACCCGGATCTGCGACTTAGCTTCTTGGGGTTCAACGTATTGGGTCCCGATGGGACGGGGCTGACCGTCGGGTCGGATGGCTCTTTCTCGGGCTCGTTCTTTGGCTTGCAGGTCCCCGCCGGCTTTGGCCAATTCTATGACTTCACAACCGATGGCGTGACAGTTGCGAATATCTCCGGAAATTCGAGTGTTATGTACTCGAAGAATATTATCGGTCAAACAACATCAAAGACGAGCGTCTTTTACGGTCTCGAGGCCAATCTCTACCCGTTGGACGTTCAGCTCAGTCATCTTTCGCAAGCTCGAACCATCGCGGGTGTGAGCCTGGCGGGGAGGATGAGCGCCAATGGCGGGACTTCGACACGGGCCCATGCAGGGCCCACCGGCTTCAGCTATAGCGGCTCGGACGCTTCGGGCAGAGCGGTCACGGCGGGTTCGACCGCCAGCGGCGGTTCAGGGCTTTCGACGGTCAGGTTGGATCGCGGCTACAGCTTCCTGTCGCAGGACGAGCGCGACACGATCGCGTCCTGGGGAGAGGACATCTCCTGGAGACTCGAAAGCCCGAGTGTCGAAAACCCTGCCGCGCCGGCGAAGCAGGTCGCGACGGTCACCAAGAAGACCAAGGATGGCCGCACCTTCGAATCCTACATTTCGTATGCGCAGGTCGGCTCGATCCTGGGCTCCAACATCGCGCGTCTCGTCGGCACGGATGATCCCTGGAGCGACCTGGCGCTTGGCGCCCTGCTATCGACGGTCGGCACGGAGATCGGCTCGGCCCTGAGCTCCAAGACCACGTCGGCTCGACTAACCTTGGCGGAGGCCACCAAGAAGTTCGGAGGGGACCTCGTCGACGCTGGGGCCGGCGCAATCAGCTCCTACCTGTTCGCCGAACTCGTTAACGGCCTTGGTGACAGCGTTCCCGCGCACGCGGTGACCTCAGCCGGCGGGGCCGCGGTGGGGCAGATCGCTTCAAATCTGCTGCATGTGGGGGAGTCGGTAAACCCGCAGTATTGGGTCGACAGCCTCGGTCGGACTCTCGCCCCCATCACCGAAACGAAGCCTTTCGGTGCGGTCGTGAGGCAATGGAACACGAACATCGGTCCCGCCGCACTCAACGCGGTTGGATCCTTCGTCGGCACCTGGCTGGCGTCTGAGTTGGTCCATTTCGACACCGTGGGCGGTCAGATCGGCGCCAGCGTCGGGGGGGCGATCGGTTCGATCATGGTAGCGGGTGAGTTTGTCGCCGCTGCCGCTACGGTGACTGCGGGGATGGCCGCCGCAGCCGCCGCGGCGGCGACGGCCACCGCAGGGGTCGTTACAGCCGCCGCGTCGACGTCGACCTTCGCGACTCTGGCCTACAATCTGGGATGGGCGGCGGGTCCGCTGGGCGCGGCGATCGGCGCCTTCGCGGGCTACATTCTCGGCGGCCTCATCGGGTCGCTGTTCGGCGGCAAACCCAAGGCATGGGCCGGCGAGGGCTGGAACGCCAACACGGGTCGTTTCGAAACGACCTGGTCCTACGCCAAGAGCGGCGGCTCGGCCGCGGCCGCTCGCAGTCTCACCGAGTCGGTCACGGGCGCTCTGAACGGGGTTCTGGTCGCGACGGGGTCGACGCTTATCGATCCGACGTCGGTTGTCCTGGCGGATCTGGGCCTGCGGGGGAAGTCCTACCGACTGGGCCGCAACGGCGGGGTCGAAACCTACGCCGACGCCAGCGCCCTGATCGGCGACGCTGAGTACTACGGCCTGGAGCAGATCGTCGGCAAACTGGCCGGCGGCGACACCTACGCCAAGCGCGCCGTCGTCGCGACGCTGGCGGGCGCCGCGGCCAATGTCGGCGGGGATTCCCGAACGGGTCTGGACGCATCGCGGCTCAGCGGAAATCTCCAGATCGCCAGCAACTATGTGAGCTACCTCTCGAATATCGACGCCATTCAAAGCCTTATCGACTCCGATAAGGTGTCGGTGTTCTCGGCGACGTGGGTGGCGACCCTGGCCGCCGCGGTCGATCTCAACCTCGACAAGCGAAGCTATACGGACTGGATCGGTGGGTGGAACGCCTTCATCGACGAGGTCAGCAATGGTGCGATGGACGGCTACGCGGTCGCGCCGTCGCTCATCTACCTCACTCTGAGCGGCAGCGAGCAGGAACGCACCTTCGCGCTGTTCGATTCATCGATGTCCCTGACCGCCGTATACGGCGACACGATCGCCGCTGCGGATAAGCTGAAGGTGAAAGGGACGGGCGGCGCCGACCTGATCCAGGTTAGCGGCGACATGCTTCAGGTGGCGGCCGGCTTGACCGTTCAAGGCGCCGATGTCTCGACCCCGGTGATCGCGGCCTACAAAATCCCCGTCGCCGCCCTCATCGACGCCGGCGATGGCGACGATATCGTTCGGGCCGGCGACCTCGGCAACGACGTGCTCGGCGGGGCCGGGAACGACAAGATCGTCGGCGGCAAGCTGGACGACTGGCTGTTCGGCGAGGACGGCGACGATGTGCTGTTCGCCGGCGACGTGGTCGGCGCGGGCGTGGTGAGCGAGGCGCAACTGGCCCAGGCCAACGCCACGTTCACGGTCGACGCCGTGGCGGTCACCGCCGTCGATGGCGGCAACGGTGACCTGCTGGACGGTGGGGCGGGCAACGACCGGCTGTATGGCGGCAAGGGTTCGGACTGGCTGAAGGGCGGCGACGGGGTCGATGCGCTTTACGGCGGGGCCGGCGGCGACATCCTCGAAGGCGGAGCCGGCGACGACCAGGGCGCGGCCGGCGTGGCGGCGGTGCTCGGCGGCGCCGGCTCGGACCAGTACGTGTTCGGTTATGGCGACGGCAATGACGTGATCTGGGACGAGGCGGACCCGGCCGGCGTGGCCGGCTCGACCGGGGACTCGCTGTTCAACCGCATCAGCCAACTCAACGCCGGGAGTCTGACTCGCAACTGGGCGGGCGGCGGTTCCTACGAGGTCGACGGCTCGGTCAAGGGCGGCGAGGACGCCATCGTGTTCGGCGTCGGCGTCACCATGCAGAACCTGATCATGAAGCGCTCGGGCACGACCCAGGCGCCGGGCCAGGATCTGATCATCCAGTTGACCGTGGCCGATCCGACCGGCGTGCTGGTCAACGGCCACGTCCGGCAAGTCGCCACCGGCGACAGCCTGACGATCAAGGATTGGTTCGAAAGCACCCGCAAGGTCGAGTGGCTGCGCTTCGCCAACGGCGACGACATCCGGATCGGCGACATCACCTCCTACATCGTCGGCGTGGCCGGCGCGTCGGTGATCCTGGGCACCAACGGCGCCGACTGGATCGTCGGCACCGATGGCGCCGACAAGATCTACGGCCTGAACGGCGACGACTTCGGGTTCGGCGGGCTGGGCAACGACCTGGTGTCGGGCGACGGCAACAACGATCTGGTTTCAGGTGGGGCCGGCGACGACGTGGCGATCGGCGGCGCGGGCAACGACACCGTCTTTGGCGACGGTGGAAACGACCGGGTTACAGGCGGGCTGGGCGACGACATCGTGGCCGGCGGCAAGGGCGATGATGTGATCATCGCCGGGGCTGGCAATGACGTGATCCGCTACGCACGTGGCGACGGCGCCGACGTGCTGATCGACGACCTGGTCGATAACTGGGACCTGGTCTGGCAGAACGGCGAATATGTCAACGGCTACGTGCTCAACGCCAATGGCACGGTGTCCAAGACGATCAATGTTGTCGTCGGGGCCGTTACCTATTTCGACGGCTCCAAATGGATCGACGGCTTCAATTACGACTATGACGACGCCACCAAGACCCTGAAGCGCCACAAGGGCGCGTTGAACGGGGTGATCTCAACCAGCGTCGGGGCCCAAAAGACCGACACCCTGGAGTTCGCGGTCGGGGTCGACATCCAGGACCTGATGCTGAGGCGGGTCGGCAACGATCTGGAGGTCGTCGTCTCCGACGTGAACACCACCAGCGGCTTCGCCGGCGCGAGCGACAAGATCACCATCAAGGATTGGTGGTCGGCCAGCACGGGCGCCGAAATCCGGCCGATCGAGAAGTTCAACTTCGTCGCCACCGGTACGGCGAGCATGAGCAGCTACGCCATCGCGGGCGGCGCCACGGACGGCGCCGACAACCTCGTGGGCGGCTCGGTCTGGGACTGGATGACCGGCGGCGGCGGCGACGACATCCTCGACGGGGGCGGCGGCAACGACATCCTGTCCGGCGGTGAAGGCGCCGACAAGTTGCTCGGCGGGTCCGCCGCTGACGTCCTCTACGGCGGCGCCGGCGACGACATCCTCGACGGTAGTACGGGCGCCGACCAGATGTTCGGTGGTTCCGGCATCGACATCGCGTCCTACCAGTCCAACGGCGGCTCCCAGCTTCGGGCCTATCTCGGCGCGATGTTCGCCAATGGCGGCAATTCGATCGGCGACATCTATACCGATATCGAAGGCATCGAAGGCAGCCAAGGCGGCGACCGTCTTGGCGGCAACGCTGGAGACAATATCCTGCGAGGCGCAGGCGGCGGCGACAAGCTGTGGGGCGGCGCGGGCGACGACACCTATGAGTACAATCGCGGCGACGGGATAGACTCCATCTACGAAGGGGCGATGACGGTCGAGGAGGTCCTCAGCCCGACCGGAGCGCTCAATTCCGCCTTTGTCGCCGATTGGCAGTTGATGCGCTACGGCGCGGCGACCGGCGTCGCCGGCGACTACTACCAGTATCAGCTGATTGTTCGCCGCGCGGCGGACAACGAGATCGTCTATCAGAGCCGGGACGGCGTGGACTTCCTCTTCCCGACCCCCGAGACCGCGACGCCGGGCGGCGCGTCCTGGCCCTACGCCGACAACCAGTGGAGGGCGGGGGCCTCGCGCGGCGGCAACGCTTCCCAGACCGTGATCGAACACATCGTCGCCGGAAACGGCGGTTCCGACACCCTGGCCATGGGGGCCGGGATCAGCCTGTCGGACCTCACGATGTCGCGGGGCGCCAACTATCTCAAGGTCAGCCTCGACAGCACCAACTATGTGGCGATGTTCGATCAGCTGGTCGCGGACCGCGGGGTCGAGACCTTGCAACTGGCCGACGGCCTGGCCGTCGATCTCACCGCCTTGCGGTTGGGCGTCGAGGCGGCGACCGCGGGCGTCGACGTCATGATCGGCTCCGCGTCAAACAACACGTTTGGCGGCCAAGGCGGCGACGACGTGCTGTCGGGCGGAGCGGGCGCCGACACCCTGGACGGTGGCGCGGGCAATGATGTCCTGGAGGGCGGAACCGGGGCCGACACCCTGAATGGCGGGACGGACTCCCAGACCGACGGCCTGGCGATCAAAGCCAGCGACCCCGGCAGCTATGGCGACACCATCCGCTATGTGACCTCGGTCGCCGCCGTCGCCATCGACCTGGCGGCCTTGACGGCGACCGGCGGCGACGCCACGGGCGACGTCATCGTCGCCGTCAATGGCGTCAGCACGATCGAGAACGTGGTCGGCTCCGACGCCTATGACGATCAATTGTCGGGCGACGGTCGGGCCAATCGACTGTTCGGTCTGGGCGGCAACGACGTGCTGGACGGACGACTCGGCGACGACGTGCTGGTCGGCGGCGCGGGCGACGACACGCTGTACGGCGGCGACGGCGACGACGCCCTGGCCGGCGAGGATGGCGTCGATCGCCTCGAAGGCGGCCTTGGCAAGGACCTGCTGAGCGGCGGGGCGGGCGACGACACCCTGCTGGGCCAGGGCGGCGACGACCAGCTGACCGGCGATGACGGTGATGACAACCTATCCGGTGGCGACGGGGCCGATACGCTGGGTGGCGGCGCGGGCGTCGATATCCTCTATGGCGAGGCTGGCGACGACAAGCTGGTCGGCGGCGACGGCGCTGACCAACTCTATGGCGGCGACGGCAATGATGTCCTGGTCGGCGAGGCGGGCAATGACCTGTTCGACGGCGGCGCGGGCGACGACATCTATGGGTTCGACGCCAATAGCGGCATTGATCGCGTCGTCGATGCGTCCGGCGTCAATCGCGTGACGATCAGCGGCGTAACTTCGGACAGGATCTGGCTGACCCGGGCCGGCGATGATCTAAAGATCGCTGTGATCGGCGGCTCGACCGTCATTACGCTCGCCGGCTATTACGCAGCATCCGACGCCAGCCTGATGAAGGAGGTCGCGCTCGACGGGACCTCTCTGTTCCTAGGCCATGCCCAATCCTTGATCAGCGCGATGACCGCGACCTCGGTCGCGCCGCCCACGGCCATGCCGACCGCGATCGCCGCCCAGGCGGCGCCGTTCTGGCACGCGGGCGGCAAGGCCGCGCCGGTCGTCGTCGACCAGGCCCTGGCGATCAACGAGGACGTGGTGATTTCCGGCCAGGTCGGCGCGATCGACGACGACGACAACATCACCGGCTACACGGTGGTCAGCGGTCCGACCCTGGGCGTGCTGCAACTCAACGCGGCGACGGGCGCGTGGAATTACACCCCGACCGCCGACATCAGCGGCTCGGACCGGTTCGTGCTGCGGGTGACCGACGCCGACAACCACGTCGTCCAGCAGACGGTTTCGGTGACCATCGCCCCGGTCAACGACGCGCCGCGCAACGTGACCGCGCCTGCCCACCTGTCGCTCCTGGAAACCGCCGGGGCGACGTCGCTGGGCTTCTTCACCGCCACCGACGTCGATGATCCGGTCTCGAGCCTGGTCTACACGCTCGACGATTCGGCCGGGGGACGGTTCGAGATCACCACCGCGGGCGAACTGAAGTTCACCAACACCACCGCGATCGATTTCGAGACCGCCCAGAGCCACACGATCCGGGTGCGGGTGAGCGACCCGCACGGAGGTTCCGAAAGCTACGTCGTCGTACCCTTCAATGTGGCGATCGAGGACGTCAACGAACGGCCCGGCGCGCCGGGCCTGACCAGCAGCCCGCTGATGGTCGGCGAGAACGTCGCCGACGCGACGACCACCCTGACGACCGACGCGCTGGCGACCTTCTCGCTGACCGACCCGGACTATCCGGGCGGCCCGCCGCCGGGCGCCGTCACGCTGCGGCTGGTCTCCGACCCGAACAACTGGCTGGTGGTGTCGGGCAACACCGTCGTGTTCCGAGCCGGCCTGCAGATCGACTTCGAAGCGCTGACGGCGGGCATGGGGATACTGCCGGACAGCGACGGCGATGGACTGGACGAGTATGTCTACGACTTCACCGTCGCGGCCTTCGACGGCCAGTTGACCTCGTCGACCATGGCCGCCTGGGTGCGGATCGAGGACGTCAATGAGGCGCCTTCCACGCCGACCTTCAGCGGCGCGGTCGCCGCGATCGCCGAGAACGACCATCCCGTGAACGGCGTCCAGCTCGCCCGCGAGACCCTGGCGCGGCTGTCGTCGACCGACCACGACAAGTCGCTGGCCTACCGGGGCGTGACCTTCACCGTCGACAATCCGGACTTCGAGGTCTTCACCATCGCAGCCAGCGGCCAGACGCCGGCCGGCTATGGACTGCGGCTCACCGAGGCCGCCCGCCTGAATTACGAGACCAAGACCAGCGTGACGGTGAACGTCAGGGCGATCGACGGCAAGGGCGGGGTGTCGGCGGCCAGCCCGATCACCTTCACCATCACCGACGCCGAAGACTACTGGTACGGCAACAAGGTCGTCGACAACACCAACGACACCATCACCGGCGAAGCTGGTCGCGACCTGATCTACGGCCTGGGCGGCAACGATACGCTGAAGGGCGGCGCCGGGAACGACGAGCTCGACGGCGGCATTGGCGACGACACCTTGCAAGGCGATGACGGCGCCGACCTCCTGAAGGGCGGCGCTGGCCTGGACACCCTGACCGGGGGGCTGGGCGACGACACGCTCGAGGGCGGCAGCGAGGTGGACAGCCTGTACGGCGGGGCGGGCCTCGACACCCTCAAGGGTGAGGCCGGGAACGACTGGTTGTACGGCGAAGACGGCAACGACACGCTGTCGGGCGACCTCGGCGACGACACGCTGGACGGCGGCGTCGGCGACGACCTGCTGCTGGGCGGCGACGGCAACGACACCCTGATCGGCGGGACCGGCGCCGACACCCTGACCGGGGGCGTCGGCGCCGACACCCTGAAAGGTGGGGCCGGGGCGGACCGGTTCACTGGCGGTCTCGACGCCGATACGGTCAGCTACGCCGACGCCGGAGGGCCGGTGACGGTCAACCTGGCGACCGGCGGCACGGCCGGCGAAGCGGCTGGCGACGTCTTCCTGGACAGGATCGAGATCCTCGTGGGTTCGGGCAACGACGACACCCTGACTGGCTCGAGCTTTGGAGATTTCCTGTACGGCGGCGCGGGCATCGACCACATCTACGGCGGAGTCGGCGACGACTGGCTGTACGGCGACGCTGGGGACGACGTCATCTCGGCGGACGACGGCGACGACCGTCTGTTCGGCGGCGTGGGCGCGGACACCCTGATCGGCGGCTCCGGCAGCGACACCTACTATATCGAGACGACGTCGGGCGCCGACACCATCCAGAACTTCAACTCGCCGACCAGCGACCTCGACATCATCTCCTACGACACCGGGATCGACCGCACCAAGCTGTGGTTCCGCAAGGTTGGCAACGACCTCTATATCGACCTGCTCGGCACGGCGACGACGACCAAGGTCGCGAACTGGTACGGCCAGGGCGCGGTCAACACCGACAACAAGATCGACTTCCTGTTCACCGGCCCGAACTCCAGCAACAAGGTCAATATCGAGCAGTTGGTGACCTTGATGGCCACCAGCGGCCTGGTGGACGCGGGCGCGACGCCGGCCCTGGACCAGTTCAGCGACTTTCTGGCCAGCAACGCCGTCTTCAACACCCAGTGGCAGGGCCTGTGGGACGGCAACGAGAAGCCGAAGGTCGATCCTGTCACCGTCCCGGACCTCAGCGAGAACGCCGGCACGATCTCGATCGCGGTGAAGATCCGTGATGCGATCACGGTGGGCATGCAGCTGCAGGTCAGCGCGGTCAGCGCCGCCAACAACCTGGTGGCCGACACCAGCCTGGTCAGCATCCTGAGCGTCGACTCGATCGACGCCGCCGGCAACGCGATCGTCAAGTTCAAGCCCGCCGACTACAAGAGCGGCGCGTTCGACATCAAGGTGGTGGCCGTCGACCAGGGCAAGTTGCTCAGCGATCCGCAGTACATCCGCATCAACGTCAATTCGGTCGCCAACCAGCCGAACCTCGGCTTCATGCCGCTGGTCTCGGGCTCCTTCGTCACCACCTCGGCGATTCCCCTGTCGATCCCGGCCACCCTGGCCGACACCGACGGGTCGGAATCTCTGAAGATCGAGCTCATGGGCATTCCGAGCGGCTTGCAGCTCAACAAGGGAACGCCCGGCCTCGACCCCGACGGCAATCTGATCTGGACGCTGTACCGCGATCCCCAGAACGGCATCGACGACCTGACCGGTCTGCAGCTCAAGCGGGTCGATCCGAACCTGGCCTGGTCGCAGAATTTGACCGTCTACGTGCTGGCCTACGGCGTCGAGCGCGGCAATTGGAAGCTCAGCACGCCGAGGACGGGGTCGTTCACGGTCGACATCAACGGCGCCCCGACCGCGGTCAGCATCGTCGGCGGCGCGACGTCGCTGTCGGTCAGCGAGGACAAGATCCCCGGCGCCGCCGCCACGATCGGCACGTTCACCGCCAGCGATCCGGACGGAGACGCCCTGACCTACAAGCTGG
>NZ_AKKF01000022.1 GCF_000281955.1 Caulobacter sp. AP07 | reverse complement strand
AGGGCCCGCGGCCGCCGGTCATGCCGCGCAAGCCGGCCGCGCCCCGGGCGGCGCTGGCCCCGGCGCCGGCGGCCATGCCGCCCATGGCCCAGCGGCCGGCCAGGGCCAGACCCCCGGCGGTAGCGGCCAGGCCCATCACGCTCGAGGCGGCCGATCCGGCGTTCAGCTGCGGCGTGCCGGTGATCTGCGCGGCGGCGATAGCGGGGATCTTCAAGGCCAGCATCAAAAAGACGATGGCCGCCACCAGGAGCCCGCAGCTTTCCTGCCAGGTTGGGTCGGGCGAGACGATGTAGCTGGTGAAGATCTGCTCGCCGATCGACACGACCATGGCCAGGGCCATCATCTTGACGCCGACGGCCGGAACGTAGGCGATGGCCCGCTCGGCCAGGAACGAGGTCTGGGTCAGGATCCCGAACGGCACCATCACGAACGAGATGAGGGTGACCACGTAGAACTCGATCACCGTGACGACGACCTCGACGCCCAGGAGCACGAAGGCCAGGATCACGCCGATGATGACGATGACGGTGACCAGGATGGTGTCGATGTGGGTGAAGAAGCCTACGCCCATGCCTTCGCTGGCCAGCCGGCCGATGTACTTCAAAAGCTCGAAGGCCACGTCCAGACCGTCCCAGACGATCTTGGAAGGGGCGTTGAGGAAGTCGGTCAGGCTCATGGCGCCGCCGCCGGCCTTCAGGCCCAGGGCGGTGAAGCCCTTGATCACCGTCAGGGTCAGCGGATGCCAGTTGCTGATCAGCCAGGCGAAGAAGCCGAACAGCAGGAGCTTGCGGATCAGGGCTGCGGGCACGTTGTCGTTCTCGTCGACGGCCCAGAGCAGCGCCGACAGGCCAAGGCTGATGACGATCAGCGCCGCGAAGGTCGTTCGCACGTCGCCGTTGATCAGGCCAAACCCCGCTCCGACCTGGCTGGTGAAGCGCGCGAGGAAATCGTCGAGGGCGGAGGGGGAGGCTGTCTGCATCAGCCGCTAGTGGAGGTCGCGTTCGGACATGCGGCCCGGCTTGCGCTGGACGTAGGCCACCGAGCAGGGGTCGCTAGAGTCGCGGACGTCAGGATCGGGGCAGCGCTTGGGCTTGGCGACCGACGTCTTGGCCGCGACGTCGGTTTTGGCCTCGCCCGCTCTGGGGCCGCAGGCGGCCAGGGCCAAGGCCAGGCAGAGCGGCAGGGCCAGCCAGGGGGTGATCTGGGCTTTGGTCATTGCAGGACGTCTCCCGAGAAGCGAGGCGCGCCGCGGGTCACCGCCGAATTGCGCTGACGGTCGGCCTCGCTCTTAGTGACGACGGCGCGACGTTCGGCCTCCCAAGTTTCCGCCTGACGGGCCTGGGTGATCATCAGGGTCTGCAGCTGGGTCAGCTGGGTGGAGAGCGCGGCCAGGAGCTGATTGGTGGCCTGGATGGCCGCGGTCTGGCCGGCCGCCAATTGCGAGGCGCCAACCGCCGAGGCCACGGCCTGCCCCGTCACCCCCTGGGTCTGGACGATCTGATTCTGGACGGCCATGGCGTCCTGCAGGGTCTGGCGGCTGTTCTGGCTCCAGCCGGCCAGCCGCGCGGCCAGATCCCGGGCCGAAAGACCGCTTAGATCGTCTGGATAGAGATCGGCGAAGGTTTGGCTGATGTTGGCGGCTTGATAGCCCAGCCCTCGGGCCTGCTGGAGGAGGGCGGTGGCTTGTCCGGCGATGTCGCGCAGGGGACCGGTGACGTCCACGCCCAGGGTCTGGAGCATGCGCGCCTGGTTGGTCAACTGGCTCTGCAGGGCCTGGATCTGCTGCAGGCCATTGGAGACGGTCTTGATCGCCTGGGCGACGGCGGCGGGATCGTAGACGGTGACCTGGGAGCGAGCCACACCGCCGCCCCCAAGTCCAACACCTATCAACAGGCCAAGGCTCAGGCCTGAACGCATCAGGTCGCGACGCGAGGCGGTCATGGGCGAGGCTCCGAGATCGAGGTCGGGGACGGCGAGTCCGAACGCGCGCCGATCCAGTCCAGAAAGAGGTCGACCAGGCGATGGCGGGCCAGGATCGCCGCGGCGATCAGGACAAGGCCGGCCAACAGCAGACGCGGCTCTTGCAGGGCCGGGGCCAGGACCATGGTCAGGACCATCCCCGGCGCGAGCGATAGGACGAAGGCCAGGCGCGCCAGGCGCCGAACCCGCGGGGCGACGCCAACTGGATCGATCCCGTCGGTAGGGTCCAGGTCAGGCCGCATCGCGGGCCTCGTCGAGGAAGTCGCCGACCTCGGGCAGGCCCTTGGCGCGGTAGAAGCCAGCGGCGAACCCCTCGGGTCCGGCCTGCCGCAGCACCTTCTCGATCAGGGACTGGTCGCCGGGGCTGGCTGAGCCGACGGCGGCCAGGGCCACCGGACCAAGGCCCAGTTCGAAGAGCCGATCGCCCGCCGCGCTCTGGTAGTAGTACTCGCGCTTGGGCGCGGCCCCGGCGATGATCTCGATCTGCTGGTCGTTGAGCCCGAACCCCGCATAGGCCTTGGCCACCAAGGGCGTGCGCGCCTCGGGGTTGGGCAGGAAGATGCGGGTGGGGCAGCCTTCCATCAGGGCCGGGGCGATCGGGCTGGCGGTGATGCTCGACAGGCTGAGCGTGCTGAAGACCACGCAGACATTGAGCTTGCGCACCGTCCACAGCCATTCGCGGATCTTGTGGGCGAAGGCGCTCGATTCCAGGAACCGCCAGGCCTCGTCCAGGACGATCATGGTCGGCCGACCATCGAAGCCGCGCTCCAGGACATGGAAGAGGTAGGTCAGCACCGGGCCCAGGACCGCGGGCGTCTCCATCAGGGCGCCCAGCTCGAAGGCCTGCCAGTCGCGGGTGGTCAGCCGCTCCTCGGCGGCGTCCAGAAGCCGGCCATGGGGACCGTCGAGCGTGAAGGGCTTGAGCGCGGCCTTGACGGCGTGGTCCTGGACGGTGGCGGCCAGCACGGTGAGGGTGCGCTGCTCGGACGGGCCCGAGGCCAGGTTGGCCAGGGCCGTCCAGAGCTCGTCCTTGACGGCTGGCGTGGTCGTGACCCCGCTGGCGATCAGGAGGTCGAGAATCCAGTCCTGGGCCCAGACGCGTTCTTCCGGTCGATCGATCCGCGCCAGGGGCTGGAAGGCCAGGTCCTCGCCCCACGGCCCCAGGTCGTAGAAGCCGCCGCCGACCAGGAGACTGGTCGCGCGGCTGCTGCGGCCCTTGTCGAACATCACCACCCGCGCACCCGGGTAGCGCCGCCATTGCAGGGCCAGGGTGTTGAGCAGCACCGACTTGCCCGCCCCGGTGGGCCCGACCACGAAGGTGTGACCGACGTCGCCCTGGTGCAAGTCCAGGCGAAAAGGCGTGGTGGCGTTGGTGCGCGCGTGCATCAGCGGCGGCTGGACGCCCGCGCGGCCCTGCTTGCCCAGTTCCTCGGTCAGATGGGCGTTGGTCAGGGGGCCTGGCCAGATCGCCGAGACCGGCAGCAGGTCGCAAAGATTGAGCGTGCTGACCATCGGCCGGCGCACGTCGGCATAGGCCTGGCCGGGCAAGCCCCCGAGCCAGGCCTCCACGGCGTTGAGGTCCTCGACCTTGGTGACGAAACCGGCCCGGTTGACGACGGCCTCGACGGCTCGGACCTTGACCGCCAGGCGATCCGGATCGGGATCGGAAAGCGTCACGGTGGGCGTGACATAGCCCATGGTCGCCGCGTCGCTGCCCAGGATGGCCAGGGCCGCGTCGGCGTCGTGGGTTTTTTGCAGGGCGTCGGGATCCTCCAGCAGCGAAGGCTCGTGGGTGATGGCCTCCTTCAGCAGCGCCAGCATCCCCTTGCGTTTGGAGAACCAGCGTTTGCGCAGGGTGGTCACCGCGCGCCGGGCGTCCTCCTTGTCGAGTGGCAGGAAGCGGCACACCCAGCGATAGGAAAGGCCCAGGGTGTTGAGCTGGTCGAGGATCCCCGGCCAGGAGGCGGCCGGATAGGCGCGCACGGAGATGGTGCGCAGGAAGTGCCCGCCCAGCCGTGGATAGAGCCCGCCCTGGAAGTCGTCGTCGGTCAGGACCGCGTCGAGATAGATCGGGATCTGGGGCCGGGCCACGCGATGGGGCGTGGTCGAGACGCAGGCGTGCAAATAGGTGAGGGTGGCCTCGTCGTCGAGCGGCGCGACCAGCGGGAAGACGCCGGCGAGAATGTCGCGGACGGCCCCGACCGTGGCCTTGAACTCCTCGAGCGCCAGTCGATAGAGCGCCTCGGCGCCGCGGCCCTGGGGAAGGTTTTCCACCAGGAGGCTCTCGGCCCGGCCAAGGGCGTCGGGGGGCGGCAGATAGGTGAAGGTCGCGAAATAGCGCGACTCGAAGTGAGCGGATTCGGCTTCGAACGCCGCGCGCCGCTCTTCGTCGATCAGATGGCTGACGGGGTCGGGAAAGGCGCTGGCCGGATAGGACTGGGACGGCGAGCGCACGGCTTCCAGGTGCAGGCACCAGCGCGAACCCAACCGCCGCAGGGCGTTGTTGAGCTGGGCGCGCGCGGCCATCAGTCCGGCCGCCGTGGCCGAGGCCAGATCCGGCCCCCGAAACTCTAGGCTCGTCTGGAAGGCGCCGTCCTTGTTGAGGACGATGCCCGGCGCGATCAGCAGGCCCCAGGGCAGGTGGTCCGACAGGCGGCTGGAGCGCGAGCGATACTCGTTGAGGAACAGCATCGCGCCTAGCCGTCCAGATAGGCCGGTTGGCGCAGGTGGCGGCGCAGGATGGCGAACACATGGGGATCGCGCTTGGTCATCCACAGCGCCGCGCCATAGAGCAGGGCGCCGAGCGGCAGGCCGATCCACGGCGCCTGCAGTCCCAGGGTCAGAACCGCCGTCAGCGTGCCGATCAGGATCGCGGCCATCCGCGGCGCCCCCGCAAGGGTCACGGGCTCGGAGAGCGAGCCGTGGAATTGGATTTCAAAACCGTCGGGCGCGGCGCTCATCAGAATCCCGCCCCGCCGGTGAAGCCCAGAAAGCCCAGGAAGAAGGTCGAGGCGCTAAAGGCGATGCAGAGGGCGAACATCACCTGCATGCCCTTGCGCACCCAGGAGCCGCCTTCGGAGATCGCCACGCCCAGGCCGGTGATGGCGATGGCGATCACCCCGATGGCCTTGGCCACCGGCCCGGTGATCGAGTCGGCGATCGAGGTCAGCCAGTTGTCCCAGGGCATGCCGCCGCCGCTTCCGGCCGCCAGGGCGGGCTGGGCCAAGACCAGGGCGAGGCCCAGCCCCAGCAGGAGACACCGAGTCTTGGACGACAAGCTTGTCCAGAAGTAGAGGGAGGGCGGCATCGGCGGCTCCAGGTTGCGAGGACCAACCTGGCAAGGTCATTTTGACAGTACAATTCCGAGGAAATGCAGGGTGAGGTTCTACGGGTGAAAGAAATACCGGGGGAGATTGTCCATGCTCTAGCTATCCTCGCCAAGGCCAACGGCGCGCAACGTCGATGACTGTCGCGCTTGTAGAACACGAGGTCAGACAACGAAGGTCGAACGACGACTTCATGAGCGTCCCCTCATCGGAAGAGGACGCACCGGGTCACAACGACGGCGTGTCGGGATCGCCGTCTTCCAAACCGCGCGGACCAGCGACCGGGATCTCGCCGGTCTGGATGGCGATCGAGACCGCCTGGGCGCGGTTACGCGCGCCCAGGCGCTTGTAGGCCTCGGAGAGATACTGGTTGACGGTTCTATAGGACAGCCCGAGGGCGTTTCCGATCTGGATGGCGGTGAGCCCATCGCGCGCGAGAACCAGGCACGCGCGCAGCCGCGGGGTAAGAACGCTGGACATAGACCAAGCAACTCCAACTGCAGGTCGCAGCCGGTCCGTTCAGGCCCTTTTCCGCGCACGCAAAGCACAGACCGTTCTCAAGCGGCGCACACTTGTCATGCCGGATCGGCCCGTGGCGAGGAAACCGGCCATATTCAACTAAAAGTAAACAGTTGCGACCGCCTGGCAACTGAAAAGTGCAATCGCACGAGCTTTTTCGAGAATAGCTCTCAAATGTCAGAATTGGCGGAAAATCATAAAATTCATTTTATATTTCAATATACTAATATATGAGAATGGCTTGCAATAAATTGAAGGACCATACTTCCCATTCGACGCCAAATCGCGAAAACTGACCCATCTAGTCCAGGTTCAACCCTCGACCCAGGACATCACGCGCCGATGCCATACGTTCTGACCAGCACCCGATTTCCGGGCCGATCGAGGCCGGGAGACAACGGGCCGCACTAAACCTTAGCGTGATCGACGACGCCAAGCCCTACCCCACCGAGGGGACAAAAACCCTCCTCTCGCCGAAGAGCTCAGCGTGGCGAGGCGACGCCCGCCGAGCCGACAAGTCCCATCGTCGTGGGCGGCTTCGTGGGCGACACGCCCCCTAGACGACGGCCTGATCCGCATGGCGGATGCGGATCGGGCCGTGAGCCCTTCAGGTCGACCGCGTCAGATCGCGCTGAAAAGAGTCCATGCGCTCGGGACCCGATGGCGCGAACCGCGCGCGAGACCGCCGAACCGTCATGTCGCGGCCTGAACCGTTGTGGAAATTGAGATCGGCAGGCGAATCTCGAAGATCGATCCGCCATCGGGCGTCGACAGGCAGCGCGCTTGACCGCCGTGCGCTTCGGCTATGGCTTTCACAACCGCGAGCCCCAGGCCCGAACCTTGGCTCTCTGGCGTCGCGCGACGGAAGCGGTCGAAGATTTGGGTTCGAAGATCCTCGGCCACGCCAGGCCCGCTGTCGATGACCCTGAACACCGCATCGTCGCCCTCCGCCACGCTCTCGCAAATGATGGGGCCCGGGGTCGCATGAAGGCGGGCGTTCTCGAGCAGGGCCAGGAAAGCCTGATTGATGCGCGGTCCGTCACCCAGGGCCCACGCCTGGCCTGGCCGCCAGTTCACGTCGAACCCCGCCTCGCGGAGCGCCGGGCCCATCATCGCCTGCTGCTCGCGCACCAGGTCGTGAAGGGCGACAGGCCGCGCCTGCAGGATCAGATAGCCGCTTTCGGCGAGGCTGACGATCCTGAGATCCTCGACCAGGCGCGCCAGGGTGTCGACCTGACCCAGCAGGCTGGTGGTCAATCGCTCGTCCATCTTGAACACCCCGTCCTTGACGCCCTGCAGCCTGCCGCGCAGCACCGTGACCGGCGTGCGCAGTTCATGGGCGATGGCGGCGTTCCAAAAGGCGGCGTCCTGGTCCAGCGTCTGCAGGCGGTTGGCCATGGTGTTGAAGTCCTCGGCGAGGCCGGCGACTTCGCCCAGGCTTTTGTCATCCACGCTGACGCGCGCCGCCAGATCGCCAGAGGCGATCCGGCGAGCGGCCAGGGCGACGGAAGACACCGGGGCGACGATCCGGCGGCTGAGGCTGCGCGCGGCGCCCGCCGCCAGCGCCAGACAACACAGGGCGAAGACCACCAGACCCACATAGTCGATCGCGTGGAAGGTCCAGGCCCCGCCCTTGGCGTTGAGTTCGGGCTCGACGAACAGGCCGTAGAGCACTGTCCAGCCGACGACCGATATCGCCAGCCCGCCCAGCGCGACCAGCGCCATGTAAAGCGCGACCTTGCGCTTGAGGCTCGGGCGCGGGGTCATGGCTTGGGCGACAGCC
>NZ_AKKF01000021.1 GCF_000281955.1 Caulobacter sp. AP07 | reverse complement strand
GCGGGCCGCCGGGGCCCCTCGGGCCGCCGCCGGGACGCGGGTCGTCGCCCCTGGGTCGATCGCCGTCCTTCTTGCCGTCGTTCGGCGGGGATCCCCAGGGTCCGGGGCCTGCGTTGTCGTTCCAGGGCATGGGCGGCGTGGTCTTCCCGTCACTGCTACTTTGGCGGGGTTGTAAAACGACCCCCGCACGCGGATATGAGAGCCCCCGCAGCACAAGGCAAGATAATCCCGTGACCGCAGTCCTTCCCGCCACCCTCGACGACGCCCGCGCGGCGCTGGACCTGGTCGTCGATCCGGTCTCGGGGGAGGGGCTGGTCGCGGCCGGACTGGTGCAGGGTCTGGTCGTGCGGGCCGGCCGCGCCGGCTTCATGCTCGAGGTGCCGGCCTCGCGAGCCGCGACCTACGCCCCGGTGCGCGAGGCCGCCGAGAAGGTCCTGGCCGCCCTGCCGGGAATCGACGCCGCCCAGGTGGTGCTGACCGCCCAGGCCGGTCCCGAGACCACCCGGGTGCGCAAGGGCGCCAAGGTTTCCGAGGACAACCAGGCCCGCCTGGTCCCGCCGCCGGAAGCCGAGAAGCCGGCCCATGTGAAGCACGTGATCGCCGTGGCCTCGGGCAAGGGCGGGGTGGGCAAGTCGACCGTCGCCACCAACCTGGCCTGCGCCTTCGCACGTCAGGGCCTGCGCGTCGGCCTGCTGGACGCCGACGTCTACGGCCCGTCGGCGCCGCGGATGATGGGGATCGACGGCGAGCCCAGCTTCGAGGACGGCAAGCTGCAGCCGCTGGAGGCCCACGGGATCAAGCTGATGTCGATCGGCTTCCTGGTCGACGAGGGCAAGGCGATGATCTGGCGCGGCCCGATGGCCTCGTCGGCGGTGCGCCAGATGATCCACGACGTGGCCTGGGGCTCGGAAGCCGCGCCGCTGGACGTGCTGGTCGTCGACCTGCCGCCGGGCACCGGCGACATCCAGCTGACCCTGGTGCAGAAGCTGCGGATCGACGGCGTGGTCCTGGTCACCACCCCGCAGGAGATCGCCCTGATCGACGCCCGCCGGGCGGCGGCGATGTTCGGCAAGACCGCCACCTCGATCCTCGGCCTGATCGAGAACATGGCCTTCTTCGCCGACCCGGCGACCGGCGCGCCGATCCCGATCTTCGGGGCCGGCGGCGGGGTGGCCGAGGCGGCGACCCTGGGCGTGCCGGTGCTGGCCCAGGTGCCGATCGAGATCGCCGTGCGCGAAGCCGGCGACGCGGGCGCGCCGGTGGTGCTGCGGGCTCCCGACAGCGCGGCGGCCAAGGCGTTCGTCGGCGCGGCGGCGGCGTTGTGGCGCGCCGTGGGCTAGGCTTTCTCGCGGCCCGACCTGTTCGTTCTCGACTAAAGGTTGTTTGCATGACACCGTTCTCCCATCGCGAGGGGAGACGCATCATGCCGACCGACAACAGCCCGCTGGGAAAGGCGTTTTCCGCCTATCTCGAGACGATCGCCAACTACTATGACCCCGAAGCCCTGGCCCTGATCAAGGCCGTGGCGGCCCAGTCGCCCAGCCCCACCACCGTCGAGATCGCCTACCAGCTGCTCGGCGGCTGGACCGGGACCGGGATGACCCTGCCGCCGCCGATGCCGCCGGCCCCCGCGCTGAGCTTCCCGGCCGACCATGGCGAGCACTGGGACACGCCGATCGAGTGGCGCTACCTGACCCAGAGCCTGGACCTGGTGGGCGGCGGCAAGGTGAACGTGATCACCAACCTGTTCCGCAAGGCCATCGCCACCGCCGCCACCGCGCCGACCCTGACCGACGTCGAGCGGCAGATCTACAGCACCAGCATCGCCGTGACGCTGGAACTGCCGGGCCAGCCGGTGGTGCATTATGCCCTGCCGCCCACCACCTTCTCGGCCCTGGAGGGCGGGGTGGAGATCGGCAACGACCCGTTCAAGATGGTGGTCGGCAAGGTCAGGCTGACCGGGACCTCGGACGTCTTCCCGATCACCTTCCGCATCGAGGACGACGGCGACCCGCTGACCGGCCGTCCGGCCCTGGTGGTCGACATCACCGCCCAGGCGACCAATCCGCTCTTCCTGCAGGGCAAGGACGGCTATATCGGCGCCCCGGCTGGCGCGCCGACCAGCGTGGCCTGGTACTATTACAGCTGGCCCCAGCAGGCGACGACCGGCACGGTCACCGTGGGCGGCGTGGCCTATCAGGTCGCCTCGGGCGTCACCTGGATGGACCACCAGTGGGGCGGCTATCCGGCCCCGGCCACGGCGGCCGCGCCAGGCTGGAGCGGCTGGTGCTGGTTCGAGTTCCAGTTCGAAGGCGACCGCTCCCTGACCCTGGCCTGTCCGCACACGGCGGTGGTGGGCGGCAAGCTGCCCTTCTTCAACGGCGGCTTCGGGACCTATGTGGAGGGCGGCAAATCGTGGCTGATCCCGGCCCTGCTGGAGGTCGGCGACTATGCGCCCAGCCAGGCCACCGGCGTCGGCTATCCGTCCGACTGGACGCTGGAGGCCGGAACGCTGGGCGGGCCGGTGATGCTGGTCGTCAAGCCGAAGACCCTGATCGCCGACCAGGCGATGTGGATGGGCGGCCTGACCGAATATTCCGAGGCGGCCGCCACCGTGACCGCCATCGGCATGGTCAACGGCGAGCCGGTCAAGATCTCGGGCGTCGGCTATTGCGAAGGCGTCGGCTTCGAGAACCCCGCCGAACAGAAGCTGCGCGTCGAGACCTGGCTGCGGGCCAAGCTGGAAGGCCAGGGCTCCGAAACGAAAACGGCCGCCCAGGTCACCCCGGACGGCCGCGTTTCGGTCGGCTCGAATTGAAGCCTAGAAGCTCCAGCGCAGGCCGCTCGAGATGACGACGGCCGAACCGCCGACGTCACCCTTGAGGTTCAGGGTCGTGGCCGCCGCGGTGCCCGGATAGATGGTTTCCGTGCGGTTGATCGTGGCGTCGTCGAAGCTGATGTACGACAGGGCCGCGTCCAGCTTGATGGCGTCGGTGGCGGCCCAGGTGGCGCCGACCGCGTAGAGCATGCGGTCGCCGTCCGGCACGCGGGCGGTGCGGCCGATGTCCGGGGTCGGGGTGGGGTCGTACTCCACGCCGGCCCGCAGGGTCAGCTTGGGATTGACGTCATAGTCGACGCCGGCGGCCACCGTGGTGGTGTCCTTGTAGTTCTGATGGCTGACGCTGCCGCCGCCGGGATAGGTGACAACGATCTCCTTGAACTCGCTCCAGCCGATACGCGACACCGAGGCGTTCAGGGTGGTCTTGGGGTTCACCTGCCAGCGGGCGCCGACATGGGCCATCCACGGGGTGGTGATCTTGGCCTTGCCGTCGGTGTTGACGTTGGCGGCGGACAGCGGGCCGAGCAGGCCGGACACCACGACGTGGCCGTCCAGCTTGTGGTCGATCTTCGAACGGTACGAGGCGCCGATCGTCAGGGCCGGCGAGGCGTGGAACTGCGCGCCGACGTTCCAGCCGTAGTCCCAGTTGCCGTCGCCCTTCAGCGAGGACGAACCGTCGGGCAGCAGGGGCGACAGGTTGGGCAGGGCCGAGGTCAGCTCGGCGTCGGTGTACTGGGCCGAAACGCCCACGCCCAGGTCGAGCATGTCGTTGACGCGGTAGGCGACCGTGCCGTTGACGTCGATGGTCTTGAGGTTCGACTTCAGGGCGTCGTAGCGGGTCCAGCTACGGCTGTTGTAGTCGGTGGTGAAGTTGTAGGGCGCGGCGACCGACAGGCCGACGGCCAGCTTGTCGGTGACGCGGAAGGCGGCGGCGAGGTTGGGCACGACGCCGTTGTTGATCGGACCGCCGGCCCGGGTTTCGCCGCCGACCGGAGTGGTCAGGCCGCCCGGGATGACCGGACGGGTCAGGGTCGAGCCGCGGTCGTTGACCTGGGAGTCGACCTGTACGAGGTGGATGCCGCCGTAGATCTCGTTCTGTTCGAGACCGGCGATCGAGGCGGGGTTCCACCACAGGCTGGCGGCGCCGCGATCGGCGACCTCGCCCGAATAGGCGCGACCGGCGCCGCGCACCGATTGTTCCTGCAGGTAGAAAGCCGCGGCCGAGGCCTGGCTGGCGACGACGAGCGTGGCGAGAGCCACGCCGGCGGCGAGGGCATTACGCGAGAGAGACATGTGACGACCTTCTGGGGAGGAAGATCCGGCGTCCTTGATGAGGCCGGTTGGCGTCGCTCTAACGCATGCAGTCAAAAACCGTTGCTATTTATTCGCAAAACGGTGAATTTTGTGCCCGACGTCAAAGAACAATGCGCGCTGTCGCAGTAACCGATTTCGCTGTTCTGTCAGAAGTCGCTCTAGTTGCCCAAAAAGGGCGCGAACTGGTTTACGTAAGGGAACACTACACAAGCCAGGTTCGCGCCGCAATTCAGTCTGGTCGAAAACTGCTCTTTAGCCGCCGGCCATCTTGCGGAAGAACTTCTGGCCCTGTTCTCCGCCGTTGAAGTAGGCCTTCTGGCCCGGCTCGGCGGTGATCTGTTCCCAGTTGTCGCGGACTTCCTCGGCCGACAGCCCGCCCTCGCCGAGATAGGCGCCTTCGGTCTCGAAGATGCGCGACAGGGCGAAGGCGCCGGCGCCGGCGGTCAGGATCGCGCCGGTCGGGGCGTCTTCCGACACCAGGTAGACGACGCCCGGGGTGACGTATTCCGGCTTCAGCTTTTCCAGCACTTCCGGCGGCATCAGGCCCTCGGTCATGCGGGTGGCGGCCACCGGGCTGATGGCGTTGATCTTGACGTTGTTCTTGGCGCCTTCGAGCTTCAGCGTGTTCATCAGGCCCAGCACCGCCATCTTGGCCGCGCCGTAGTTGGACTGGCCGAAGTTGCCGTACATGCCCGAGGACGAGGTGGTGACGACGATGCGGCCGTAGTTCTGGGCCTTCATGATGTCCCACACGGCCTTGATCGGCTTGAAGGTGCCGAACACGTGGACCTGGATCACGGCCTCGAAATCGGCCAGCTCCATCTTGGTCAGGGTGCGGTCGCGCAGGATGCCGGCGTTGGCGATCAGGATGTCGATCCGGCCCCACTTGTCCATGGTGGTCTTGACCAGGTCGGCGACGCCGGCGTCGTCGGTCACCGAGGCGCCGTGGGCGATGGCCTCGCCGCCGAGGGCCTCGATCTCCTTGACCACGGCGAGGGCCGCCTCGGACGAGCCGCCCGAGCCGTCGACGCTGCCGCCCAGGTCGTTGACCACCACCTTGGCCCCGCGCCGCGCCAGCTCCAGCGCATGCTGCCGGCCCAGACCGCCGCCGGCCCCCGTGACGATCGCCACCTGACCGTCGAACCGGATATCGTCCGCCATGCTCTTCTCTCCCTCAAACGCGTGTTTGGTTTGGCGCGTTTGTGCGGCGCGGGAGAGGGGGCGTCAAGAGAGGCTCAGCGCGTACTGCGGCTCAGCACGGCGATCAGTTCGGCGATCTTCTCGCGCTGGGCGTCGGGATCGCCGCTGCTGATGGCGTGCTCGACGCAATGGGCGACGTGGTCGGCCAGCACCTCTTCCTCGACCTTGCGCAGGGCCGCCTGCACCGCCGAGATCTGGGTGACCACGTCGATGCAGTAGCGGTCGTCGGCGATCATCTTGGCCAGGCCCCGCACCTGGCCCTCGATGCGGTTGAGGCGTTTGGTGGCCGAGGCCTTGGTGTCGGCTTGCATCTGATTATACCCTAGGGGGGTAGTAAGATTACCCCATGGGGGTATATATAGACCCAACACGCCCACCGGAGAAGTCCCGATGCCGTCTGGCCCCGCTCACGACCACGCCCAACACGATCATTCGGCCCACGGCTGCTGTCATGGCGGCCAGAACAAGGGTGAGAGCAGGGGCGAGGGCGCGGTGAAGGATCCGGTCTGCGGCATGACCGTCGATCCGGCGACGGCCAAACACCACACGGTCCACGACGGCCAGGACCACTGGTTCTGTTCGGCGGGCTGCAAGGCCAAGTTCGAGGCCGACCCCGACCGCTACCTGAACCCCGCGCCGCCGGCCGTCATGCCCAAGGGCACGATCTACACCTGCCCCATGCACCCCGAAATCCGCCAGGAGGGCCCGGGCTCATGCCCGATCTGCGGCATGGCCCTGGAGCCCGAGACGCCCAGCCTGGACGACGGTCCCAACCCCGAACTGGCCGACATGGGCCGGCGGTTCTGGGTCGGCCTGGCCCTGACCCTGCCGATCTTCATCATGGACATGGGGGCGCACCTGTTCGGACTGACCCTGCCTTGGGACGCCGGCGCCACGGCCTGGATCCAGCTGGTCCTGGCCAGTCCGGTGGTGCTGTGGGCGGGGTGGCCGTTCTTCCAGCGGGGCTGGGCCTCGCTGGTCAGTCGCAACCTCAACATGTTCACCCTGATCGCCCTGGGGACAGGGGCCTCGTACCTCTATTCGGTGGTCGCCACCGTGGCGCCGGGCGTCCTGCCGCCCAGCCTGGGCGGCGGCCATGCGGGCCACGGCGCGCCGCCGGTCTATTTCGAGGCGGCCGCGGTGATCACCGTGCTGGTCCTGCTGGGCCAGGTGCTGGAGCTGCGGGCCCGCGAGCAGACCGGCGGAGCGATCCGCGCCCTGCTGGACCTGGCCCCGCGCACCGCCCGGCGGGTGGCCGACGACGGGACCGACGCCGAGGTGGCGATCGACGCCATCCATCCGGGCGACCGCCTGCGCGTGCGGCCCGGCGAGAAGATCCCGGTCGACGGGGTGGTGATCGAAGGACGGGGCCATGTCGACGAGTCGATGGTCACCGGCGAGCCGATGCCGGTGCTGAAAGAGGCCGGCTCGGCCGTGGTCGGCGGCGCCATCAACCAGACCGGGGCCTTCGTCATGCGGGCCGAGAAGGTCGGCGGTGACACCATGCTGGCCCGCATCGTCGCCATGGTCGCCCAGGCCCAGCGGTCGCGCGCGCCGATCCAGCGCCTGGCCGACAGGGTCTCGGCCTGGTTCGTGCCCATCGTCATCGCCGCCGCCGTCCTGGCCTTCGCCGCCTGGGCGCTGGTCGGGCCCGAGCCGCGCCTGGCCCACGCCCTGGTCGCCGCCGTCGGCGTGCTGATCATCGCCTGTCCCTGCGCCCTGGGCCTGGCCACGCCGATGTCGATCATGGTCGGGGTCGGCCGCGGGGCCCATGTCGGGGTGCTGCTGAAGGACGCCCAGGCCCTGGAGCGGCTGGAGAAGGTCGACGTGCTGGTGGTCGACAAGACCGGCACCCTGACCGTGGGCAAGCCGACCCTGACCCGCATCGAGGCGGAAGGGTTCGGCGAGGACGACCTGCTGCGCCTGGCGGCCAGCCTGGAGCGCGGCAGCGAGCATCCCCTGGCCCACGCCGTCGTCGAGGCGGCCAAGGCGCGGGGCCTGATCCTGGCCGAACCGTCGACCTTCGATTCGCCGGTCGGCAAGGGGGTGACGGGCACGGTCGAGGGCCGCGCGCTGGTGATCGGCGCCGACCGCTACCTGGCCGAGCTGGGCCTGGACCTGGGCGCCTGGACCGACCGGATGGCGGCGCTGCGCGGGGAGGGGGCCACGGTGGTGCTGGTGGCGGTCGACGGCGCGGTGGCCGGGCTGCTGGCCATCACCGACCCGATCAAGGAGTCCGCGCGTCCGGCCGTCGCGGCCCTCAGGGCCCGGGGCGTGCGGCTGGTGATGATGACCGGCGACAACCGCGTCACAGCCCAGGCGGTGGCCCGCGCCCTGGGCATCGACGAGGTCGAGGCCGACGTCGCCCCCGAGCGCAAGGCGGCGGTGGTCGAGCGGCTGAAGGCCGAGGGATCGGTGGTGGCCATGGCCGGCGACGGGGTCAACGACGCCCCGGCCCTGGCGGCCGCCGACGTCGGCATCGCCATGGGCGGCGGCACGGACGTGGCCATCGAGGCGGCGGGCGTCACCCTGCTGAAGGGCGACCTGACCGGGGTGGCGCGGGCCCGCAGCCTGTCGCGGGCGGTGATGGCCAACATCCGCCAGAACCTGGCCTTCGCCTTCGCCTACAACGCCATCGGCGTGCCGATCGCGGCGGGCGTGCTCTATCCCGCCTACGGCCTGACCCTGACCCCGCAGCTGGCGGCCCTGGCCATGGCGCTCAGCTCGGTCAGCGTGATCGGCAACGCGCTGCGGCTGCGGGCGTGGAAGGGGTGAGGGAGGATCCCCTCTCCCCTTGCGGGAGAGGGTGGCCCCGCGAAGCGGGGTCGGGTGAGGGGTTGAAGAACGAAAACGCCGCGACAAGCCGAAAGGCCGGTCGCGGCGTTTGCTTCTGAGAGACCCCTCATCCGTCGGCCTTCTGCCGCCACCTTCTCCCGCAAGGGGAGAAGGGATTTAGGCCTTCTTCTTGCCCGCCGCGACGGGCTTGGGTTCGTCGCGGTTCACGCCCGCCTTCTTGCCGGGCTTCATGAACTTCACCAGCACCCGCTGGCCCACCAGCAGCGGCGCGCCGTCGGCGCTGACCACCACCTCGACCACGCGTTCGTCGCTGCGCTGGTTGGGGTCGTCGGAGGCCAGCTTGCGGGCCCCGAACACGGCGGCGCGGCGCAGCACCTTGCCGATATAGGTCTTGGTCGGGTCGCCCTCGGGCTGGATCTCGACCTCCTGGCCGATGGTCACGTTGGGGATGTCGGCCTCGACGATCTCGGCGCGGACGATGCGCGCGGTCTGGGGCTCCAGGTCGAACATCGGCGTGACGTTCAGGGTCGAGGCGCCGGCCCCCGGATTGGCGTAGCGGCGGGCGATACGGCCGTTGGCCGGGGCGCGGATCACCGTCAGTTCCTGGTTGTAGCGGGCCTGGGCCAGCTGGGCGGTGGTCACCTGGATGGCGGCCTGCTGGGCGGCAATGTTGGCGTTGGCCGCGGCGATCTGGTCCTGGGCGGCGTCCAGCCGCTGGCCGGCCACGAAGTTGGAGGCCGACAGGGCCTGCAGGCGCTTGAACTCGCGCTGGCCGGTGCGCAGCTGTACCTGGTAGAGCGCCAGCTGGGCGCGGGCTGAGGCCAAGCCGGCGGCGGCGGTGTCGGCGGCCAGGCGGGCGTCGTCGTCCTCCTGCTTGGCCAGGGCCTGGCCGGCCACCACGTCCTGGCCCTCCTGCACCATGACGTCGCGCACGATGCCCTGGCGGCGCGCGGCCACCTGGATGATGCCGCCCTCGACGTCGGCCTTGCCGTTGGCGATGGCCGCGTAGGGGCTGGGTTCCTGCGCGACGGCCGCCGCCTCGAGCTGTTTCTTCTTCTCGGCCGCCTGGCTCTTCATGAAGAAGAAGCCGCCGCTCGCCAGGGCGACGACGACGAGGACGATCCAGAAAGCGGGGCGGCGCAGAAAGCGGGGCATGAAGGTTCCCTCGGAAATCAATGGCTGAGCGGCGCGGGATTGGCGTCGGGCGTTCTACGCACGTCGTCCAGGATCCGGCCGTCTTCGATGTGGATGACGCGGTCGGCATAGGCCTCGAGCCGTGGGTCGTGGGTGACGCAGATCACCGCCGCGCCGCGCTCGGTGGCGGCGGCGCGCAGCAGGCCGATGACGATCTGGCCGCTTTTCCCGTCGAGAGCGGAGGTCGGCTCATCCGCGAAGATCAGGTTGGGGTTCTTGGCCATGGCCCGGGCGATGGCGACGCGCTGCTTCTCACCGCCCGACAGCTCCGACGGCCGCTGGTTGACGCGCGGGCCCAGGCCCACCTCCTCCAGCGCCGCCTGGGCGCGCCGGGCCGACTCGCCGGGCCCGACGCCCTGGTACTTCAGCGCCGTCATCACCTGCTGCTTGGCGGTGAGGGCGGGGAACAGGTTGAAGCCCTGGAAGATGAAGCCGCAGTGGTCGAGGCGGAACTTGTCGATCTTGCCGGGCGACAGCTTCCACAGGTCGGCCGCCTCCAGGGCCGCCACCTTGCCCTCGTCCGGGCGCAGCAGGCCCGACAGGGCCGCCACCAGGGTCGACTTGCCCGAGCCGGAGGGGCCCATGACCATGGTCACGTCGCCATGCTTGGCGTCGAAGTCCACGCCCTTGAGCACCTCGACGAAGGTCCGGCCGGTCTTGAAGCGTTTGACGATGCCCTTGGCGGTCAGGGCGCTTTCGCCGTGAACGAAGCCGCTTACGCCTTTTATCTTCACGGGAGCGTTCATCGCAGGAGATCCGCAGGTTGGCTGTTCTTCAGGACGCCCAGCGACAGGAAGCCGGACAGCATGGCGATGATGATCAGGAACACCGCGACCACCGCCACCAGCATCGGCGGGAACGACATCGGCACCCCGCCGGCCGTGGCCGCCAGCGAAACCAGCCAGGTCAGCACGGCGGAGGCCACGACCCCGACGATCCCGACCCAGAAGCTCAGTTCCATGACGATGTTGCGCAGGTCGCCGATCGACACGCCCAGGGCGCGCAAGGAAGCGAACTCCTTGATGTTGGCCATGATCGCGCCCCGCAGGGTCTGCCAGGTGATCACCACGCCGATCAGCAGGCCCAGGAACGCCGAGAAGCCCAGGATGATGCCGATGATCTGGTCTTCCAGCATGGCGCCGGAATTGGCGTCGGCCAGTTCCTGGCGGGTCCAGGCGCGGAACTTGCCGTCGCCCTTCTTGTTCAGCTGGGCGGCGACGATCTCGGCGCGGGACGGGTCGCGGATCTGCACCATCAGCGGGCCGACGCGCTGGCCGGTGTCGGCCTCGCCCAGCATCCGCAGGGTGTCGCGCGACATCACCAGGGTCGGCTGGATGATGTTGGGATAGCCGGTGGTGACCACACCGATGGTGATGGTCTTGCCGTTGTAGAGGGCCTTGTCGCCCTTCTTGACGCCCAGGCGCTTGAGGGCGGTCTGGTCGACGGCCACCGAATAGGGACGGCGCAGGGCCTCGATCATGCTGTCGGTATAGTCGGTCGGCACGGTGACGAAGCCGGGGATCGCGTCGATCACCGTGACATTGACGAACTCGCTCTTGCGGCCGTCCCCGCCGGCCTTCGGGCCGCCGCCCTTGGCGGCCTGCTTGGCGCGGGCGTCGGCCTTGGCCTGGTCCTCGGGCGACAGGATGTTCTGGAAGCGGCCGCCGGAGCCGTCCAGCGGCGCCACCTGCAGCACTTCGGGGTGGGTGTAGACCAGCGGGATCATCCGGCGGGGCAGGCCCGACGGTCCGCCGAACAGCGCCTTGGCGCCGGGACCCAGCACCATGATGTCGGCGCGGGCCCGGTCGATCTGGGCGGTGAAGCCCTTGCCGATGCCGACGAAGATGCCGACCTGGGCCAGCACCAGCAGGCCCGAGAACGCCAGGGCGACCACGGCCGCCATGTAACGACGCCACTCGTACAACAGTGTGGCCAAGGCCAACGACATGCGTGAAACGCTCCCCAATCGAGGGTTGCAGCAATGAACGGCGATCTTGGAGCGGCCAAGTTAAATCGGGGTAAGGCGAGCGATACACGTTCCGCGAGCGGTGATCTGCTTGATTTGACGGCGCGGGGAGGGGCGGCGGCGACGGTGGCGGCGCGCCTCGAACTCTTGCGGGGATGGGTTTGTGTCGACTTTGTAACGCATTGAAATCTGGCGTGTTTTTCGCATGACCCGAGCGCGGCCGCGTTTCGCGCGCCGAGCCTTGAGGTCAAAGGAGAAACCGTCTTGAGCGTCTCAAGCCTGAGCAGTTCCTCGATCATGCAGCAGTTGCTGCAGTCGATGCGCAGTTCCACCGCCAGCGGGACCACGTCCGCGACATCCTCGATATCTGCCGCCGCCGGCGGGCAGGATTTTCCGGGCGTGGACGGCAAGGGCCCGCCACCGCCGCCGCCGGCCCCCCCCGCCGACCATGAGCATACAGGGTTCCAGCGGCGAAGGTTTCAGCGGTGAAACCCTGTCGTCGCTGATCTCGCTGCAGGAGACCGAACGGGGGGGCGAGCCGCGGGGCGGGAAGGGGCTCTTCGAAGCCCTCGACGCCAACGCCGACGGGGCCCTGTCGACCGACGAGCTGACCTCGGCCCTGACCGACGCCCTGGGCGACTCGGCCGACGTTTCCGCGGCGGTGAGCACCCTGGTGTCGGACGGCGACAGCGACGGCGACGGCCAGCTCTCGGGCGAGGAGTTCCACGCGCTGGCCCGCGCCAGCGGCCCCCCGCACGGCGGTCCTCCGCCGTCGGGCGAGACCAAGACCGCCTCGGGCGGCGGCGCGAGCAAGGTGTTCGACGCGCTGGACACCAACCAGGACGGCACGATCTCGGCCGCCGAACTGGCCGCCGCCGACACCGATGGCGACGGCGGCCTGTCGGGCGACGAGTTCACCGCCATGCTGAAGGCCGCCGAGTCGAAGACCGCCAGCGCCTCCACGGACGGAGCCTCCAGCCTGACCAGCGCGTCGTCGGGTTCGAACCTGGCGTCGGACCTGATGCAGAAGCTGCTGGCCCAGCTGGAGAGCGCCCAGGCCGCCACCGCGTCCCGCCAGACGGTGAACCTCGCGGCCTAGCGGACGCCCCGGGGGCGAGCAGAACGCTCGGCCCCAACGGTCGCCCTGCGCATAGCGCTTGCGCCGCGCCCCCTAATCATAGTCATTTGGCCCCTTGGTTGGCGTCGCGGGGGCGTCGCCGCATGTTTAAGGTCCTTCCGTCTTGATCTTTCTTCCCGAGAACGTCCAAGCCTTGTCGGGCGTGGCGCTGATCCTCGGCCTTTGCTGGCTCGTGTCCGAGAACCGCAAGCGCTTCCCGCTGGTGCTGGCCGTCTGCGCCATCGCCATCCAGCTGATTCTGGTCTTCGTGCTGTTCAAGCTGCCGGCGATGCGCGCCGCGCTGCAGGGCGTCAACGGCGCGGTCGAGGGGCTGGCCTCATCGACCCAGGCCGGCACCAACTTCGTGTTCGGCTACCTGTCGGGCACCGCCCCGCCCTATACCGAGACCAATCCGGGGGCCGGCTTCCTGTTCGCCTTCCGGGTGATGCCGGTGATCCTGGTGGTCTGCGCCTTGTCGGCGCTGCTGTGGCACTGGGGCATCCTGAAGTGGCTGGCCAAGGGCCTGGGCTTCCTGTTCCAGAAGACCCTGGGCCTGCGCGGCCCTCCGGCCCTGGCCACCGCCGCCACCATCTTCATGGGCCAGATCGAGGGGCCGATCTTCATCCGCGCCTATCTGGAGCGCCTGACCCGCTCGGAACTGTTCATGCTGATCGCGGTCGGCATGGCCTGCGTCAGCGGCTCGACCATGGTCGCCTACGCCACCATCCTGCACGACGTGCTGCCCAACGCCGCCGCCCATGTGCTGGCGGCCTCGCTGATCTCGGCCCCGGCCGGGGTGCTGCTGGCCCGGATCATGGTGCCCGGCGACCCCAGCGAGAAGTCCGACGACCTGGACCTGGCCGAGGAAGACAAGACCTACGGCAGCTCGATCGACGCGGTGATGAAGGGCACCACCGACGGCCTGCAGATCGCGCTCAACGTCGGCGCCACCCTGATCGTCTTCATCGCCCTGGCCACCATGGTCGACAAGATCCTGTTCGCCTTGCCGATGGTCGGCGGCGAGCACCTGAGCATCGCCCGCGTGCTGGGCGTGATCTTCGCGCCGCTGGCCTGGGCCATGGGCGTGCCCTGGAAGGAAGCCGGCAGCGCCGGCGGCCTGCTGGGCGTCAAGCTGATCCTCACCGAGTTCACGGCCTTCATCCAGATGGCCAAGACCGGCCCGGAACTGCTGGACCCCCGCACCCGGATCATCATGACCTACGCCCTGTGCGGCTTCGCCAACATCGGTTCGGTCGGCATGAACGTCGCCGGCTTCTCGGTGCTGGTGCCCCAGCGCCGGCAAGAGGTGCTGGGCCTGGTCTGGAAGGCGATGATGGCCGGCTTCCTGGCCACCTGCCTGACCGGCTCGCTGATCGGCCTGATGCCGCGGGCCTGGTTCGGGCTTTAGCTCTGGGTTCAAGGGGGAAGGGCTTAGCGGCTGCCTCTTCCATTCCGCTCGGTAAGCCGCGCATCCTCCCGGTCAAAAGCCGGGAGGATTTCTTTTGAAGCTCTACGACAGCCGCCGGGCCCCCAACCCTCGCCGCGTGCGCTGGTTCATGGCCGAGAAGGGCATCGAGGACATCGAGATCGTCGACATCGACATCTTCGGCGGCCAGCACCGCCAGCCCGACTACCTGGCCAAGGCCGGCCTGCCCAACGTGCCGGCCCTGGAGATGGACAACGGCGCGACCATCACCGAGTCGGTGGCCATCTGCCGCTATCTGGAAAGCGTCTATCCCGAGCCCAACCTGTTCGGCGAGGAGGCTTGCGAGATCGCCGTGATCGAGATGTGGGCGCGGCGGGCCGAGATGATGGTCTCCACGCCGCTGATGATGGCCGTGCGCCATTCGCATCCCGCCATGGCCGCCATCGAGACCCAGATTCCCGAGGTGGCCGCCAACGGCCGGGCCACCGCCGAGAAGGGCCTGAGGGTGCTGGATCGCCGCCTGGCCGACAGCGAATTCATCGCCGGCGACCGGGTGACCATCGCCGACATCCTGGCGGCCACCGGCATCGACTTCGCGCGAATGGTGCGGTTTCGGCCGGACCCGGAACTGGTCAACGTCAACCGCTGGCTGGCGGCGATGATGGCCCGGCCGGCGGCCAAGGCGGGGGTTTAGGAGCGCGGCTGGGGACGGGCGCATGCGCCTGTCCCCGTCCTGTCAGCGCGGACGGATCTTCTTGATCACGCCCGAGAAGTTCAGCATCGGCGATCCACCGGTAGAGATCAGGCCGCGCACGAACAGCAGCGAGCCGCCGGCCTTGGTCACCTCGCCGACGGATTCCACGAGGTCCCCCGCCTTGGCCGGGCCCAGGAACTCGCCGTTCAGGCTGACGGTGACGGCCCGCACGTCCTTCAGGTGCGCCCAGGAGATCGAGAACAGCGAATAGTCGGCGAAGGTCATCATGCAGCCGCCGTGCATGAAGCCGCCGCCGTTCATGTGACGGGCCTCGGCGCGGAAGGCGCTGCGGATGACGCCGTTCTCTTCGCGGAAGTAGAACGGTCCGGTCTGGTCCTCGAAGGCGTCCATGCCCGCCCAGGTGCGCCAGCCGGCCCACTCGCCGTCGTTGACCAGCTTGGGGCCGTCCCAGATCTCGTTGCCGCCGTCCATGATCCGTCCCCTTCGTTGTCTTTGAGGATGCAGCTAAGGCCCGGGCAAGGCGGACGCAAGCGGCCGCGCTCGCGCTGCTGACAGATTCGTGGCATCCCTCCGCCCATGACCACCACGATCCCCCAATCTTCCCCGATCCAAGACACCATCCTTTCGCAACTGGCCGCCGTGGCGGCCGGCAAGTCCATCGACCCGATGTCGGTCGCCAAGGCCGTCGAGCCCGAGCGCTGGCAGCGGCTGCTGGGCCACGTGCGCACCAACGCCATCGAGCTGGCCCGCGAGGGCAAGATCGTCATCCTGCGCCACAATAAGCCGGTCAATCCGGAGAAGTTCCGGGGCGTCTACCGCCTGCGCCTGCGCATGGAAGGCGACCCGACCAGCTTCGAGGACGTGGCCGAGGGCGGCGAACAGGGCGGCGAGGAATAGCCACCACGGTCGTCATCCCCCGCTTTATGCGGGGGACCCAAGCTGAGTTGACGACATGGCCGATCCCGCTTGGGTCCCCCGAACAAGTCGGGGGATGACGACGGAAGGTGCGATGGACGCCCACCCAAGTCTTGAAACAAAACCTGATCGATGGACCTATGAGCAACACTCATAAGGGGAGGTCCACCATGATCGTCTATGGCTCGTCGCTGTCGCCCTATGTGCGCAAGACCCTGGCCTTCGGGGCCGAGAAGGGGCTGACCCTGGAGAACAAGGTCTCGGTCCCCGGTTCGCCCGACCCCGAGTTCCTGGCCTGCAGCCCCTTCCGGAAGATCCCCGGCTTCCGCGACGGCGATTTCCAGATCTCCGACTCCTCGGCGATCATCACCTATCTGGAAGCCCTGCATCCCGAACCCAACCTGATCCCGCTGGATCCCAAGAACCGGGCGCGCGCCGTGTGGTTCGAGGAATTCGCCGACACCATCGTGGTCGCCGCGGCCGGGCCGCTGTTCTTCAACCGCATCGTCGGGCCGCGTTTCATGGGCGCGACCTGTGACGAGGCCGTCGCGGCCAAGGCCGAGAACGAGACCATTCCGCCGCTGCTCGACTATCTGGAGGGCGTGATCCCGGCGTCTGGTTTCCTGCTGGAGGACCGCCTGACCCTGGCCGACATCGCCGTGGCCAGTCCGTTCGCCAATCTCGGCCACCTGAACTTCGACCTGTCGCGTTGGCCCAAGGCCAAGGCCTATGCCGACGCCATCCTGGCCCGGCCGTCGTTCGCGGCGCTGGTGGCCAAGGAGAAGCGGCTGCTGGGCGGGTGAGGGGGGCGCCGCTCCCGCTTGCCTTCGGCCGCCGATCCTCTACCTCCACTCCATGCTGCTGGACGCCCTTCTCGCCGACATCGCCGCCTGCCGGGCCTGCGCGCCGTACCTGCCGCATACGCCCCGGCCCGTGGTGCGGGTCGGCGCCGGGACGCGGCTGCTGATCTGCGGCCAGGCGCCGGGCCGGCTGGTCCACGAGACCGGCCTGCCGTTCAACGACCCGTCCGGCGAGCGCCTGCGCGCGTGGATGGGCGTCGACCGCGAGACCTTCTACGGCCGGCCGGAGATCGGCGTGGCGGCCATGGCCTTCTGTTTTCCCGGGACCAATCCCAAGGGCGGCGACTATCCGCCGCCGGCCCGCTGCGCGGCGCTGTGGCGGCCCCAGCTGCTGGCGCAGCTGCCCAGGGTCGAGCTGACCCTGCTGGTCGGGAGCCATGCCCAGGCCTGGGCGTTGGGTGATCGTATGAAGGCGAACATGACCGACACCGTCGCCGCCTGGCGCGACTATCTGGACGCCGGCGTCCTGCCCCTGCCGCACCCGTCGTGGCGCAACACCGGCTGGCTGAAGCGCAATCCCTGGTTCGACACCGAGGTCGCGCCCTATCTTCGCCGTCGAGTGGCGGGCATCCTGGGCGCATGAACCGCCGGAGCCTTCTTCTCAACGCCGCCTGCGTCGCCGGCCTCGCCGCCTGCGCGCCCGTCACCCAGCGGCCCGGCCTGGGGCAACTGGGCTTCCGGGGCGCGCGCCTGGACGCCGACGGCATGGTCAGTTTCGACGGCCAGCGGCTGGGGATGCAGCGCTGGCTGCCGCCCGAGGGCGTCGCGGTCACCCAGGTGGTGGTCGGCCTGCACGGCATGAACGACTATTCCAACGCCTTCCACATGGCCGGGCCGTTCTGGGCCCAGCAGGGGATCGCCACCTACGCCCTCGACCTTCGCGGGTTCGGACGCTCGCCCGACCGCGGGGTCTGGGCGCCGGTCGACCTGATGGTCGAGGACGTGCGCACCGCCGTCGCCCTGGTCCGCGAGGCCCATCCCGAAGCCAAGGTCGCCATCGCCGGGGAGAGCATGGGCGGGGCGGTGACCATCGCCGCCATGGCCTCGGACCGGCCGCCGGCCGCCGACAGCGTCCTGCTGTTCGCCCCCGCCGTCTGGGGCTGGTCCAACCAGCCGCTGCCCTACAAGACCAGCCTGTGGATCACCGCCCACACCGCGCGCGGCTGGGTGGTCAAGCCGCCCGAATGGCTGGTCAAGCGCGTGCAGCCCACCGACAACATCGAGGAACTGCGGCGCATGGGCCGCGATCCGCTGATGATCTGGGGGGCGCGGTCCGACACCCTCTACGGCCTGGTCGGGCTGATGGAGAGGGCCTGGTCGTCGCTGGGTCGGGTGCAGGTTCCGGTCGCCTATTTCTACGGGGCCAACGACCAGATCATCCCCAAGGAGCCGACCATGGAGGCGGCCCGGCGGCTCAAGCCCGACGATCGCTCGGCCTATTACGCCAACGGCTGGCACCTGTTGCTGGTCGACAAGCAGGCCGAGGTCGTTTGGCGCGACGCGGCGGCGTTTCTCAAGGACCCGTTGGCCGACCTGCCGTCCGGCGCTCCGCCGATCCCGGGCGCGCCGACCGCGCCGAACGTGGTCAAGACCCAGGCGACGCGGGGCGGCTGAGCCGGACCTTCCAACCGTCAGCTCGCCGGCAGCGCCATCCTCACATCGGCTTCCTCGATCATCTTCAGCATTTTGTCCGAGACCGACGCGGTCTGACCCAGCCGATTGGCCTGCATGGCCAGCACCCGTTCGAACAGGTTGCGCACATCGCGTCCGTTGGCGAAGTTGACGGCCACGGCGCGTCGCCGCGCCAATTCCCCACGGACCATTTCGCGGGCTGGGTCGGACAGGATGTAGTCGGCGCTCTTGGCCTGCCGTTCAAAGATCTCAAGGGTCTCGTCGGCGGTGTAGTCCGGAAAGTCGATGGTGCGCGCGAACCGCGAGCGCAGGCCGGGGTTGGAGTCCAGGAACGCCTGCATCTGGTCGCCGTATCCGGCCGCGATCACCACCAGATCGTCTCGGTGGTCCTCCATCAGCTTCAGAAGCGTTTCAATCGCTTCGGAGCCGAAGTCCTGGCCGCCCTTCGACATCAGGGCGTAGGCCTCGTCGATGAAGAGGACGCCTCCCAGCGCCTGCTCGACGACCGCCGCCACCCTCGGCGCGGTCTGCCCGACGTAGCCGGCGACCAGTTGGCTGCGGTCCACCTCGACCAATTGCCCTTGCGAGATCAGGCCGAGCTTGCCGTAGATCTGCGAAACGATCCGGGCGACCGTGGTCTTGCCGGTCCCGGGGTTGCCGGAGAACACCAAGTGCAAACTCAGCTCCGACACCGGGAGATTCCGCTCGCGTCGCATCTGCGAGACCTTGGCGATGTTCACCAGGGTGTCGATCTCCCGCTTGACCGAATGCAGCCCGACCAGGGCGTGAAGCTTTGCGATGCACGCCTCGACCGTTTCATCCGTCGCGGCCGTTGGGCGGGGCGCCCGCCGATCAGGCGCCTTGGCGTCCCCGCAGCAGTCGCCCGGGGGCGGCGCGATCGAGGCGGCGGTCATTTCCGCCAGCGCCATTTTCACCAGAGGCGCCTTCTCGTGCAGAAGGTTGGTGAGCCAGGCAATCTGCGCCAGCTCGGGCTCCGTCGCCTTGTCGTCGGCCAGGACCAAGGCTTCGGTGAAGCGGTTGAAGAAGCGTACGACGCTGTCCGTGGCGGGGGTGTAGGGCAATCCGCCGATCGCTCGCTCGCCGACGGCGGCTGCGAGCATCAGGACGTAGAGGCTGTGGCCCGCGTCCGCCCGAAACTTGGCTTCGTCCTCGATGCAGCCGGCCCATAGACGTTGGTAGTAGTCAGCCGTGTTGGCGACGCCGAAGGCGCGATTGATCAGATCGACTTCCAGGGGCGTCAGCCGGCCCAAGGGGTTGCAGACATGGACGCAGGCCGCCGCCGCGGCCAGGAACACGGTATCGGGAACGCTGTCGCCGAAATCCGCCTTGGCTTCCGCGAGCCTCCCCAGCCCGAGGTCGAAATTGAGCCGCAGGTCTCTCCAGAGGTCGCCGGCCTCTTCGGCCAGGACGGCGGCTTCCCCGCTCAGGATTGGTGGATCTGCGGGCCAACCCAATTCAGGCGGCGCCGGGGGTTCAAGAGGCGCGGACGAACTGAACGTGGGAGGAGAGGCCATGCCGGAGGCGAGGGCCTTCGTGGGCCCGGTTCGGGCCGCTTGGCGCTTCCACCAGAAGACGAGGGCGATTCCAAGAAACCAGCCGAAAATCGTCCATCCCAGCAGGAGGTCGACCAGGCCAACGATGATGAGGTGGCGTGGGCGCAGCCGCGCGAACGCGCCAAAGAGGACGGGGACGAAATACAGCAGGATGTAGATCAGCGCGAACCAACCCGACACGGGCTGGGTCACGGTCGTTGCTGCTTGCATGTAGGCCCCCTTACAACTCAGCTTTGAACTGGCCCCAACAGATCATCTGAGCGCCGCAGCGCCTAGGCGCTACTTGGGGTGCGCCGCATGGGAATCAGCGATGCTGGATAACGGGGGTCGGGCGACTCCTTGCTTGGTTTTTCGCGCTGCATTTGAGACTCGGGGAGCTGAACGCCATGCGGATCGCCATCGCCTCGGACCATTCCGCGATCGAGCTCAAGGCCGAGCTGGCCGTTTGGCTGACGGGCGAAGGCCACGAGGTCGCGGACCTGGGCCCCGAGAGCGGCGCGCGCGTCGACTATCCCGATTATGGCTACAAGCTCGCCGAGCATATCGCGAGCGGCCGGTCCGAGCGCGGCATCGCGCTTTGCGGCTCGGGCATCGGCATCTCCATCGCGGTCAATCGCAATCCGGCCTGTCGCTGCGCGCTGGTCAACGAGCCCGTCTCCGCGACGCTCGGCCGCGAGCATAACGACGCCAATGTCATCGCCCTCGGCGCCCGCCTGGTCAGGCTCGACGTGGCCAAGGCCTGCGTAACAGCCTTCCTAGCGACCGGGTTTGCCGGTGGCCGCCATGGTCCGCGCGTCGAGAAGCTCGGCGCGGCGCCGGTTCCCGCGACGCCATGCTGATTGCGAGAGCTTTCACCAAGCGGCGCGTGGTCTCCCCGGGGTGATCCGTACTGGCCCCCACCTGGCGGCGGAGCCTCTCAATCCGGCCGCAGCGACTTCCAGCCCACCGCGTGCACCCGGCCCCGGCCGAGGGCCGCCGCCAGGGGCGGGGTCCCGAACAGCGGCGCGAAGGCCGCGTCCAGGATGTTCAGGCCCCCGGTGAACGCCCCGAAGGCCGGCAGCACCAGCCGCGACCCGTCGGTGACGAAGCAGCGCCGCCGCACGCTGGCCCGGCCGCTGGTCACCCGGGCGGCCGGATGCAGGTGGCCGGCCACCTCGCCGGGCTGGGCGCCGGGCAGGGGCTCGTGCCGGAAGGTCAGGCCGGCGATCGCCGCCTCGTCGACCACCGCGCCGGGCAGGGCGCGGGGGCCGTCCGCGTCGTGGTTGCCCACCGCCCAGACCAGGTCGCGGCCCCGGGCCAGGGCGGCGATCCGGGCCCGGTCGTCGGCCGGCAGGCGGTCCTCGCCGGCCCCGTCGTGGAAGCTGTCGCCCAGGAAGATCAGGGTGGCGGGGTTCAGCGCCGCCAGCTCGCGCTCCAGCCGGTCCAGGGTCTCGCGGGTGTCGTAGGGCGGCAACATCTGGCCAAAGCGCGCGGCGTAGCTGCTGCCCTTCTCGAAGTGCAGGTCGGCGACCACCATCGCACGCTCGCCTTCCAGCCACAGGGCCCCGGAATGGCGCAGCGTCGCGCGGGTTCCGAAGACTTCGATCTTCAGCCCGCCGCAGTCGCTGATCTTGAAGCTCAGGCTACTCACCCAACGCACTCTCTCACGACATCGCCTCGGCGATCAGGTCTTCCTCGGCCTCGGCCAGGATCATCTCGCCGGCCGCATCCCCTGGCGCCCGCTCGCGGCCGATCTCCAGCATGATCGGCACGGCGAAGGGCGAGACCCGGTCCAGCGCCGCATGGCGGATCCTGCCCTGGATCCGCGCCAGCATGTCACCCAGCCGCGCCACGTCCAGCGAACCGGTCGCCGCATCGGCCCGGGCGCAGCGCAGCAGCAGGTGGTCGGGCTGGTGGCGGCGCAGCACGTCATAGATCAGGTCGGTCGAGAAGGTCACCTGGCGGCCGGACTTCTCTTCGCCCGGATGGCGGCGCTCGATCAGGCCGCTGATCAGGGCGCAGGCCTTGAAGGCCCGCTTCATCAGGAAGCTCTCGTTCAGCCAGGCCTCGAGGTCGTCGCCCAGCATGTCCTGGGCGAACAGGGCGTCGAGGTCGAGGTCCGCCATCGACTTCAGCGACCAGATGTTGACCGCGTAGTCGTTGGCCACGAAGCCCAGGGGCCCGACGCCCATGCGGTCCAGCCGCCGGGTCAGCAGCATGGCCAGGGTGGTGTGGGCCAGGCGGCCCTCGAAACTGTAGAACACCAGGTGGTGGCGCTTGCCGTGCGGGAAGGTCTCCAGCAGCATCTCATCCTCGCCCGGCATGATCGAGCGCAGCTTCTGGTAGCCCAGCCATTCCTGGACGTCGGCGGGCAGGGCGGCCCATTCGGTCTCGTCGTGCATCATCGCCCGCACGCGGCTGGCCAGATAGGTCGAGAGCGGGAACTTCGCCCCGCCCCAGCTGGGCATCATCGGGTCCTTGTCCGGGGCGAGGCTGACGAAGGCGTCCGTGCCGACCAAGCTGTTGAACCGCCAGACCTGGCCGGCGAAGATGAAGGTGTCGCCGGGCTTCATCGCTTCGAAGAAGCCTTCTTCCGCCTCGCCGACCTTCCTCCCGCCCATCGGCCGCTTGCCGCCGCCGACCCGCACATTGACCATGGCCGCGGTGACGATCGTGCCGACGTTCATCCGGTGGCGCAGCACGGTCTGGGCGTTGCGGGCCCGCCACAGGCCGCCCTGGCCGGGCACGATGCGGCGGAACTTGTCGTAGCTCTTCAGGGCGTAACCGCCGGTCGAGACGAAATCGACGACCGTCTCGAAGTCCTCCCAGGCCAGGTCGGCATAGGGGCCGGCGGCGCGGATCTCGTCATACAGGTCGGTCAGGGCGAAGGGTTCGGAGCAGGCGAGGCCCATGAGGTGCTGGGCCAGGACGTCCAGCGCGCCGGTCCGGGCCGGTTCGCCGTCCAGGTGGCCGCCCAGGATGGCGTCGGCGGCGGCGCGGCACTCCAGCATCTCGAAGCGGCTGGCCGGGACCAGGATGGCGCGCGACGGCTCGTCCAGCCGGTGGTTGGCGCGACCGATGCGCTGGACCATCCGCGAGGCGCCCTTGGGGGCGGCCAGCTGGATCACCAGGTCGACGTCGCCCCAGTCGATGCCCATGTCGAGGGTGGAGGTGCAGACCACGGCCCGGATCTCGCCGCGGGCCATGGCCGCCTCGACCTTGCGCCGCTGCTCGGCCGCCAGGCTGCCGTGGTGCAGGGCGATGGCCAGGCCGTCGTCGTTGAGCTTCCAGAGCTCCTGGAACGCGAACTCCGCTTGGAAACGCGTGTTGACGAAGACCAGGGCGGTCTTCGACGCCTTGATGATCTCGTACACCTCGGCCATGGCGTGCTCGGCCGTGTGGCCGGCCCACGGCACCTTGCCGCCGCTGACCAGCACCTCGACGATCGGCTGAGCGCCGCCGGAACCGAGGACGAGATCGACCTCGTGCGAGCCCCTCCCCCTCGTGGGGAGGGGTTGGGGGTGGGGGGCGGCCGGCAGAGCGTCCGACGCGGTGCGCGCGGGCCCCCCACCCCCTGCCCCCTCCCCACGAGGGGGAGGGGGTTCGTTCACGCCCAGCCACCGCTGCACCAGGTCCGGATCGTCCACCGTCGCCGACAGCCCCACCCGCCGCATCTTCGGCGAAAACCGCTGCAGCCGCGCCAGGCCCAAGGCCAGCAGGTCGCCGCGCTTGTTGGGCCACATGGCGTGGGCCTCGTCGACGATCACGCAGGACAGGTCGGCGAAATACTCCCGCGCGCCCTCCCAGGCGCAGAACAGCGCCAGCTGTTCGGGGGTGGTCAGCAGGATGTCGGGCGGCCGCAGGCGCTGGCGGGCCTTGCGGGCCTCGCCGGTGTCGCCGGTGCGGCTCTCGGCGACGACCTTCAGCCCCATCTCGCGGATCGGCGTGGCCAGGTTGCGCTCGATATCGACGGCCAGGGCCTTGAGCGGCGAGACGTAGAGGGTGTGCACGCCGGCCGGTGTGTTGCGCGGCGCCCGTTCGGACAGTTCGATCAGGCTGGGCAGGAAGCCCGCCAGGGTCTTGCCGCCGCCGGTCGGGGCGATCAGCAGGGCGTCGCGCCCCTGCCGGCCCTTCTCGACCATGGCCAGCTGGTGCGCCCGCGGCGCCCAGCCGCGCGCGGCGAACCACTCTGAAAACCGGGGAGGAAGGGCGTCGGCCGCGAGCATTCCGTCGCCTATAGCATGTTCCCGTTCCGTTTCCATGCGATCCGCGCTAGTTAAACACCCGTGACCGCACAGATTCCCACCCTCGAACTCGCCCCCGCCCTGGTGGTGCTGCCCGGCCCGCGCGCCGGCTTCGCCGATGGCGGCACGGGCGGCGAGGGGCGGCCGCTGCGCACGCCCGACGCCCGCGACCTGCTGGAGCACGGGCCGGTGCTGGTGGCCCACGCCGGCATGACCGCCAAGCGGCTGAACCTGCACGCCCCCGCGCGTAGCCGGGGCGTGTTCGACGTGCTGGAGCTCTATGTCTTCACCCGGCCGGCCACCTTCTGCGCGCCGTCGGCCGTGGGCCTGGCCACCGCCCTGGGTCTGCCCGAGCCGAAGGGCGCGCCGGCCCAGGCCCAGACCCTGCGCGACGCCGCCGACGCCCTGCTGCGCGAGCTGGCCCTGACGCCCCGGCCGTCGCGCGAGGAGGCCCTGGCGGTGGCCGAGACCATGGCTCGGGCCGGCTGGTCGTGGGGGCCCGCCGTGATCGGCGCCCTGCGCTCGGCCCCGGTCGGCAACCAGTTCCGCAGCTCCGGCCTCGACGTCTGGGCCCGCGCCACGGAGTGGGAGGACCAGGCCCCGCCCGGCGAGCCCGGCTCCCGGCCGGTCGACCCCGAACGGGCCAGCGAGCGGCTGAAGGAACTGTTGCAGCGCTCGGGCCTGGACGAGGTGCGCGAGGCCCAGGACACCTTCGCCCGCGAGGCCGCCTTCGCCTTCGCCCCCCGCGAGCGCGAGGGCGAACCGCACATGATGCTGGCCGAAGCCGGCACCGGGGTCGGCAAGACCCTGGGCTATCTGGCGCCGGCCTCGGTCTGGGCCGAGATGAACGGCCCGTCGGTGTGGATCAGCACCTATACCCGCGCCCTGCAGCGCCAGATCGAGCGCGAGAGCCATTCGATCTATCCCGACCCGCTGGTCCGGGCCCGCAAGGCCGTGGTCCGCAAAGGCCGCGAGAACTACATCTGCCTGCTGAACTTCCAGGAGCAGGTCAACACCGCCCAGCTGGGCAATGGCGACCTGATCGGCCTGGCGCTGGCGGCCCGCTGGGCCCGCGCCAGCCGCGATGGCGACATGACCGGCGGCGATTTTCCGGCCTGGCTGCCGACCCTGTTCGCCATCCCGCCCTCGGCCCAGGCCGGGCCGGCCAACCTGGTCGACCGGCGCGGCGAGTGCATTCACGCCGGCTGCCAGCACTATCGCGTCTGCTTCATCGAAAAGGCCGTACGGGCCAGCAAGCGGGCCGACATCGTCATCGCCAACCACGCCCTGGTGCTCAGCCAGGCGGCCTTCGACGGGGCCCGGACGGCGCGCGGCCTGAAGGGCGACAACGAGACCACCTCGCTCAAGCGCATCGTCTTCGACGAAGGCCACCACCTGTTCGACGCCGCCGACAGCGCCTTCTCGGCCGCCCTGTCCGGGGCCGAGGCCGCCGAGATGCGCCGCTGGCTGCGCGGACCGGAAGGGCGGGGGCGTCGGGGCAGGGGGCTGGAAACCCGCCTGCTCGACATCATCGGCGATCGCGAGGGCGCCCGCGCTTCGCTGACCGCCGCCCTGCACGCCGCCGCCGTCCTGCCGGGCGAGGGCTGGTCGGGACGGATCGCGCCGCCCGACGGCCAGGTCAATCCGATCGGCCCGATCGAGACCTTCCTGGTCGCGGTGATCGAGCAGCTGCGGGCCCGGGTTACCGACCGCCCCGGCGCGGCCGAGCAGGGGCTGCAATGCGCCGCCCGCCCGGCCATCGAGCTGGTGCGCGAGCGGGCGGGCGAGGCCTCCCGGGCCCTGGCCGGCATCGAGGCCCCGCTGCTGGCCCTGGCCCGCCACCTGGAAGACGTTCTGGACGAAGAGACCGACACCCTGCCGACCTCGGAGCGGGCGCGGATCGAGGGCGCGCTGCGCGGCCTGGACCGCCGGGCCCGCATGACCCTGCCGGCCTGGCGCTCGATCCTGAAGGCCATCGACGAGGACGCCGAGGACGACCCCGACTTCGTCGACTGGTTCGAGGCGACCTTCCTCTACGGCCGCGTCGTCGACGCGGCCTGCCGCCGCCACTGGGTGGACCCGACCGAGCCGCTGCGGGCGGCGGTGCTCAGCCCCGCCCACGGGGTGCTGGTGACCAGCGCCACGCTTACCGATCCGGCCCTGGAGGACCCCTTCGCCCTGGCCGAGATGCGCACCGGCGCCGCGCGCCTGCCGCAGAGCCCCAAGGTGCTGAAGCTGGTCTCGCCGTTCGACTACGCCAACAACGCCAAGGCCTTCGTGGTCACCGACGTCGGCAAGGACGATCCGCGCCAGGTCTCGGCGGCGATGCGCGAGCTGTTCCTGGCGGCGGGCGGCGGGGGTCTGGGGCTGTTCACCGCCATCCGCCGGCTGAAGGCCGTGCACGAACGGATCGCCGCCCCCTTGGCCGACAAGGGCCTGGCCCTCTACGCCCAGCACGTCGACCCGCTGGAGGCCGGGGCCCTGGTCGATATCTTCCGGGCCGAGCAGGACGCCTGCCTGCTGGGCACCGACGCCATCCGCGACGGCATCGACGTGCCGGGCCGATCCTTGCGCCTGCTGGTCTTCGACCGCGTGCCCTGGCCGCGTCCCGACGTGCTGCACAAGGCTCGCCGGGCGCGGTTCGGCGGCAAGGGCTATGACGACTCGACGGCCCGGGCCCGTATCAGCCAGGCCTTCGGCCGGCTGATCCGCCGGGCCGACGACAAGGGCGTGTTCGTGATGCTGGACGCGGCCGCGCCCACCCGGCTGTTCTCCAGCCTGCCCGAGGGCGTGACCATCGAGCGGGTGGGCCTGGTCGAGGCCATCGAGGCCACCGCCGCATTTCTGTCAGAAGGCTGAGCTTTAACAGCCGCTTGAGAAGTGTCCGGGGGACCGGCGTCGAGGAAGCGTACAGTGGCGTTGCGTGAGGTTGGAGCCGTGGTCGCGGCGGTTGTGGTGTTGGCCGGCGCGTCGACGGTCCGGGCCGGGGAGTTCGTGCGGCCCGATTGCCGGGCGGTGGTCAGGCCGACCGACACCCTGCGCTTCGACACCGACGAACATCTGCGCTGGTACAAGCGGTTCTGGACCGGGACCTGCGACCACCTGTCGTTCTGCTTCGCCGGCTCGCCCAACTGGAACGACGTCGTCGGCAAGCTGCTGGCCAAGGGCGGCGCGGCCGAACAGCCCCTGCTCCTGCCCAAGGCCTGCCGCCTGGGCCAGCTGATCGGCCTGGAATGGGCCAAGGAGAAGGACGTCCAGAAGATCAGCACCAAGGACCTCAAGCGCTTCAACGCCATGCTCGAGGCGGCCGGCGACCCGCTGAAGGGCGTCGAGGCGGTCGAGGCCAAGGCCCGGGCGATGGCCGCCCAGCCGACGCGTTAGGCGCGCTCGGCGCCTGTCATCGCCCCAACAGAGTCCCGTACTCGACGCAATGCCGTCGAATTCCTGCAACGCAACGGGTCTACACCCTCGCCCCGGGGGCAAGCGCCAGGAGCATTGCCATGACCAGAGCCGAAACCGCCGCAGACTTGGCCGTCGACGAGGCCGCCGACCCCGGCCATGCCCGCTCGGCCCGCGCCCTGGTTCAGGCGGTGCGCTGGCGCAGCGGCCTGTCGCAGGACGAATTCGCCCGCGCCTTCTGCATCCCTCTCGACCAACTGGCCATGCTGGAACTGGGCCAGGCCCGGCCCGACACGGCGCTGACCGCCTATCTGCGGGTGGTCGACCACGCGCCCGACGTGGTGCGCGAGGCGCTGGAGCGGGCGGGGCTGTAGGGCGGTCCTACCCCCGCACCAGCTCCCGCATCGCCTTGTCCAGCCCCTCGATGGTCAGCGGGAACATCCGGTCGTTCATCAGCTGCTTCATCACCCCGATCGACTGGGTGTAGTCCCAGTGGCGCTCGGGGGTGGGGTTGAGCCAGACGGCGCTCTGGTAGATGTCGGTGACCCGGGTCATCCACATGGCCCCGGCCTCCTCGTTCCAGTGCTCGACGCTGCCGCCCGGATAGGTGATCTCGTAGGGGCTCATCGTCGCGTCGCCCACGAAGATCACCTTGTAGTCGTGGGGGAACTTGTGGAGCACCTCCCAGGTCGGGGTCTTCTCGGCCTGGCGGCGGCGGTTGTCCTTCCACACGGCCTCGTACAGGCAGTTGTGGAAGTAGAAGAATTCCAGGTGCTTGAACTCGGTCTTGGCGGCGCTGAACAGCTCCTCGCAGAGCTTGATGTGGCCGTCCATCGAGCCGCCGATGTCGAAGAACAGCAGCACCTTGATGGTGTTGCGGCGCTCGGGGCGCATCTGGATGTCCAGATAGCCCTTCTCGGCCGTGCCGCGGATGGTGCCGTTGAGGTCCAGCTCCTCCAGCGCCCCCTGGCGGGCGAACTTGCGCAGGCGGCGCAGGGCGACCTTGATGTTGCGGGTGCCCAGTTCGACGCTGTCGTCGAGGTTCTTGTACTCGCGCTTGTCCCAGACCTTGACCGCCTTGCCGTGGCGGCTCTTGTCCTGGCCGATGCGCACGCCTTCGGGATTGTAGCCGTTGGCCCCGAACGGGCTGGTGCCGCCGGTGCCGATCCACTTGGAGCCGCCCTCGTGGCGCTCCTTCTGCTCGCGAAGGCGCTCCTGCAGGGTCTCCATCAGCTTCTCGAAGCCGCCCAGGGCCTCGATCTGCGCCTTCTCCTCGTCGGTGAGGAACTTCTCGGTCAGCAGCCTCAGCCACTCGGCCGGAATCTCGGCGGTGATGCCGTCCTCCACCGTCTCCAGGCCCTTGAAGACGTGGCTGAACACCCGGTCGAACTTGTCGAGGTTCTTCTCGTCCTTCACCAGGCTGGCCCGCGACAGGAAGTAGAAGTCCTCGATCCGGCGATCGATGACGTCCTTGTCGAGGGCCTCCATCAGCAGGAGGTATTCGCGCAGGCTGACCGGCACCTTGGCCTGGCGGAGCTCGGAGAAGAAGCGGAAGAACATCGGGTGGGGATCTCGAACGGTTGTTCGAACCCAGGATGGCCTTCAGGAGGCGGGCTGTCCAGCGGCGGGAGACGACGTGTCCGCTGGCGCCTTATGATATTGAACCGCCTTGAACAGGTACATCAGCCAGCCCATGCCGTCGCCCGAGCTAGCCAGGAATGAGGCGTTGGCGGCTTCGCCGCTGAGCCGCAGCTTGATCTCCCAACCATCGACGACGGCCACCGAGACGCTTTCATAGGTTCCGCCGTCGATGAAGCGTTCGGTGCGACTGGGCGGGATTTTACCCGTGGCCGTCATCATCGCGACGAGGTTCGAGGTCTTGCCGCGATAGGGCTTGGCCTTCGGGTGCTTGATCTTCAGGGCCGCCACCGACTGTTCCAGGGCCTGGTTCAGGGTTTGGCTGGAACGGGTGGCGTAGACGGTGCGACTGTCGGCGAACGTGACGCTGTTGCAGCCGACGTCCGTGCCGTCGGGCTTGAACAGCACGACCTCGCTGTCGGTGCGTCCCGGATTGAAGATGCAGTAGAGACCGGAGCCCTTGTGCTGCAGGATGACCCCGGTCTCGTCCTTGCTGTCGCTCAAATTGTCGAAGAAGGCCGCCGCGCCCGCCTTAGCCAGCAGGGCGTCGCCCTCGGTCTTGGCGGCGGCGCGCTTGGCCGCCAACTGCTCGGCCGTGGGCTCGGTCTGGGCCAGGGCCGGCGTCGCGGCCAGCGCCGCGACACAGGCCAGCATCGTCATCCATTTCATCGGCGTTCCCCGCGATTCTCCCTGGCAAAGCTTTGCCGCTTGCGGTGGAGAAAGGCGAGGCCGGTTTCACCCCCGTCGCAGGATGAATTCCAGGTCCCGCGTCTCGCCGACCGCGAAGCGGTACTCGCCGACCTTGTCGAAGCCCATGCGGCCATAGAGCTTCTGGGCTCCGAAGTTCTCGGACCACACGCCGATCCACAGCGGGCGCGGGCCGTCCTTCTCCAGCCAGTCCAGCGCCGTGTTCAGCAGCAGCGAGCCGCGGCCGCCGCCCTGGTGCGACTTCAGCACATAGACCCGGTGCAGCTCGCCGTGCGCGGGGCTGGCGTCGGGGTGGGGCAGGCCGCAGGGGCCGGCCAGGGCGTAGCCGATGGCCTCGCCGTCCGCGTCCTCCAGCAACCAGATGGCCTTGTCGGGATCGGCCAGGTCGAGCCGGGTCCGCTCCAGGCCGTAGGCGTAGGCCAGGAAGGTTTCCAGGTCCTCGGACGGATAGAGATGGGCGAAGGTCTCGGTGAAGGTGCGGGCGCCGAGGCTCGACACCGTGTCGGCGTCCTCGATCGTGGCTCGCCGGAGCGTGCAGGGGCGGATGGTCGCGGCGGTGCTCAACGGTTAGGATCCTCGCATGGATGTCGCGCTCTATACCCATCTGGATATGCTCGACCATCGGCCCGGCGACAACCACGCCGAGCGGCCCGAGCGCCTGCGGGCGGTGATCGACGCGCTGGAAGACGACGCCGGCCTGGACCTGGAGGCCTTCGAGGCCCCGCTGGTCGACTTCGCCGACCTGGCCCTGGTCCATCCGCAAGGCTTCATCGACACCATCCTGGCCGCCGCGCCGCGAGCCGGGACCCGCGCCCTGGACCCCGACACCGTGCTGTCGGCCGGCAGCCTGACCGCCGCGCGCCGCGCCGCCGGCGCCGTGGCCGACGCGACCCGGGCGGTGGCGACGGGCCGGCAGACGCGGGCCTTCTGCGCCGTGCGGCCGCCGGGCCATCATGCCGAACCGGGCGTGGCCATGGGTTTCTGCGTGTTCTCCAACATCGCCGTGGCGGCGCGGGTCGCCCAGGCCTCGGGCCTGAAGCGGGTGGCGATCGTCGATTTCGACGTCCACCACGGCAACGGCACCCAGGCGGTGTTCGAGCGCGATCCGAGCGTGTTCTTCGCCTCCATCCACCAGTCGCCGCTCTATCCCGGCACTGGCGATCCGTCCGAATCGGGCGTCGGCAACGTCGCCAACGCCACCGTCGCGCCCCATGCGCCCCGCGAGGTCTGGCGCCGGGGCTTCGAGGGGCTGATGGAGCAGGTGGACGGCTTCGCCCCCGAGCTGATCCTGGTCTCGGCCGGCTTCGACGCCCATGTCCGCGATCCCCTGGCCCAGCAGAGCCTGGAGGCCGAGGATTTCGCCTGGGCGACCCGGGCGATCGCCTCGGTGGCGAACCGGCGTTGCGGCGGGCGTATTGTTTCCTCGCTCGAGGGCGGCTACGACCTAGAGGCGCTCGGCCGCTCGGCGGCGGCGCATGTCAGAGCGTTGCAGGAGGGGTGAGAGGTTCGAGGGTTCGCGCGAGGCGCGAAATCGGACTTCCAGAATCAATGGCCGACGAATTGCCCGCCGACCACCTTTCCGCCGACCGATCGCCCGTCGACCGATCGCCAACCGACCGATCGCCCGCTGACCGATCGCCTGGGGGCGCGACCGCCTCTCGGCCCGGCGCCATCACCCTGGCCCGGCACGGCGAACCGGCCCTGTCGCGCAAGGTCCGTTTCAACGCCCCGGCCTATGGCGACTGGTGGGCGCTGTACGAGGAGGGCGGCCTGCTGCCCGGCCAGACGCCGCCGGAATCGCTGAAGGCCGCCGCCCGGCGGGCCGGGACGATCATCGCCTCCACCCGCCGCCGCTCGATCGAGACCGCCCACGCCGTCACCGCCGGCAAGGCCTTCGCCAGCGACCCGCTGTTCATCGAGGCCCCGCTGCCGCCGCCGCCCTGGCCGCGCTGGATCAAGATGTCGCCCCAGAACTGGGGCTTCTTCGCCCGTTTCTGGTGGTGGTTCTTCAACCACCACGCCGGCCAGGAAAGCCGCGCCCAGGCCGAGGTCCGCGCCGACCAGGCGGCCGAGCTGCTGATCGGCCTGTCGGAGGGCGGCCAGGAGGTGCTGGTCGTGGCGCACGGCTTCTTCAACACCATGATCGGCCTGGCCCTGCAGAAGCGCGGCCTGAAGAAGACGCTGGACCAGGGTTTCAAGTACTGGTGCGTGAAGCGCTTCGAACGGGCCTAGGTGTAGTGGCGCTTAGTCTGGCCGCTGCGCGCCGTGCTTGATGTGGAGAATCCGCACCCCTTCGCCTCCGACCTCATAGAGCACCAAGTACGGCCTGATCGCGACCAACTCCCGCACGCCCTGGCCGACCGGCCGGCCCCGATTCGGGTGCTCAGCCAGGCTCTCAACGGCTCCGATCAGACGGGCCGTGAAGCGTTGCGCCGCGAGGGGAGCGAACTGCCCGATATAGGTGCGGATGCCGGCGAGGTCCCGGATGGCTCTGGGGGACCAGATTACACGAGGCGGAGGGACATCGGTCATGCTGGGGCTCGGGAGCTAGAGGCTCCCGGAGCCTGCTGTTACGACATGTTGGAGTGTCAGTCGCCGGCCTTGGGCGGCGGAAGCTCGTTCGGGGCGCCCCAGGACAGAAGCCAAGCCTTTACGGCCTCATGGCTGGCGAACTGACCCGCC
>NZ_AKKF01000020.1 GCF_000281955.1 Caulobacter sp. AP07 | reverse complement strand
CGGCGGCCGTCTCAAGCCGTTCCACGCCGCCGTGGCCATCGCCGCGCTGGACCATCCGGCCTGGGCCCGGCCCTATGACGAGGCCATCGAGCGGATCGGCTTCGGCGACCCGCGCCTGGCCCCGCTGGCGGCCGAGCTGTTCGACGCCCTGTCCGACGAGATCAGCGACGACACCCCGTTCCGCGCCATCCTCGACCGCAAGGGCCTGGGCGGTCAGGTCGCCGAGGTCGAGCGCGTGGCCCACGCGATCACCGCCCCGTTCCTCGACCCGAAGATGGACCCCCACCGCGCCAAGGCCCTGTGGTCGGCGTGCTACGAGGCCCTGGTCGAGATCGGCGACAGCGAACGCGCCCTGGCCTCCCTGCGCCGCGAACCGGTGACCGCCGGCACCCTGACGGCGACGCGCGACCTGCGCACCCGGATCGGGGTGCTGGAGCGGCAGATCAGCGGGCTGGAATTCTGGGAAGCGGCGGCGACCACGGCCGCGATCTCGTAAATTGCGCGCTTAACCAACCCTGGATATCCGCCCAAGCCGAGCTTGAAGATCAGGCCGGGGCGATCCCGCCTGCGCCGCCGGGGTCCCGACCTTCGCCGGGATGAGTGGAATTGGCGAGCGTTCCCATCTTGACTCCGGCGTCATGCAACGCCATCTGGCGACTCAAGGATTTGCCACGCTGCTGATTGACATCGCTCGGGCCGCCATTTTGATGCGCGCGCCCTCCTTGAAACAGGATGTCACCCTCGCCGCCGTCAGGTCCCAGTGGCTGCGGAAACCTCGCGAGAGGCGACGCCGACCGCGCTCGAAGCCCGCGCCTCCGCACAGAGCCCAGCTCGCGGAGCGTTAGCCCATGGCTCTTCGACGTGTGTCGCGCGTTTCCCTTGAGAATTTTTTCAGCGGTTCGCTGGATGACTGGAACGGACGACAGGGCGCGATGCGTAAAGCGGCCTTTCACGTACACATTTCTCGGCGCGCGCCTCGATCCTGGCGCCGCGTCGTTTCGGAGACCTGAATGAGCACGACGACGACTGACGGAGCTGAACCGCCCGAAACCGGTGGCGGCGACGGCCCCCTGCTCGACCTGACCGATGCCGGCGTAAAGAAGTTCATCAAGCAGGCCAAGGCGCGCGGCTACGTCACGATGGACGAGCTGAACAAGGTCCTGCCGTCGGAAGAAGTGACGTCCGAAGCCATCGAAGACACCCTCGCCATGCTGAGCGAGATGGGCGTCAACGTGGTCGAGGCCGAAGAAGACGCCGAGACCTCGGAAGGCGGCGAAGTCGTCGCCCGCGAGGACAACCAGCAGGTCATCACCAGCGACAAGCCCGCGGCCTATGACCGCACCGACGATCCGGTGCGCATGTACCTGCGCGAGATGGGCAGCGTCGAGCTGCTGTCGCGCGAGGGCGAGATCGCCATCGCCAAGCGCATCGAGGCCGGCCGCGACACCATGATCCGCGGCCTGTGCGAAAGCGCCCTGACCTTCGAAGCGATCATGGTCTGGCGCGAGGAACTGGGCACCGGCCGCATCCTGCTGCGCGAAGTGATCGACCTGGAAGGCACCTATACCGCGATCAACGGCGTCGCCGCCGCCATCGCCGCCGAGGAGGCCGAGCAGGCCGAACCGGTCGAGGCCGACCCCGACGCCCCCAAGGCCGAGGGCGAAGGCGACGACGAGGACGATTTCGACGACGGCGCCGGCCCGACGGTCAGCGCCATGGAAGGCGAGCTGCGCGAAGGCGTGATGGCCATCCTCGACGCGATCGCCAGCGAGTTCGAGACCTTCCGCAAGCTGCAGGACAAGCTGGTCGGCAGCCGCCTGAAGGGCGCCGACCTCAGCGACGCCGACCGCAAGGCCTATGAGGGCCTGTCGCAGACCATCATCCAGCACCTGAAGACACTGAAGCTGAACAACGCCCGCATCGAGGCGCTGGTCGAGCAGCTGTACGCGATCAACAAGCGCCTGATCGGCCTGGAAGGCCGCCTGCTGCGCCTGGCCGACAGCTACGGCATCAGCCGCAGCGAGTTCCTCAAGGCCTATTTCGGTTCGGAGCTGAACCCGAACTGGATCGAGCAGGTCAAGGCCATGGGCGTGCGCTGGACCAAGTTCGTCGAGAACGACGTCAATTCGGTCGGCGACATCCGCCAGGAAATCGCCGCCCTGGCCACCGAGACCGGCGTGCCGATCGACGACTACCGCCGCATCGTCCAGACCGTGCAGAAGGGCGAGCGCGAGGCCCGTCAGGCCAAGAAGGAAATGGTCGAGGCCAACCTGCGCCTCGTGATCTCCATCGCCAAGAAGTACACCAACCGCGGCCTGCAGTTCCTGGACCTGATCCAGGAAGGCAATATCGGCCTGATGAAGGCCGTCGATAAGTTCGAATATCGCCGCGGCTACAAGTTCTCGACCTACGCCACCTGGTGGATCCGTCAGGCGATCACCCGCTCGATCGCCGACCAGGCGCGGACCATCCGCATCCCGGTGCACATGATCGAGACGATCAACAAGATCGTCCGCACCAGCCGCCAGATGCTGCACGAGATCGGCCGCGAGCCGACGCCGGAAGAGCTGGCCGAAAAGCTGGCCATGCCGCTGGAAAAGGTCCGCAAGGTCCTGAAGATCGCCAAGGAGCCCATCAGCCTCGAAACGCCGATCGGCGACGAGGAAGACAGCCACCTGGGCGACTTCATCGAGGACAAGAACGCCATCCTGCCGATCGACGCGGCCATCCAGAGCAACCTGCGGGAAACCACCACCCGCGTGCTTGCCTCGCTGACCCCGCGTGAAGAGCGCGTGCTGCGCATGCGCTTCGGTATCGGCATGAACACCGACCACACCCTGGAAGAGGTCGGCCAGCAGTTCTCGGTCACCCGCGAACGCATCCGCCAGATCGAGGCCAAGGCGCTGCGCAAGCTCAAGCACCCGAGCCGGTCGCGCAAGCTGCGCAGCTTCCTGGACAGCTAGGAACGCGAACGGTCGATCGACGACGATCAGGAAGGGCCCGGCGGAAACGCCGGGCCCTTTTGTCTAGAGCGCGACGCCGGCCCTACGGCAGGGCGTAGCGCAACGTCACCATCGCTGAACGGGGCGCGCCGGGCAGGTTGAGGTTGGGGCTCGTGCCATGGCCGGAGACGATATAGCCCTCGTCGAAGAGGTTGCTGACATTGAGTTGCGCGACCAGCGGTCCGAACCGCTTCCAGGCCATGGCGTCGACCGTGGCGTAGGCCGGCAGGGTGACCGTGTTGCCGGGGTTGGCGAAGCGGTCGCCCACGTAGTTGGCGCCGGCCCCAAAGCCGTACCGCCCGCCGACATCCTTGGTCAGCCACAGGTTGGCGCTGTGCTCCGGCGTGATGGTCGCGCGTTTGCCGGCGATCGGCCGGCCGGCGTCGATGGCGATCGATTCGGTGACCTTGGCGTCGAGATAGGCGTAGCCGGCGATCGCCCGCCAGCCATTGGCAAGGTCGAGGTTCCCGGTCAGCTCCACCCCGTCCGTGCGCTGCACGCCGATCGGGATGATCCTCAAGGTCGCCGGATCCGTGGCCTTGATGCCGGTGCGCTCGAGCCGGAAGACCGAGACCGTGGCGCTGGCGCGGCCGTTCAGGAAGTCGAACTTCCCCCCGACCTCGTGGTTGGTCGTTTCTTCCGGGGCGATGTCGGCGTTGCTGGCGGCCAGGGCGAAGGTTTCGCCCGACGGCTGGAACGAGCGGCTCCAGGAGGCGTAGTACGACTGGGTCTTGCTCGGTTGCCAGACCAGGCCCAGCCGCGGGCTCCAGCTCTTGTCGGTCCGTGACAGGTCGGCCAGGCCCGGCAGGCGCTGGTCGGTCGCCTGCTCGAAGCGGTCGTAGCGAACCCCAACCAGGGCCTTCCAGTGCTCGCCCAGCGACACCAGGTCCTGCGCGTAGACGCCGACGGTCTTGAAGATCGTGCGGTTGTCGACGGTCGGGGCGCCGGGAACCGCACGGGCCAGGATCGGCGACACGGGGTTGAACAGCGACACCGTCGCCACGCCGTTGCGGGAATAGGTCAGGGCGTCCTTGACCTGGCGGCTGACCTCGACGCCGTAGAGCAACTGGTGGCCGGTGGCGCCCAGGGCCAGGTCCTGGGTGAGTTCGGCCTGGTTGAACCAGCCGTGCTCGTCGCGCTCGACGTTCGATCGGTTGAGGGTCACGGTCTGGGCCACCTCGTTCACCGAGCCCGGCAGGGTGTTGAAGCGCGACAGACTGTAGTTGTAGTAGCGGAAGGCGTTGCGGAACTTCAGGCCCTCGCCGAACTGGTGGGACAAGGTCGCCGTGCCCGAGGCCACCTTGCTTTGGCTGGTGTCCACGTCGCGGGCGTTGGCCGCCCCGTAATAGGTCCCGGCGTCCACATCCACCGGCCGGCCGCGATAGGCCGGCACGCCGAAGTCGGTGACGCGCTTGTCGCGCAGATAGTCGGCCTGGATCAGCAGCGAGGTGTCGTCGCCCAGCGCCACCGTGGCGGCCGGGGCCACGGCTTCACGCTTGAGGAACTGGCGATCGCGATAGCTGTCGGCCCGTTCGACGGCGCCGGTCACGCGCAGCGCCGCGCCGGGAAGCGCCTTGCCAAGGTCGAACTCGATCCGTCCATCGTCCCAGGCGCCGTAGCTGGCCATGACCGCGGCGACGTCCACGCCGGGCTTGCGCGTGACGCGATTGATCAGCCCGCCGGACGAGCCGCGACCGTAGAGCACCGAGGCCGGCCCCTTGACCACCTCCACCCGCTCGATGTTCGACAGGTCGCGGAAATAGAGCGCGTCGTCGCGCACCCCGTCGATGAACTGGTCCGCGATCGCCGTGAAGCCTCGGATCGACACCTGGTCGCGCTGGCCGTCGCCGCTGGAGAAGCCGACGCCCGGCACGTTCTTCAGCACATCCTGCAGCGACAGCGCGCGCTGGTCCTGCATGACCTTCAGGCCGACCACGTCGATGGTCTGGGGGATGTCGCGCAGCGGGGCTTCGATCTTGGTCGCCGTCGTCGCCTGGCCTGGATTGTAGTCGCCCTTGCGGCCGGCCACCCTGAGCTCCGACACCGTATTGGCCGTATCGTCCGCCCACGCGGGCAAGGGCGCGAGCATCGGCGCGAACGCGCAGGCCAGCAGCAGGCGGCGGGTGGCTAAAGACACAGGCGAATCCCTCGACGAACGAAAGATGCGCCTAATAATCACTCGCAACAATGTGTCAATATTGAAAGACGGCGAGGTCGTGGAGTCGGCCGTCGGGCAGGCTCCACATGGAACGGGATCAGCCGATGGCCGACGCGCCAGACTCAGGCGGCCAGGAAAAAGGCGGCCCCGCAGGGTCGCCTTTCCGAGGAGGGCTGCAACGCTTCGGAACCTCTATAGCGGCGCGTTGCAGTTCACGCCCGAGCCGGATTTGGACAGCTTGCAATAGATCGAGGGCACCGAGGTCACGATGTCATCAATCTTCTGCTGGTCATTAACGATGTGGGCCAACCTCTGATAGTGCTTGTGGTTGTCGAAACTCGACTTCAGGCTAACCGCCTCGCTCTTCACGTTCCCCAATTCACCTTTCACGTTCGCCAACTCGCTCTGCAGGCTGGCCAGGCCGCCCGTCACGGCCACCAGGTCGTTGGCGTTGGTGATGCCCTTCAGCGAAACGGTGGCCAGCCCGTTCTTCAGGCTGTCGATCATCTTGGCCTGGGTTCCGGCCTGGCCCTGCAGGGCCGCCGTCTGCTGCTGCAGCGCCGCGACCTGGCCTCGCAGGATGTTGACCTGCTTGAGCAGTTCCAAGGGGTCGGCGGCGCTGGTGATCGGCCCCTTCGGCATCTGAAGCTGCGGATTGGTGGCGGGCTGGGCGGCGGGCGCGGGCGCGACCGGTATGATGCGGATGGGCAGCGGTCGCTGGGCCCAGGCGGCGGACGCCGACAGGGCCAGGGCGGCGGTGACCATGGCCGGCAGGGCGATAGGCTTGCGGATCGTCATCTGGTGGTTCCCCTCGAGATCCGGACCCCCGCCCGGCGAACGACGTTATCACGACGCGCCGTCAAAGCAGCCCCGCTTGCCGGGTCGCCGATCGACACGGGCATGAAAAAGGGCGGCGTCTCGCGACGCCGCCCTTTCCGGTCAAGGACGCTGGAGCCTAGTTGCCGATCTTGGCGTCGGCCGAGCCGGTCCCCGAGGCCTGAGCCCTGGCGCCCTGGCGCGAGGCCGAGCCGCCGAGGCCCAGCGAACCGCTGTTGCCGGTCGAGCCGCGCGCGCTGGAGGCGCCGCCGGAGCCCGAACCACCGGCCGAACCGCTCAGGCCGTCGCCGGACAGGCCGCCGGTCGCATTGGCCGCGCCCGCGCCGTTGGTGCTGGCCGAGCCGGCGGTGTCGCGGGCCGAGCCGATAGCGTTGCGGGCCACCGCCCCGCCCCGGGCCGTGGTCGCCCTGGCCCGGTCACGCGTCGCGCCGACCGCGTCGCGGCTCCGATCGGCGAGGCGCGAGGTCACGCCGCTGGTGTCCGGGGCGTTGAACTGGCCGGCGCCGCCGAGGTCGCCGGTCAGGGCGCCGCTCGCGCCGCCGGCCGAGGCCGAACCGGCGCCCGAGGCCGAGCCGGCGACATTGCCGGCGCCCGACACGCTCGACGTCGCGCCTTGGGCGACGCCCTGGGTGCGGCTCACCGCGCCCCGGGTGCGGTCCCGCGTGCGTTCGACCGTATCGCCGGTCCGCTGGCGCGTGCGCTCGGTCGCGCCGCGAACGCGCGAGGTCACGCCGTCGGTGTCCGGGCGCAGCTCGCCGCCCCCGCCGATCGTGCCGCCCAGTTGGCCGGTGAGGCCGCCCATGCCGCCGCCGAGGCCGCCGCCGAGGCCGCCGGTCAGCCCGCCGCCGCCCGAACCGCCGAGGATCTGGGCCTGGGCCATCGGCGCGGCCAGCAGCAGGGCGGCAGCGGTGGCGGTGATGAAGAATGAGGTCTCGCGCATGGTGTCTCTCCTGGAAGATCGAGTGCGAAGTCTGTGTGTCGGGGGGAGCGGCGTTTCGTCCGCCTCCTGACCCGTCCAACGACGCCCCAAAGGGCTTTCTTCCCGGCCGCGCGAATTTATTTTCCCGCCGCCTCCACCAGGCCGCGCCCGTACAGCGGATCGGGCCCCGGCGCGCCCAGGTCGATCGCCGCTTCGCCCAGCCGGGCGACCGCCCGCTTCGCCTCCTGCGGATCGGCGACGTCGATCATCCGCGCCAGGCGCGCGGCCACCACCGGCGCGGCGTAGGAGGTGCCCCGCACGATCGCCGTCCGCCCGCCCGGCGCGGCGACCTTCACCTCGGCGCCGTAGGCGGCGAAGTCGACATGGGCGGCGCGACCGGCCTCGGGCAGCAGTCGTCGGCGACGGTCGACCCCGGTCACGGCGATCACCCCCGGATAGGAGGCCGGATACAGGGCCGGAGCCGCCGGCCCGTCATTGCCGACCGCCGCGACGATCAGGCAGCCCCGGGCCACCAGCGCCCGGACCGCCACGCCCAGCGGACCGTTCGGCGGCCCCACCAGGCTGACATTGACCACCGCCACCCTGGCCTGGGCCATCCAGGCCAGGGCCGAAACGATCGCCTCGGCCGAACCGCCCGTCGGGCCCCGGCCATAGACGTCGGCGGCCAGGATCTGGCCCACGCCGCCGGCCACCAGCACCGAAGCCACCGCCGTGCCGTGGGCGCCGGGACGGACGCCGCCCGGACCGAAGCCGCGCGACTGGATCTTCACCCCCGCGAAGGCTGGCTGGGCGGCATCGACGCCGCCGTCCAGCAGTCCCACGCGCGCCGCCTCGCCGCCCGACGCGGCCGCGACCGCGACCGGCCCCGGGGACGCGCCGGCGCCCGCGTCCGCATAGAGATGGTTGAAGTCGTAGTCGCCGGTCGGGTCCAGTTCGCGCAGCCGCCGCACGGCCGCCTTGGCGCTCATTCCCTTCGGCGGCGTCAGGGTGACCAGTTCCAGCCCCAGGTCGTCGGACCGGGTCCGGCGCGCCACCGAGAACCCGGCCGCCCGGACCGTCTCCAGCGCCTGCGGGCTGGGCGAGATCGCCAGCACCTCGGCGCGGACCACGGGCTGGCCCAGGTCGTCGAGCTCCAGCGCCTTCGGGTTGCGCCGGACCAAGTCGCTCAGGCGATCGAGCCGCGCGGCGACCAGGGCGCGCGGCGTCAGTTGCTCCAGTTCCTCCGCCGCCTGGCCCACGGCGCGCGCCAGGGGGTCCCGCCGGGGATCGGGCAGGGGCAGGCCGCCCAACACCGAACTTGGCGACGGCAGCAGCTGGGCGAAGGCCGGCGCGGCCAGGAACAGCACCAGCAGGCCGGGCAGCATCGCGGCGGCGGGGCCGAGGCGGGGCCAACGGAACGTCATCGGGGGTCTGCCTCCTTCGCGCGACGGGCGCTCACCATGGCCCGATCGCGGCGGGCGTGAAATAAGTTCACCGTTCAGGGACTAAACGACGGCGACGGATCGTTTCTTCCACAGGTGACGAAGGCGAACTTGGATTTCTTCCAGACAGAGATGCTGACCCTGCTGCCCCGCCTGCGCCGGATGGCGCGGGTCCTGGCGTGGGAGCCGGCCGACGCCGACGACCTGACGCAATTGACCGTCGAGCGCGCCCTGGCGCGCCGCGATCAGTGGCGTCCCGGCACGCGGTTGGACAGTTGGATGTTTCGGATCATGCGCAACGCCTGGATCGACGAGACGCGGACCCGCAAGCGGCAGGGCGGCGTGCTGGCCCCGCCCGAGCACGGCGCGCTGGCGGCCGATCCCGGCGCGCCGTCGCTGGAGGCCCGGCTGGGCGCCTCGGCGGTGGAACGGGCCCTGGACGCCCTGCCCGAGGACCAGCGCATCGCTGTCGCCTTGGTGCTCATCGAGGGTCTATCCTATCAGGAGGCCGCCGATAGCCTGGAGGTGCCGATGGGCACGTTGACCAGCCGTCTGGCGCGCGGACGCGCCACGCTGCAAACTGTGTTGACCGACCAAGGAGTCCTGCCATGACCGTCCCGGACGAAGAGGTCTTCGCGTTTGTCGACGGCGAGCTGCCGCCCGAGGCCATGGCCCGCATCGCGGCGGCCATGGAGAACGACCCCCAGCTGACCCTGCGGATCGAGACCCAGCGCGCGCTGCGCCGCCTGCTGTCGGGCGCCCATGCCGGCGCCCTGGAACGGCCGCCCCAGCGGCTGACCGCCGCGGTGACCGGCGGCGAGGCGCCCAAGCCCACGACGCGCCCCGCCGAGGTGATCGCCTTTCCGGGCGCCAAGGACAAAACCAAGGACAAGGCCAAGGCCAAGCCGCGCGAACCCAAGGTCGCCAGGCCCCCAGGCGTCCGTCGGAGCATCCCCCCCTGGATCGCCATGGCCGCCTGCCTGGTGGCGGGCCTGTTCGTCGGCCGGGTCGCGATCCCGCCCCTGCCGGTGCTGAGCGGCGCCCAGGACGCGCCGCCGATCGCCACGGGCCCTCTGGCCCAGGCCCTCAATCGGCAGGGCTCCGGCCAGGGCGCTGGGCCCATTCGCATCGGCCTGTCGTTCAAGGACCAGGCCGGCCTCTATTGCCGGACCTTCCAGGCCTCGGGCCAGACGCCGGTCGCCGGCGTGGCCTGCCGCGAGCCCTCGGCCTGGCGCCTGCGCGTGGTCAGTTCGGCCGCCCCGACGACCAAGACGGCCTACCGCACCGCGGGCGCGGAAACCCCGGCGGCGGTGCTGGCGGCGGTGGACGCCATGATCGTGGGACAACCGCTCGACGCGGCCGGCGAGGCCCAGGCCAGGGCCAAGGGGTGGAAGGCGCGCTAGCAACGAGAGCCTTCCAGCCCCCAGGCTTCCTCAAGTCGGGCGCGTTACGCGTCGCCCAAGGTGACCTTTTCCCGCTTGCCGGTTCCCGGATCGGTTCTATGCAGATGGAAGGTCTTGCCCTTGAACGGCCCGTTGACCAGATCCAGCAACATGATCTGCGACAGCCTGTTCTCAGGCGTCGCGAACGGCGAGATCAGCTCGACCAGCCAGGTCCGGTCGCCGGACGTCCAGTCCTCGGCCGAGAGGTGTTCGCCGGCCTCGAGCCTGGCTTCGGCGGCCTCCGAGAGATTGGCCCAGATCGCCACGCCCAGCGGCAGGGTTTCGAGGCCCTCGCGGGTCAGGCCAAACTGGGCGAACGAGGCCGGGTCGGCGTCGCTCAGGCCCGGCGTCGGTCCAAACCGGAAGATCCGAAACTGCTCGCTGACCACGGCGGGCATGAACGACCACTCCAGCGCCTTGATCTTCAGTTCGCGGTGAACTGTGGATTGGCTGAGCAGCCAGACGATCTGGCCGATGGCTTCGGCGACGGTCCTGGGACCGCCGCCGTTCCCCGGGGCGCCGTCGGCGGTCTTGGTGTCGGGTGAAACGCTCATCATCTATCGCACTCGAATGTCAGGCAGCGCCGTCAGGAGCGCCAGGGACTGGGCATGGCCACGCCGCAAGGCGTCGGGACCAAAGTCGGCGGCGCCTTCTCGCGAAAAGCCGGCCATCGCCTGGACCATCTGCAAGCGGGTTTGCTGCGCCAAGGCAAGGCTCGCTTCCAAAGCCGATCGCGAGCCGTCACCCGCCAGGTCGCCATAGTCAACCGCGGCGAGCGGCGAGGACGGCATGCGGGCGGCGTCCAGTATGCCCGCCAGGTCGATCCCCGAACGCGACTGCGGCGCCAGGGCGCGCGCCTCGTCCGGGAGGGCCAACCGAGCCTGGTCGTCGGCCACCGGTCTGCTGTGTGGCGAGAAGGTCCCGTCGCCATCCTGCGCGCCGGTCTGGCTGGCGGGAGGGTTCCGGGTCGAAGCGGCCGTGCGATCGACGCCGGAAAGTTCATCGACCGGAGTCGTGGGCGCCGATGGGGCGGCGTCGTAGGCCAACATGACGTCGCCCAGGGTGAGGCGCGTTCCATCGGTCTTGACCAGGTCGGAGGTCGCGTAGAGCACGTTGTCGCCGGTGACCGCGGCGCTGGCCCCCGTCAGTCGCTGGGTCAGGTTCAGCGCCTGGACCCCCAGTTCGCCGAGGCCATGGAGTTCATCGGCCTGGCTGACGCCGTCCTGGTTCTTGTCCTGCCAGATCTTGAATTGGGCGAAGCGGGCGTCGTCGTCGTCCAGGAAGCCGTTTCCGTTGCTGTCGAAAGCACGAAGACCCTCAAGGTCGGACACCGCGCCTTCCAGATCGCCGACAAAGGAGATCTCGGCGCCCGTGGTGATCTTGCCGTCGCCATTGCGGTCCAGCGCCAGGAAGGCGTCGTCGGCTCCGACCCAACCGGTGCGGACGGCCTGGCCGGTTCCCGCGACGTCGAAACGCACCGTCGAATTGGCGCGACCGACCAGTTCGACGCCGTCGCCGTCCAGGTCGATGACCACGGGGGGGAGCAGGGCGATCTGGTTCGGCGAAGACGTCGTTGACGAGATCAGCGTGACCTCGGGCGCGCCCTGGTAGGCGAACATCACGTCGCCAACCTCACCGACCGTGCCGTCGGCGCGGACGAACTGGGTGGTTCCGTAGACGACATTCTCGGCGCTGTTCAGATCCGCGTCGGCGTTGCGGGTGAGCGCCAGATTGATTGCGGTGATCCCCAACTCGGCCAGCGACTTGAGTTCGCCAGCCTCGCTGACGGCGTCGCCATCGGCGTCCTGCCAGATCTGGAACTCGTCGAACCGCGCGTCCTGTTGGTCGAAGAAGCCGTTGGCGTTGCTGTCATAGGCGCGCAGGCCCTCCAGATCGGAAACCGCGTGCTCCTCATCGGTCGAGAAGCGGATCTCCGAGCCGTCGTCGATCAGGCCGTTGTGATTGCGGTCCAGGACCAGCAAACCGTCGCCAGCCCCGACCCAACCGGTGCGATCGCGCGCGCCGTCGCCGTCCTGGTCGAAGCCCACCGTACTTTGCGCGAGGGACACGAGGCTGACGCCGTCGCCGTCCAGATCCAGGACAATAGGGGCGATGAGGTTGAAGGTCAGGCCTCCCACCCTGCAGGTGTAGTCGCGATAGGCATGAGCGGCGTCTTCCACCCTTACGGTGAAGTAGCCGATCGATTCTCTTATGGTCGAGCCATCCTCATTGTAGCTCATTCCGATATCAAATGTGCGCGTATTGCCAGAGCCGGACCAGGCGCCGACGGCAGGCAAAGAGCCGACCTCCGCATAACTACTCATCACCGACCAACTGATGGGGCCTGGGCCATCGGCATCCGAGGCCGAAAGAACGACGTGATATTGGGTGAATGTCATCCCGGATACGTAGTCCATGGACGCATCCAGTAGCGGTGCGTTATTCTCGACTATATCAGTGATATTGATCGTAACTTGCGTACTGGCCGAAAGCATGGTCGTGCTCGCGACCCCGTCTTGGTCCTCCGCCTTGACGGTCAAAATGTAGGCATGAGGTTGAGTCTCGTAGTCGATATCGTATCTCTGGTAAGAGATCACGCCCTCGGTGCTGATCGAAAACTTTTCAGCCCCGCTCCCCGACAGGGTGAGTTTGAGCTTCGCGTTATTTGAGCCCGCCGTGTCCGGGTCGCCAAACGCGATCGTCCCGACATTGGTCCCGGGACCGGCATTCTCCGCAATCGACTTTGACGCCGCGCCCCCGACCCAGCCGCTAACCCAAGGCTTCTCATTGACGTCGTTGACGTTGACGGTGACCAGCTTC
>NZ_AKKF01000019.1 GCF_000281955.1 Caulobacter sp. AP07 | reverse complement strand
GCATCACCTTGCCCGTGGATGGCGGCTGGTTGGCCCGCTGAGCGCTCGGGTTCTGAAGCATCGCGGTCGCCGAGGGCGTCATTTGGCGTGGTGTGCTCCGGGGACTTGACGGCGAAACGTCGAACCTGTGAATGATATCGATATCAATTGGGTGGGGCCGATCATGCCCCGCGAACGGGAGGCGGCTGAACCGAGATGCGACGTTTCGCTATCGCGCCTGGCGTCCTCCGGCGGCATTGCGTTGTGGGCCTGGCCGCTCTCCCGGGCCTCCTGGCGGCGCGATCGGCTCGGGGGGCGGAGACCGGGAAGCCGGTCTCGCCCGATTTCGCGCCGATCGATCAGCGTCTAAGCGACCGCGTCGCCGCCGGGCTCTTCGACGGCATGGGGCTGATCATCGGCCGCCGCGAAACTGTTCTCCACGAGGCCTATTTCGGTGACGGCGAGCCCGAACGGGTCCTGCATGTAGCCTCGTGCGGCAAATGGACGGCCGCCGCGACCATCGCCGCCGTCGTCGACCAGGGCCTGCTCGGCTGGGACGATCCAGCGCGCAAATACCTGCCTCAACTGAGCGACGCCAAGGGCGACGCGACCCTGCGGCAGTTGCTGTCTCACACGGCCGGCTATCCCGACTATCAGCCGGCCGACCGCCGACGCGACGACTACCCGACGCTCGAGGAGGCGGTTCGGCACATCGTGGACCTGCCGCCGAACTCTCCGCCCGGCGCGCGCTTTCAATATGGCGGGCTGGCGATGCAAGTGGCCGGGCGGATGGCCGAGATCGCCGCGGGCCGCCCGTTCGACGCCATCTTTCAGTCCAGGATCGCAAAACCCCTTGGCATGGGGCGCAGTGGCTATTCGCCGGTTTCCCGCGAACCGGGGTTCAACCCGATGCTCGGCGGCAGCCTGTTCACGACGACGCGCGACTATGCCCGGTTCCTGATAATGATCTCGGGCGGGGGGCTGTTCGAGGGGCGCGGAATCCTGAGCCCCGCCTCGATCCTCGAAATGGAGGGCGACCAGGTCAAGGGCGCGCGGCTCGAGTCCATGGAGTACGTCGAGGCCGCGCGCGCCGATCGCCGATCCGACGTGTACGGCCTCGGCCAATGGCGCGAGGAGGTCGCCGTCACGGGGCGGGCCACGCTGCTGTCCTCACCGGGCTGGGCGGGGAGCTATGTCTGGAGCGATCGCGCGACCGACCTTTGGGGCGTGGTTCTGGCCAAGGCCAATCTCGAGCGCGCCAAGGCGCTGGGCTACAGCACCTTCCTGGGCTCGACCCTCTATGCGCCAATGGCGCGCGACGCGGTTCAGGACGCGGCTTCGCCCAATGTACGGCGCCGGCGTGTCGGCGATCTCTATTGCGAAGAGGCCGGACACGGGGACCCGGTGGTCTTCCTGCACGGCCACAGCTTTGACCGCACGCAGTGGGATCCCCAGTTCCACGCCCTGAGCGCCACGCACAGGGTCATCCGATACGATCTACGCGGCTATGGCCGGTCGGCCGATCCCGTCGAAGGGCGTGCGTTCCGTCACGCCGACGACCTGGTGTCGGTCATGGACGCCATGGGGGTCGGGAGGGCGCACCTCGTGGGTCTGTCGCTCGGCGGCTTCGTGGTCACCGACTTTCTGGCGCTCCATCCCGGGCGCGTCCTCACCGCGACCATGGCCGGCGGCGACCTGTTCGACACGCCAGGTCCAAGCCAGCCCTGGACCGAGGCGGACATCGCGCGGCGGCGCGCGGAGATCGCCGCCCTGAGGGAAAAGGGCGTCATTGCCTTCAAGCGGCAATGGTTCGAAGGCCTCCTTGCGAGCGCAGGCAGCCGGCGCGACCAGATTCGCATGCCGCTGTGGAAGATGATCGATGAATGGCGGGCCTGGCAGCCGCTCCATGTCGAGCCGCGTCTGCTGCTGGGGCGCGACGCGCCCGCTCTGTTGTCGCGCGCGCGGCCTGTCGCGCCGGTTCTGATCCTGCGAGGGGATCGTGAGATGGCGAACCTGGCCATCACGGATTTGCTGCCCAAGGCCCGGGTCCAGCGCCTCGCCGACTGCGGCCACGTATCCAATCTTGAGTGGCCCGAGGCCTTCACCGCCGCCCTGCTGCAGCACTGGGCCGTCGGCCCCAGGCAGGCGTGACAATTGGCCTAGCTGGACCGCAACGAATCCGAGGCGCCTGAATGCGATTGCTGACCGTCTGTGACGTTCATATTCGATCCGATTTCCATTTATATTGAAGTATAAAATTACGCATAGAGATATAATTATCTCAAAACTGACTATATTGAATAGAAATGTGCATTATATTTCGGATGAGTGGTGATAGAAATGCATCTATTGCTCAGTAGATCCGTCACATCGCAGGATGTGGCGTGCGATGCCCCGAAAATCCGGACGAGAAGGCACAATAAGTCCTGGTTTTATCATGCGCTGGAAAACCGTTGACAGTTTGTGAAGTCCACTGGTATCGATAACAAGAATGCCGATCAAGGTGCTTCGGCGCCTTCGATTTTCGACAACGCGGTCGGCGATCCGAGCGCCGATTACGGCGCTAGGCAAGGTCGGACAAAGTTCCGAAGGGGAGGAAAAGATGGGTGGGCACAACCCTCAGCGCGGCTCGCGTCGCGCCACGCAAGTTTCTCAGTTGGTCCTGGCCCTGGCGGCCGGCGCGAGCGCTCTGTCGGTGACGACGGCGCACGCCCAGCCGACGGCGCCGAAGGCTTCCGCCGAAAAGCCGGCGCCGGCCCAGGGCGAGGCCACGGCGGTCGACGAGGTCATCGTCACCGGCGTCATGGCCGGCACCGCGGCCAAGAAGGCGAACGTGTCCTATTCGGTGCTGTCCGAAGACGACATGTCGAAATTCACGCCGATCAGCGCCGATGACATGCTGCGCGATATGCCTGGCGTGGTGGTCGAATCCAACGACGGCGTGGCGCGCAACGAGGTCTTCACGCGCGGCATGACCATCGGCACGGGCGCCAACACCTCGGGCTATTTCTGGACGACCATTCTGGAAGACGGGCTGCCGGTCGTGCCGTTCAAGTTCGGCGGCTTCCAGGACGGTTACTTCTACCGCGCGGACATTTCGACCAGCCGGGTCGAGTCGGTCCGCGGCGGCTCATCGGCGACTGGCGTGACCACTTCCGTGGGCTCCACCTTCAACTATCTCACAGGCAAGATTCGACCGAGGGCGGCCATTCAAACCCGTATCGGCTTCGAGGGTGAAGACCTGCACCTCTCGTGGAAGCAGGTCGACGGAGCCTATGGCTGGCTCAACGATGCGGGTGACTTCGGCGTCGGCCTCAGCGGTTTCTATCGCAGGTCCAATGGGCAGGTGAATCCCGGTTGGGACCTGAACCACGGCGGCCAGTTCAAGGTGAACCTGTACAAGGCGTATCAGAACGATAGTGGTTCCGGCAGTTTCAATGTGGTCCTCAAGCACCTGGACGACACGAACGCCGAACTGACGACCTTCCAGCAGCCGTCCTATGGCTACCAGAACCCCGAGGAAATCCCGGGCTTTGGCCGTGACGTGAACCTGTTCATGAACGGTGGCGGGCAGACCGTTCCGAACTATTTCAAGTCCGGCAGCCACGAGCTCGACCCGTCGGACGGCTATCGGTACAAGCAGGACGCGGTCTGGCTGAACTGGAACCACCAGACGAACGGCGCCTGGAGCTACAAGGGTGCGCTTCGTATCCAGAAATCCACCTATCGAGGCCAATCCTACAAGCCTCAGGGTCTCAATTCACTGGGTTCGGCGGCGGCGACGCGCGAGCGTTTCGGTCTGAACATCAACAACCTCGACCGCACGCCCGGATACTACGAACTCTACAATTCGACCGGCGCGCTGGTCGCGCGGGTCGCCAACAACGTCGCCGGCTCCCAGCTGGGAACGAACTACCGCACCGGCGCGGCCTGTCCGCGGGTCACGGCGACCACCTGGCAGACCAACAGTCTGTGCGTCGTGGGCAACAGTCTGCCCAACCGCGACATCGATATGCGGGGCGGCCTGGTCACCGCCACCATTCCAAGCGCGAACGGGACCTTCAATTCCGGCGTGGTTCCCGTCGCGGGCGCCTCTCAGGATCTGGTGCTCCTGACGCGGGCGGAAGACAACTACCGTGAATCGACCGATTTCATGGGCAACTTCACGGCGAATTACTATGGAGATTCCTACAGCCTCAATTTCGGCCTGTATGCGGCCAAGGCTGACGAGGTCAACGACAACTGGGCGAACGGCTTGGGGGTGTCCGCGTGGGCCGACGGTCAAGTCGAAAATCTGAACGTCCGCTACGTCACCAACACGGGGACGACCTATCAACTGACCGATTCCGGTGGCTGGGGCTCCTATGGGAGCGGCCTGTTCACCACGGTGTCGCAACGGGCGAAAATCCTGGAGGCCTCACCCTATTTCGGGGCCAACTGGTCGCCGGGTAAGCACTGGGATTTCAACGGAAGCATCAAGTACCAGTACTTCCACGCCAAGACCTATTCCGAGACGTGGGATACGCGTAATTCCGGCGCCGCATCCCTGACCAATGGCGGGTTGGATGGTAATCCGCTGACCGTGTACGACAACGTATACATGGTGAAGACACCATCGAAGGTCATTGAAGCCGACAAGGATGTCGCCAATCTGAACTTCAGTGTTTCCGCGGGCTACAATTTCAACGCAAGGCACAAGATTTACTACAGATACACCGACGCCAAGCAACCCGCGATGGGTATCGTCCAGCGATATTCGACGGCGGCGACGCTCGTGCGCCCGCTCGGCCCGACGGCTTCGGTGACGGGCCACGAGGTCGCCTATACGTTCGGTGACCCCAAATTCAACGGCCAGATCACGTATTTCTACCAGAACTTCGCCGTGAACGACTATCCGGTGGCGACCGACAAGGACAACGTCTCGACCTACCTCCTGCCGGAGAACTTCAACACCTACTTCACGCGCGGCGTCGAGGCGTGGGCCAAGTGGAAGATCACGCGGGACCTCGAATGGTTCCCGTCGGTGACCTATCTGAACGGCAAGACGACGGCGGCCTATAATTGGCTCAACACCGGCGCGAACGGCCAAGGGGTCGATGACGATGTGCTTCGCATCGACTCGGGGATCTTGAGCCGTTCTCCGAAGTGGACGCTCAGCAACACCGTTTCCTATCGGTGGAAGGATTTCCGCTTCAACGTTCGTCATCGCTGGATGTCCGAGCGCAAGCTCAACAGCAATGCCCTGGATCATCGATACTTGCCCGAACAGGACAATCTGGACATCTCGGTTCAGTACGAAGGCATGAAGGACACTCGGATCACCCTGGACGTCCGGAACGTGCTCGATACGCAATACATCTCGGCCTACGATCCGATGATCAGCACCAACCTCCCGGCCAATGTTCAAATCTATGATGTGGTCGATCAACTGCCCCAGTCGGGCTTTCTGCTGAAGCGCAACGCGCCGCGGTCGGTGTGGCTGACGATCCGGAAGGATTTCTAGGCCTCAAGCACCGGGCCTTGATCGGCCTTCGCGAGCGAGGGATCGGCTGGCCGATCCCTCGCTTTTCATAGACCGCATTCCAATGCCCACGGACGAGCGGGAAGCATGACCAAATACTGTTTGATCATCGGCGCCGGCGCCTTGCTTGGCCTCGTCGCGCCCCGCGCCCAGGCCGCCACGCCGCTGATCGACAAGATCGTGTTCGGGGACGCCGCTTCCGAAGCCCAACACGCGGTGGACACGAAAGCCTCGGAACTCGTCGTGGGCGGGCTTGGCGCAAGCGCGCGGCGGTTGACGCCCGCGAGCCCCGACGGGCGGTTCAGCGGTGATTTGACCTTCAAGCTCACCGTCGATCCAACGATCCAGAACTACGCCTCCATTCGGCTTTGGGGCGGGGACGTCAACGACAACAAGCTCACCCTGTTCTGCGACGGCAAGCAGGTCGGTTACCGTCATTTGGGCGATGTCGAGATCCTCGACATCGGGACCCAGGCGCCGCCCTTCGCCGGCCGCTTCACCTATCGCACCTTCCCGCTGCCCACGACCCTGACCAAGGGCCGCGCGCAGCTCGACTGCGCTATCCGCGCCAGCGGTCCGTTCGCGGTCTACACCAATCAGTTCGAGGGCTTTCAGAAGCCGATGACGCAGGCCTCGCGCCCGATCTACGGCCTCTATGTTCATGCCGCCCCGTTCCTGGCGACCGACGAGCCCACAGGGCAAGCGCCGGCCGCGGCGGGCAGGCGGCCCTCGGTGGGCGCGGAGGTGCTCGACGACCTCAAGGCGCGGGTCAATGCCGAGGTCGAACGCCAGTTGGCGCGGCCGGGACCCGTGCAGGTCTTGGAGGCGCAATTCCTGGCCCGGGCCTACGGGCTGTCCTGGACGAAGGCCTACAGGAACCCGCTGGTGGCCCAGAAGATCATCCAAAGCGGCGACGCCTTCTTCGCCAGGTACCAGGCCGATCCGAAGTCGGTGCATGTCGACAGTTCCCGCACCAACCCCGACTGGGAGGTGCTGGGGCCGTTTGGCAAGGCGCTGAGGCTGCTCGCTCCCGAAATATCGAAGGAGCTCGATGCGACCATCGCCTCGTCGAACGGCGCGCCGATCTCCCGTCGGGAAGCCTATGGGGCGATGCTGAACTATGGCCTCGACTACGCCCTGGCCCATCGCCGGGTCTATACGAACCAGTCGATGATCATCGACCTGCAGGCGATCTACTACAGCAACGAGGGCCTGCGGGCGATCGGCAGCGCCAAGGCGCGCCCCGAGCCTCAGATGCGCCAGTACCTCTATGAGGCGATGGGCCTGAAGCCCTGGACGGGGAGCCTCGACGCCGTCGGCAAGCCGACCTATTCGAGTTCCGCCCGGGATACGGGCGGGTTCAGGTCCGGTGACGACTACCGGCTGTTCACCAATCAGGGCCTGTCCAAGGAGCTTGGCTACGTCGGCAGCTATGGCGAAATCCTCGACTGGGCGACGGGCATCTACTTGGCCACGGTGCGAGGGCCCGGCGACGCGGGGGATCCGACGCTGCGCGCCCAACTGCTCAAGCTCGCCAAGGCGCGAACCTATTTCCGCTACCCCGCCTTGGACGGGGAGGGCGCGCCCACGATGCTGCTGGAAGCGCCGATCGGCTGGCGCGATCCGGTCTATCCCGGGGCCACAACCTACGTGCAGAAATCGGGCTGGGACAACACCCCGTTCTACACCGCGGTGGCCACGCGCGATCCGCAGTTGATGGCGATCGCCCGTCAGATGCTCGACGACAACCAGTATTTCGCCGTGCTGCGCGAGCGCCTCAAGGACAAGGGGCAGCGCACGACCATCGGTCTTCTGGAGGCCTATGACGAGTGGGAGGCGGTTCGCGCCTGGCCCAGGTCCAAGACCCGGTTGCCGATGACGGCGGGGCAGCCCGACTTCGTGTTCGCCGATCCCGAGGACGGCGTCGTGGCGCTCAAGAATGGCGAGGACGTCCTCTACGCCTCGCTCTACTGGCGCGCCAATTGCGGCGTGAACAACCTGGCGCGCTTCCACTACCAGACGCCACGGACCGACCGCATCGCCACGATTGCTGCGCGGATCGACTTCACGTCCAGCGGGCAGACCTGCGTGCGCCAGGCCACCCCCCACATTTCCGCCGGCGCCATTCCCATCATCGCCTATCCGGGCGAGGCGCCCGCGGCGCTGGAAGGCGAGATCTTGCCGGTCGCCAAGGCGCCGCCCGAAGCGCGCTACAGGCCCGGCGCGGACAACCCCTATGCGGGGCGAGGCTATTATTACCAGGCCGCCTACGGGCCGTATCTGATCGCCATGAACGCGGGGGCCAAGGCCAGCCTCACCGTCGATCTGCCGCCGTCCAGCCGCACACGGATCGACCTGGTGACACGCCGCGTTGTGGAGCCTTCGACCAGATCCCTGACGCTGAAGCCGGGTCAGACGGCTGTCCTCTACACGCCAGTACAGTAGGTTCGGCGCGACAGGAGCGCTGGGTCGGAGAAGACAAGATGACCACCGACTACGATATGAGGATCGTCGCGCCGTTCAGTCCCTCGATCATCAAGGCGACCATGCCCGAGGCGATGGTGAGGGGTCTCAATCAACGGGTCGACGAGATCGTCGCGCGCCAGGACGAGGTCGCCCAGCGCGATTGGTCCAAACATCTGGCGGGGGTCGTCACCACCGAGATCCGTGTCACCGACATCCTCCACCAGATGCCGGAGGCGAGGGATTTTCTCTACGACGTCGCGCGAACCTTCGCCTATCGCTGTGAGAACGCGCTCATGCATTATGGCGACTACGAGCGCACCGAGGAACTGGCGGACAAGAAGCTCCAGGTCCAGATCAAGGAAGGCTGGATCAACGACATGGTCGCGGGTGACTACAACCCCGCCCACTTCCATCAGGGGTGCCTGTTCAGCAGCGTCGGTTTCCTGCGCGTTCCGCCGGGATACGAGGAAGAATTCCAGGCGGACAAGGCGCGACAGAACACCGTCGGCTGCCTCCAGTTCATCGACAGCCGCAGCGCCGTGGGCGCGCGCAATCTGTTCGTCGTCAAGCCCGTGGTCGGGGAGTTCTACCTTTGGCCGTCGTGGATGCTGCACTGCGTCTACCCGTTCAAAAGTCCGGGCGTTCGCCGAAGTCTGGCGGTCAACCTGTCTCTGGTCTGAACGGGACGTCTCGGCGGTCAATCTCGCCGATCGGGCTTGCAAGGGTCGGCAATACGAAATTTGATATCGATATCAAAAGGGCGGAAACGAAGATGGGACTGCTTGCCGTTCGCGGCGTCGAGGCCGGCCGCGGGACGGCTGTCTCGGGGCGCGGCCGGACGGCGCAGGTCGTTGGCGTGTTCCGTCATCCAGGAGAGTTGAAGTCATGTCGCATCCATCGCTCGATCGCCGCGGCGTCCTGCTCGCGGCCGGCGCGACCTTGTCGCCCCTGGCGGCGCTGGCCAAGCCGGCCAGGTCCACGATCGAAGCGGTGTCGCCCGATGGCGCGCTGCGCGTGCGGCTGGCGTTGAACAGCGACGGCCCGACCTGGAGCGTTCAGTGGCGCGGGCGGTCCATTCTGACGCCCAGCGCCCTGGGCTTGGTACTTTCGGACGGCCGTACGATCGGCCCCGGCGCTCGGCTGGTCAAAACCGCCTCCAGGACGATCAAGGGCCAATGGTCCCCACCGTTCGGCATCCGCAAGCACTACGATCAGGCGAGCGGCGAGGTCGCGCTCGACATCGCCGATCCGGCGACGGGCGCCGTCGTGTCGATCGTCGCCCGGGCCTATGATCATGGCTGCGCCTTGCGCTATGTGCTGCGCAGCGCTGGCAAGACGCCACGGCTGACCCTGGCCGGAGAAGCCACCCGGTTCGAGCTGCCCGACGGCGCGAAGCTCTATGTCAGCCGCGACGAGGGCGAGTACCAGATCACCGCCCCGTCCGGCGTCGACCCCGCGCCTCATCCCGACCTGACCGGGAGCTCCGACAAGGGGCCCTATGCGGACCTGCCCGTGACGGTGATCCTGGATCAGGCCGCGGTGCTGATCGCCGAGTCCGACCGGCTTCACTATCCGCGCGCGATGGTGCGCTCGGCGTCCGGCTCGAAGAGCGGCCTGGCCCTGCATCTGATGCGCTATCCTGGCCGCGCGACCGGCTACTCCGGACCTGGCGACACGCCCGCGGAGCCGACCTTCGAGCTGGCGCCCGGACACGCGACGCCCTGGCGGGCGCTGATCGTCGCGCCGAACGAGGCCGCGCTCCTCGAGCGCGCGGACCTCGTTCCGACCCTGGCCACGCCGAACCGCCTTGGCGATGTCAGCTGGGTGAAGCCGGGGCGGGCGGTTCGAGTCCGCAAGCCCTATTCGACCGAGGGGGCCTTGAAGGTCATCGACTTCGCCGAGCGCCGCAAACTCGAGTTCATCGAGTTCGACGCGCACTGGTACGGCGACGGCAGCGACCCGAGCGACGCGTCCAAGCCGATCGCCGGCCTGGACATACGGCGCGTCATCGACGTAGCCCGATCGCGCGGCATCGGCGTCATCCTGTATGTCGACCGCGTTCCGGTGATGCGGCAACGCGACGAAATCCTGGCGGCCTATCGCGACTGGGGCGTGGCGGGCGTCAAGTTCGGTTTCGTCTGGGAGGGCCGCCAGAGCGACAACGACTTCATCTACGACCTGGTCAAGGCTTGTGGCGAGCACAGGCTGCTGGTGAACCTGCACGACAACTTGAGGCCGGCCGGCCTTGAGCGAACCCTACCCAACTACGTCGCGCTGGAAGGCGTGCGCGGAAACGAGCAATTCCCGACCGCGACCCACAATGTCACCCTGCCGTTCACCCGCGCGGTGGCCGGTCCGATCGACTACACGATCTGCTACGCCAACGACAAAAACCAGACGACGAACGCCCATCAGCTGGCGATGGCGGCGGTGTACTACAACCCGCTGACCTTCCTCTACTGGTACGACGCGCCGGAAAAGTACGACGGCAAGCCCTGGCCCGACCTGCGCTGGTTCGACGAGTGTCCCACCACCTGGGACGAGACCCGGGTGCTGGCCGGCAAGATCGGCGAGTACGTGGTCGTCGCGCGCCGCCATGGCGCGCGCTGGTTCCTGGGCGCGATGACCAACGAGCAGCCGCGGCGCCTGACGGTCCCGCTCGACTTCCTGGGGGCAGGGCGGCGCAAGGCCAGCATCTTCGCCGACGGCGAGGCCGGCGAGCGGCCCGTGCGCACGCCGGTCACGATCCGCGAAGAGACGGTCGATGGGAGCATGACACTGGAGCTCGACCTCAAGCCCAGCGGCGGTCAGGCGATCCTGTTCGAGGCGGCGGTCTAGGCGCGCGCGACGGCGCTTCCCCGTCCGGATGGCGGGGGAGGGGCTTTCGATAGTTTGAGCAATGAAGACGAGTGTTGGGGAGAAGACAGTGACGAATGGCGCAAAATGGCGTGTCTCGGCCTTGGTCCTGGCGGTTGGGCTTTCGTGCGGGGCGGCGCAGGCCCAGACCCTCCGCACAGGTCATCCCTATCTGACCTTCAGCGACAAGCACGTCACGCAGTTCAGGGCGCGTGTAGCGGACGATCCCAACGCCAAGGCAGCCTGGACGCGCGCCCGAGACCAGGCCGACGAGGCGCTCGCGCGCAAGCCGGCCAATGATCGGGAGCTCAACGGCGCGCTGATGTCGCTGGCGCTGAGCTACCGCATGACCGGCGAGCGGCGCTACGCGGATCGGGCCAAGGGACTCCTGGATGTCTACGCGTCGCGCGCCAACTGGGTGACCGACAAGCCGCTCCTGGCGCGCAGCCCGGCTTGGAACTCCGATCTTGGCATGGGAACCAGCGCCTATGTCTACGGCCTGACGTTCGACGCGATCTACGACGCCCTGACGCCGGCCGAGCGCGGGCGGTTGGCCAAGGCCTTGGTCGACGGCGCCATCACGCCATCGCTCGACGATTGGGTCGACGGCGCCAAGCGGATCCACAGCCTGGACACCATGGGTCACAATTGGTTCAGCCATATCGTCTTCGGCGCGGGGGTCGCGGCCATCGCCGTCAAGACGGAGGAGCCCAGGGCCAATGCCTGGATTTCGCGTATCGACGAGGCCGCGGCGGAATGGGCGGGCTACGACGGCAGCGCCATAGAGACCAAGCCGCAACATTTCGCGCGGAACGGCGCCTTCGTCGAAAGCATCAACTACGCCGACTTCGCCGCCGAGGGCTATCTTCGCTTCAAGCGGGCCTGGATCGACGCCTTCGTGGAGAAACCCGCGCAGACGCCGCGCCTGACTCAGCTCGCCGACTACTTCATCCAAAATCTCTACCCGACCGACGCCGGCGCCCTGTCGGTGAATTTTGGAGACGGCAATCCTTGGGCCAGCGGCGCCAGCGCCATCGCCAACCTGTGGGCCACCGGCGACCAGCAGTCGCGCTACCTCTGGTACCTCAACACCGTTCGTCCGAACAAGGACCAGGACGTGTGGAGCGAGCTCGAGAACATGGTCCAATGGCCTTCGGCCAAGACCTGGGCAAGCGCGGCCCACGGGCCTGGCCTGCCGACCAGTTGGATCGATCGCGATCTTGGATCGGCGACCTTGCGCTCCTCCTGGGAGCCCAACGCGACGTTCCTGGCTCTGCGCTCGGGTTTCACCTGGAACCACAACCACGCCGACGCCGGTGGTTTCGTGCTGTGGCATCGCGGCAAGCAGGTCTTGATCGATTCCGGCAACGCCAACTATGCGCGCCCCGAATACGACGGCTACTACCGCCAAAGCGTCGCCCACAACGTGGTGACCGTCGATGGGGAAGCCGAGCCGTCGAGCAACACCTATGACGGATCGCATTTCCCAGGGCGCGTCGACCATCTGGTCGATGCCGGCGATCTGCGTTTTGTCTGGGCGGACGCGACGGGGCCGAACGCCAAGACTTTCGAGCGCAAGTACCGAAGCTTCCTCTGGATCGGCGACGTCATCCTGGTCATCGACGACCTGAAGAGTTGGAAGCCGGGGCAGTTCGAATGGCTTCTCCACTACGAAGGTGAGGCCAAGCGGCAGGGCCAGACCATCACGGTCAAGAATGGCGACGCGGAGGTCGCCGTGCGACCGCTGTTTCCCGAAACCTTGCCCGACGCCGGGCTGCCGACCGACTACCCCGAGCTGATGCGGATGGCGCAGGGGAGCGGTCTGAAGGACCATGCGCCCGACCAGGCCCAGCCCTATCTGCGCCTGCAGGCGCCGGCCGTGACGGATCGGACGAAATATGTCGTGGCCCTCACCCCCAATGGGCCGGGCGCGGCGCCGCGCATCGAGCGCTTCGAGACCAAGGACTACCTGCTGGTGAAGGTGCATCAGGCGGGGCAGGTGACGGAGATCTACTTCAACCTCCTGGCCGACGGTCGCATTCGCCATCGCAACGCCAACGCCAATCTCGGCGGCTGGGAGACCGACGCCTACATCCTGGCGCTGACCTATCCCGAAGGTGGAAGCGGTCAGCAGCCACGGCGGTGGTTCGTCGCCGACGGCAGCTATCTGCGTCGCGACGGCCGGGTCGAGCTCGACTCGCTGTCGAAGGCCTTCGTCGTCAAGACCAGGACCGGTCAGGAGGTGGCGGCCAGCATCGAGGGGCAGCCGACCTATGCGGTGCGCCTGGCCTGCGACGGGGCCCGGTCGATCCGGGTGGAGGGCGCGGTTCGCGCCTGCGAGCAGGGCGTCGCCGTCGTTCGCCGCTCGATTCCCGCGCGCTGATCTCGCGCCCTTACGCTCTGTCGCGGGTCACCCTCGTGGCGGAGCGCAGGGCGCGCGGCGTTGCACCGCTTCGTCGGGAAGGACCGGGCCGTGGGCCTGCAGGTTTGGCGCGTGGCGCGTCGCCGGTCCCTGTCCGCGCCAAGCCACATCCGCGACCCAGCCCGATATGCCGGATAACGATATCAAGGCTAGCCTCTCCGTGGCGCGCCCGCGCCTTGTGTCGAGAGGGTTTTCCGGTCGATTTCGCCGTGGCGGCCATGTCTAGGCGCGAACCAGCGCAAGATTATTTATGCGATAAATGGGCTTGCCAGGTTCAATTGATAACGATATCAAAATGGCAATGCGACCGCGAAAGACCGCCGACATCCAAGTTCGGCGCAGCGGTCTGGGAGTGAAATGCGGCGCGGCAATCGGGCCGACGCCAACAGGAAAACCCGCGTCCGCGCGGGACTGATCAGAGCACGCGCGCTCCACGGCGCGCGGTTCTCACAGGGAGGGGAAAACCATGAGATCATCGTTCCAAGCGTATCGGCGCCTGTTCTTGACCGCCTCGACCGCCGTCCTGGCGGTGAGCGCGACGAACGCCGCGCACGCCCAGACCGCGCCGGCTCCGGCGAGCCAGGAGGTCGCCGTCGAAGAGGTGGTGGTCACCGGCATTCGGCAGAGCCTGCAATCGGCCGTGCAGGTCAAGAAGAACACCATGGAAGTGGTGGACTCCATCCGGGCCGAGGACATCGGCAAACTGCCTGATCCGAACGTGGCCGAAACGCTCACCCGCATTCCCGGCGTGCAGGGCTACCGCTACGGCGGCGAAGGCGCTTCGCCCGTCGGCGCCGGTTCGGGCCTGACCATTCGCGGCCTCTCGGGACAGACGGCTTCGCAGGTCGATGGCCGATCCTACTTCACCGCCGGCGGCAGCGAGTTCAACATCGAAGGCGCCATCCCGGGGATGATCGCCGGGCTCGACGTCTACAAGAACCCGTCGGCCGAACATATCGAAGGGGGCATCGGCGGCCTGATCGACATCCGAACCCGCCGACCGCTGGACCTGCCGAAGATGTCGGGCAGCCTCGCCATTTCCGGTCGCTACAACGACATGGTCAAGCAATGGCAGCCGGAGTATTTCGGCCTGGTGTCGCACGGCTGGGACGTGGGCGACGGCGAGATGGGCCTGTTGATCGGCGCCAACTACCAAAAGAGCTGGAACCGATCCGACAATGCGCCCGGCCCTGGTGGGACCAATCTTCGCCGCGTCGTTCGCGCCAACAGCGCAGAGTACCTTGGCAACGCCGCCTACAACCAGGCCTATGCCGGCCGCGGCGACGTCGCGTTCCTGGCCGACGTCGCCAACCCCCTGGCGCTGACGGCGACCGAGCGCGCCGGCCTCGTCAACATGGCCGGCGTCCAGATCAATGTGAACGAAGAGGACATCCAGCGCACGCGCAAGGGCTTTGCCGGGGCCTTCCAATGGAAGGTTCGCCCGGGCCTCGAATTCTATGTCGACGGCAACTACAACTCCTACCTCTATCACCAGAGCTACCGGTTCCTGAACGGCGCTGACAGCCGCTACGTGCAGAACCTCGTCACCACGCCCTTCAACACCACCGAGAGCCTGGCCAACCGCAACAGCAATGGCGGCGAGGACGCGACTCTGGCCGGACAGCGCTTTGGGAGCGGCACGCTCCTGGGGTCGAGCTTCTCCTCGATCGGCGGCGACGAGCACCGGCTCTACAAGACCTACATCCTGGCCGGCGGCGCCAAGTGGTCGCCGACCGATGACCTCGACCTGAAGGCCGACGTCTCGTACGTGAAGGCCGACCAGCATCAGGACAACCGCTCGGTGACGATGAATCCACGCGCGGGGCTGACCTGGGACGTGACCCGGACCGTCGGCGCTCCTCAGACCGTCGGCATCAGCGGGCCGAACCTGTCGAACCCGGCCAATTGGGTGCTGCTCAACTACGCCAACGGCGTCAATAACGTCTATGACGACGCCGGCCTGGCCGCGCAGTTCGACGGCAAGCTGCGCCTGCACGACAGCTTCATCCAGGATGTGAAGTTCGGTGCGCGCTACTATCGAAAGAAGTCGAAGTTCTACAACTACTCCTTCAGCGGCAAGAACCTGACCACCGACGGCCTGGCGCTGACGGCGACCCAGTCGAACGGCGTCCTGGCCTCGTCCGTCCAGGATCTGGTCGAAGGCTCCCACACCAACTGGTTTGACGGCGAAGCCGGCTACTCCGGCGGCTTCCTGACCTTCTCCCCCGACGCTCTGCTGGGGGACAATGTTCGCAACCGCTTCGCGCTGGCGGGCATTCCCGCCGAGGACTCCATCCCGGAGGTGCTGCTGTCACGCCGCAAGTCGGTGGAGGAGACGCTAGCCGGATACGGCGTCGTCGACTTCGCCTTCCTGAACGACCGCATCCGCGGCAACGCCGGTGTCAGGGTCGTCCAGACCAAGCTCGACGCCGAAGCTCGGATCACCGACTCCAGCGGCGCGACGCCGGTCATCGTTCCCAACAGCAAGAGCAACAGCTACACCGACGTCCTGCCGACCTTCAACGTGACGGGCTACATCCAGGACGACCTGCTGCTGCGCTTCGGCTTCGGCAAGGGCATGACCCGTCCCAGCGTCGCCGACATCAATCCGACCGTCTCGGTCAACCTGACGAGCGGCACCGGAACGCAAGGCAACGCCAACCTGCAGCCGCTGCGGGCCTACAGCTACGACCTGTCGCTGGAAAAGTACTTCGGTCCCACGAGCTACGCGTCGGCGGCGGTCTTCTACAAGAAGGTCGATGGCTTCCCGGTCGGTGTCGACAGCTGCCAGTCCGTACCGAGCTCTCTGCCCTACAGCGGCGTGACGCCCAACAACTGTCCGACGGGCCAGTTCCGCATCACCCAGGCCACCAACGCTGATCCGGGGTACGCCAAGGGCGTCGAACTCGCGGCTCAAACCTTCTTCGACGCCGATTTCGTGCCGTCGTTCCTGCACAACTTCGGCGTCCAGGGGTCCTATACCTGGGTCAAGACCGAGCTGCCGGTCTTGATCAACGGCGCCACCGTCAAGGTGCGTCAGCCCTTCCAGTCCGATCAGAACTGGAGCCTGGCCGGCCTCTTCGAGAACAAGCGTGTTTCGGCGCGCGTGGTCTACACCTACCGCTCCGACTACGTGCTCTTCGGCGTATCGCCCAACCCGGTCGATGGCCGCTACCTGAAGGGCTACGGCCTGCTCGACGCGTCGATGAACATCAACGTGCGTGACAACCTGACCCTGTCGCTCACGGCTTCGAACCTGACCAACAAGGCCCCGATCCGCTACGTTGGCGAGCCAGACAACGGCAACGACACCGACATCCTGCGCCAATACTTCATGAACGGTCGCGTCTACGGTGTGAGCCTTCGCTACAAGTTCGGCGGCTAGGGTCCCCGCGGCAAGTCCCTCCTGGGGCGCCGTCGATGACGGCGCCTCTCTTTTTTTTGGGGTGTTGGCCGCGAACGAACGCCCCTACCGAATCTTGAGCCCCGAGACGTCCCCGCCGACGATGATGTCGCCGTCTTCGGCGGTCCGGACGGGGCGATCGCCGATCCGAAGATTTTCGATCGTCACATTCCTCACGGCCGTCTGGGGCGACAATCCCGTGATGATCGACGGGCTGGGCATGCCCTCGCCGGTGAAGGCGATGTTGCGCAGCGTGACGCCATCGACGCCCCGACCGGCCGCCTTGTTGTAGCGCGGGTTGTTGCCGGCCACGATGTGGATGAGCTTGCCTTCCTCGATGCGGTCGACCCGGATGTCGCTGAAGGTGACGTCGCGGATCATGGTGCCGTCGCCCGAATAGACCGCCATCACGCCTTCCCAGTCCGGATCGTCCTCGTCCAGATTGGCGATGTCGATGTTGTCAAAGCTGATGTCCCGGATCGTCCGCGGGTGGGCGTTGTCGCCGAAGTGCCCGACATAGAGCGCGTGGGCGACGTCCACCCAGATTCGTATGTTCCGTACACGGATATCGAACGTATCGCCCGGCGGGTTGGGGTCGGGAACGCCGGTCTGCGCGGCCTTCTGGCGGCACAGCGGGCAGTCGGCGACCGCGTAGACAACGACTGCGTCGTCGGACACGCGCAGATATCCGTCCTCCACTTTCACGTGCTGGGAGGTGGAGATGTTGATCCCGTCGGACCACTTGCCGGATGTGAAGCCGGTGAGGTCGCGCACGCGGACGTTCTGCGAATTGCGGATATTCATGACCCGCGCCGCGTCCTTGCGGTCGCTGTTGACGATGATCAGCTCCGAGACGTCGATGTCGCGGGCCGTCTCGAGGTCGATGGCGCGACCAGGATCCCAGAGCAGGCCGCGACCGGAGATCTTCACGTTCTGGACACCGGCCAGGTCGAAGGCGCCCTTCAGCACCGCGCCGCCGTCCAGATAGATGTGCTGACCCGACTTCACCGGGAAATAGTCCGTCCCCGCCGGGGGCGTGTGCATACCGGGTCCGAAATAGACGACGTTTTCGCCGGTCGGTCGGGGCGAGGGCGGCTTGCCGGCGATGATGTGGAGGTTGTGCAGGCGATCGTCGTCGAACTGGAGCGAAAAGCGCTCCGGCTGGGTGAGCGTCATGCGCAGGATGGAGCCCTCGCGCTGGACCTTCACCGCGCTGGACAGCGGTGCGACCGACACCTGGTCGAACCGGCCGTTGTTCTTCATCACCTCGATCTCGACCGAGCCGTCGAAATCGAAATAGACCATCGAGGCGTTCTGGCGCGTGTCGGTATCGACCTGCACGCGGTACTCGTAGAGGTCCTGCCACGCCCCGCCGGACTTGCGGACGCGGACGGTGAAATCGTCGTTGTGCGCCGAATACAGGAGGGACGTCGGCACGGGGTAGGTTCGCAGAGCGTCCGCGAGCGCCGTTCCCGACGCGCTTCCAAACAACGTCGTCGCGATTAACGTCGTCGCGATACGCGTTGCCAGATGTTGCTTGCGACCCATGTATCCTCCCTGTCGCCGCCGGCTGGTCGAGCCAGCGGGGCCTTCGTTTTGGTATCGATACCTAAGTGATCGCTGGACGCAAGCCCGCCCGGGCCTGGTCGTCCGAATGTCGTGTTTTCGGAGCTGTTTCAGAATCCGCCACTAGCGCGTCGCCGCCGGCAATCCGTCGATGGCCCACTCGACGCCCTTCAGAGTCGTGCGGGGCCTCGAGTTCGTCATCGGTCGTGCGCTGCTCGCTTCCAAACGCCTAGGGGCCGCGAAGGACCGTAGGATCGAGGCTCGCGGCCAGGGCCTTGCGGGCGCGGTAGACCCGCGTTTCGATCGACTTGGCCGAGATGCCGAGGATCGCGGCGGCCTCGTGGTGGGACAGGCCTTCGAAGGCGGTCAGCAGTAGCGGCGCCTTCAGGGCGTCTGGCAGCCGGGCGACCGTCTGGTCGAGAAGGCTCATGGCCTGGCGCTGCTGCAACGCGTCGTCGGCCGCCTGGCCGGGATCGATTGCCGAGGCCAGATCATCCTCGCCACCGCCGAAGAAGAAGCGGCGAACGGCCATTCGGCGACCGCGATCGCGCGCCTTGTTGATGGCGATGGTGCGTAGCCAGGGCCCAAACGACCGCGCCGTGTCGTAGCGGCCCAGCGCGGTCCAGGCGGCGATGAAGGCCTCGTGGACGGCCTCGTAGGCTTCGTCGCTGTCGCCGGTATAGCGGCGCAGCAAGCGATAGAGGCCCTCCTTGTGGCGAGCGACCAGTTGCGAGAACGCTCGCTCGTCACCCCCCCCGGCCAAGGCCGCGAGCGCTTCGTCGCTCGGGTCGCTCGCGATCACTGGGCCTGTTCGGTGAGGTTCTTGACGACCGTATCGTCGAAGCGGGCGGCCTGCTGTGGCGTCAGCACGCCGCGCATGGCGATGACGTGCTGGATGCTTTCCTTCTGCAGCGCGGCCATCGCCATGTGGAAGCGGTCGATCGCCGCCTGGACCTTGGGCGTGTAGCTGTGCTGCTCCTGGATGGCCTGGGCCAGTTCGGCGTTGGCGGCGCGCATCTCCGCCTCGCGCGCCTTGCGCTTGGCCGCGTAGTCGCGTTCGAGCCCGTCGATCCGCCGCTCCTGGTCCGGGGTCAGGTCCAGCTTCTGGTGGACCATCTGGTGGAGCGGGGTGGCGTGGTGCATGCGCCGCACGACGTACTGGCCGCCGCCCCAGGCTCCGATCGCCGCGGCCAGCGTCGAAAGCACCAGGGTCAGGGCGATGCCGCGGGTGATGCTCACTCTTCGCCCTCGAGCAGGGTCGACGGCGCCAGGTGGGCCGAAACCGAGAAGGTGCTGAACTGTTGGGGCGTCGAGGCCGTGGTGGTCGCGGCCAGGCCGCCGGCCGTCACGCCCATGGCCAGGGCCAGGCCGATGGAGGCGACCCGGACCGGAGCCAGGGCGGCGCCGGTGTTCAGGTCGGCGCGGCGGCGCGCGATGCCCCGCGAAACCTCCAGTTCCAGACCGTCCAGCGAGCGGTCAAGCGGCTGCGCCGCCAACCGCCCGACGAGGTCATCGATGTTCAAGGTCATGTTCGGCCCTTCGTCCAGCAGATGTCCCGCCGACTATACGCAGCAGAACCCCCCGACCCCGCAAGTCTTGGCTGCACAATCGATCAGGACACCCTGGGGCCTTCGCCGCGCCCTGTCCTGAACCTTCCCGTGATTGGAACCGTGGGGGATCGCCCGGCGGAATTTCCGGAAGGCTTCGCCTGAGCGGCCAGGGTGGGTGGCGTTCCGATGAGGGGAAGGGCGCACCTGGCGCGTATGGGTTCGGAGACGCCGCGAAACACCGCCTTACCAAGGAGCCTCCTCGCATGAACATCGGACAGGCGTCCAAGGCTTCCGGCGTTTCGGCCAAGATGATCCGCTACTATGAGCAGATCAAACTGATTGCTCCCGCCGACCGGACCGAGGGCAACTACCGCAGTTTCAGCGACGACGAGATCAACCAGCTGCAGTTCATCCGTCGCGCTCGCTCCCTGGGGTTTTCGGTCGAAGAGATCGCTCACCTGCTGTCGCTCTGGAGCGATCGCGTCCGGCCCAACTGGGAGGTCAAGGCGATCGCCGACGGGCATGTGCGGGCGCTGGAGGCGAAGGTCGCGGAGATACGGGCCATGGCCGACACCTTGCGCGAACTCTCTCGGGGGTGCGCCGACGACGAGCGGCCCGACTGCCCGATCCTGGCCGATCTGGCCTCCGGTGTTCAGCCTCGGCGGGAGCCAGCCGTCTCTCGCGGTTTCCAGGCGTGAGCGCCGCGCGCGGCCAGCCTTCTTCGGGTCTTCGCCGGGTTCTGGCCGTCATGCCGTCGACCTCGCGCGGCCGTCCGCCGCGCTGACGCGTGGCGGACGGCCGCGTGTCGCGCTACTTGGCGGAAATCGCGACCACCTCGCCCGACCCGCCGATCGGCTTCAGCTTGAAAGTCACCGCCTGGCCGACCTTCAAGGGCTTGAGAAGAGCGGGCGCGGCCTTGAACTTCATGGTCATGGCCGGCCATTTCAGGGCCGGAATGGGTTGGTGCTGCAGGGTCACGAAGCCGCCCTTCGCGTCCAGGCCCTTGATCACGCCCTGGCCGTCCACGACCTTGGTCGTGGCGGGCATGGCGTCGTGCTGCATGCCGTGCATGCCATGCATGTCGGACTGAGCCAGGGCCGGTCCGGTCAGCGCCACGGTCAGGGCGGCGGCGGCAAGCAGGGTCTTCATGGTTTGTCTCTCCTGTCGGGCCGAAGGGTCGGGGAAGACCCTTCGGCGTCCAGGACATACGCGCCGCGCCCCCTCCATCCCTCAGGCAGGAGAAACCGGCTTCCGGTCCTTCCGCCCCAGCCTCGATCGCGCCGTGGTCCGGACGGCTTGCCTAGTCGATGATGGCCCGCGGGGCTCGGGGTCGCCGACGACGCAGCAGCAGGTAGCCGGCCGGGACGACGAACATCGACAGCAGAGGGGCGGTGAGCATGCCGCCGATCATCGGAGCGGCGATGCGGCTCATCACCTCGGAGCCGGCGCCGTGACCCCAGAGGATCGGCGCCAGACCCGCCAGGATCACCGCCACGGTCATGGCCTTGGGGCGCACGCGCAGCAGGGCGCCTTCGCGCACGGCCGTCTCGACCTGCTCGGGGCTGGGATTGGGCGGCAGAGCCTGCATGGCCTGCTTGAGATAGATCAGCATCACCACCCCGAATTCCGCCGAGACCCCGGCCAGGGCGATGAATCCGACGCCGGTGGCCACCGATTGGTGGAAGCCCATCAGATAGAGCGTCCAGACGCCGCCGGTCAGGGCGAAGGGCAGGGTGGCCATGATCAGTCCCGCCTCGTCGAAGCGGCCGAAGATGACGTAGAGCAGCACGAAGATGATCAGCAGGGTGGCCGGCACGACGATCTTCAGGCGGTCGGCGGCCCGCTGCAGATATTCGAACTGGCCCGAGTAGGAGAGGCTGACGCCCGGCGATGGCCTGACCTTCTGGTCGACGGCCTGGCGCAGGTCGCCGACCACCGAGGCCAGGTCCCGGCCCCGCACATCGACATAGATCCAGGTCGTCGGTCGCCCGTTCTCGCTCTTGAGCATCGGCGGCCCATCGGCGATTTCGACCCGCGCCACCGTGCCCAGGGTGATCTGCTGGCCGCCGGGCGTCAGCACCGGAAGAGCGCGCAGGCCTTCAAGGCTGCCGCGCAGTTCGCGCGGATAGCGGACGCTGATCGGGTAGCGGGCCAGGCCCTCCACCGTCTGGCCGATGGTCTCGCCGCCGATCGCCCCGGAGACGATCGACTGGACGTCGTCGATATTGAGTCCGAACCGCGCGGCGGCGGCCCGGTCGATACGGACGTCGACATAGCGCCCGCCGGTCAGCCGCTCGGCCAGGGCCGAACTGACGCCCGGCACGCCCTTGGCCACGCCCTCGACCTCGCGGGCGACGCGGTCCAGTTCGGCCAGGTTGGCGCCCGACACCTTGACCCCGATCGGGCTCTTGACGCCGGTGGCCAGCATGTCGATGCGGTTGCGGATCGGCGGGACCCAGACATTGGTCAGACCCGGGACCCGCACGCGCTGATCCAATTCCGCCACCAGCTTGTCGGGCGTCATGCCCGATCGCCATTGGTCGCGCGGCTTGAAGCGGATGGTGGTCTCGAACATCTCCAGCGGGGCCGGGTCGGTGGCGCTCTCGGCCCGGCCGGCCTTGCCGAACACGCTGTCGACCTCCGGCACGGTCTTGATCATCCGGTCGGTCCGCTGGAGGAGTTCGCCGGCCTTGGCCGCCGACAGGCCCGGCAGGGCCGAGGGCATGTAGAGCAGGTCGCCCTCGTCCATGTTGGGCATGAACTCTCCGCCTAGATGGGCCAGGGGCCAGGCCGTGGTGGCGAAAGCCAGCAGGGCGATCAGCAAGGTCAGCCTGGGCCGACGCATCACCCGATCGAGCAGCGGGCGATAGGCCGCCGTCAGCACGCGATTGATCGGGTTGGCGGCCTCGTCGGGAATCCTGCCACGGATCAGGTAGCCCATCAGCACCGGGATCAGGGTCACCGACAGGATGGCGGCCGCGGCCATGGCGTAGGTCTTGGTGAAGGCCAGGGGGCGGAACAGGCGTCCCTCCTGGGCCTGCAGCGTGAAGACCGGGATGAACGACAGGGTGATGATCAGGAGGCTGAAGAACAGGGCCGGTCCGACCTCGACGGCGGCCTCGGTGATCACCTTCCAGCGGGCGTCTCCCGCCAGGCTCTCGCCGGGATGATCGCGGGTCCAGCGCTCCAGCTTCTTGTGGGCGTTCTCGATCATCACCACGGCGGCGTCGACCATGGCCCCGATGGCGATGGCGATGCCGCCCAGCGACATGATGTTGGCGTCGACGCCCTGGCTCTTCATGACCAGGAACGCGGCCAACACCCCCAGCGGCAGCGAGATGATCGCCACCAGGGCCGAGCGCAGATGGCCCAGGAACAGCGCGCAGACCAGGGCGACGATCAGGAATTCCTCGAGCAGCTTGCCGGTGAGGTTCTGGACCGCGCGGTCGATCAGGCCCGAGCGGTCGTAGGTGGTGACCACTTCGACTCCCGGGGGCAGGCTCTTCTTCAACTCGGCCAGCTTGGTCTTGACCGCGGCGATGGTGGCGCGGGCGTTCTCGCCCGAGCGCAGGATCACCACCCCGCCGGCCACCTCGCCCTGGCCATTGAGCTCGGCGATGCCGCGCCGCATCTCCGGGCCGATCTGGACGGTCGCCACATCGCCCAGCCGCACCGGGACGCCGCTGGCCGCGGTCCTCAGCGGTACGGCCTGGAAGTCCTCGATCGTCTTCAGATAGCCGGTGGCGCGGACCATGTATTCGGCCTCGCCCAGTTCCAGCACCGAGCCGCCGGTCTCGGCGTTGGCGCCCTTCAGGGCGGCGACCACCTGGCCATGGGTGACCCCGAAGCTCGCCAGCTTCATCGGGTCGAGCACGACCTGGTACTGGCGCACCATGCCGCCGATCGCGGAGACCTCGGCGACGCCGGGCAGGGTCTTCAGCTCATAGCGCAGGAACCAGTCCTGCAGGCTGCGAAGCTGGCTGAGGTCATGGCCGCCGGTCTTGTCGACGAGGGCGTATTCATAGACCCAGCCGACTCCGGTGGCGTCGGGCCCAAGGGCTGGGCGAGCGCTTTCGGGCAGGCGCGCCTGGACCTGGTTGAGATACTCCAGAACCCGCGACCGAGCCCAGTAGAGGTCGGTTTTGTCGTCGAAGATCACATAGACGAAGCTGTCGCCGAAGAACGAATAGCCCCGCACGGTCTTGGCCCCGGGGACCGACAGCATGGTGGTGGCCAGGGGGTAGGTGACCTGGTTTTCGACCAGTTGCGGGGCCTGGCCCGGATAGCTGGTGCGGATGATCACCTGGGTGTCGGATAGGTCGGGCAGGGCGTCGATCGCGGTCGCGCGCACCGCCAGACCACCGGCGACGATCAAGGCCAGGGCCCCGAGCAACACGAAGAAGCGATTGGCGACCGACCAGCGGATCAGGGCGGCGATCATGACGGCGCTCCGACCTTGGCGATGCGGCGCACTGTCGGGCCGGCCGGCGGCTGGTCGAAGGCGAAGCTCACCTGGTCGCCGGGCTTGAGGCCCCGCAGCAGCATCGGATCGGCCCGGAAGGCCATGGTCATGGCCGGCCAGCCGATCGCCGGCACGGGGCCGTGGGAAAGCGTGATGCTGTCCTGGGCCACCTGTTCGACACGGCCGGTCGTCTCGGCTCGCGTGGATTTCACGACCGGCGCCGGCGCCATGTCGGGCGACATCGGCCGCCCCATGGCGGTCCCTGTTCCCGCCGTCGGCAGCGGCCGGATTTGCAAGCCCGCGAGGCTGGCCTCGGAATCGATCAGGAACTGGCCGGAGGCGACGACCTTCTGACCGGCGCTCAGCCCGGCCAGGATTTCGCTCTGGCCGCCAGCCTCGCGGCCGATCCTGACCTCGACGGCCTGGTAGCGGCCGCCCCCCGTCGACAGCATGACGATGGCGCGTGGGCCGGTGCGGATCACCGCCTCGGATGGCAACAGCAAAGCCGGGCGCGGGTCGCTGTCGAAGGTGACGACGGCGAACATGCCGGGCCGAAGCTTGCCGCCGGGATTGGGCAGCTCGATGCGGGCTTGCAGGGTTCGGCTGTCGCCCTGGGCCTGAGGCAGGATGGCCTGCACCGCGCCGCGAAGGGTCTTTCCGGGGTAGGCTGCGAAGGCGATGCCGACGGATTGGCCCTGACGAAGCTGACCGGCCTGGACCTCGGGCACGGCGGCGGTGACCCAGACGCGCGACAGGCCGTTGATCTCGGCCAGGGCCTGGCCCGTGGCCACGGTCATGCCGGCCCGGACGTCGAGCCTGGTGATCACCCCGCCCAGGGGGGAACTGACCGTGATGGTGGTTCGCGCCCGCCCGTCACGGTCGATGGCTGCGATCGTCCCCTCGGGCATGCCCAGCAGCCGCAGGCGCTGGCGGGCGGCGGTGGTCAGGGCCGCGTCGCCTGTTCCGCGGACCGCCAGATATTCGGCCTGGGCGCCGGCCCATTCGGGAACGAGCAGGTCGGCCAGCGGGGCGCCGGCCGCGATCACATCGTCGGGCGCGCGGCCATAGACCTTCTGTACGAAACCGCCGGACCGGGCCTGGATCACGGCCACGTCGCGCTGGTTGAACTCGACGACGCCTGTCGTCGTGAGCCCGCCGGCCAGGGCGCCCTGGCGGACTTCCACCGTCCGCAGGCCCAGGTTCTGGACGGCGGTTGGATCGATGCGGACCGCGGCCGACGGTCCGGCCGTGTCGTCTTCGCCGGCGTATTTTGGAACCAGCTGCATGTCCATGAACGGTGACTTGCCCGGCTTGTCGAAGTGCTGGGTCGGAACCATCGGGTCGTACCAGTAGAGAACCGCGCGGCCCGCGGCCGCGTCGGCGACCGTGGCGGGCGTCTTGCGGGCCAGGCCCAGGCCATAGCCGCCGCCGGCGGCCAGGACGGCGATGGCGGTTGCGCTCAAGGTCAGGGTTCGAGCCGAAACGGTCCGGGGCGGGCTCATCGCGCGACTCCATAGGTGAGGTTGATCCTGGCGCCGTCGCGGGCGACGAGGGCCTGCTTGTCGACGACCGAAAGCCTGGCCTCGGCCAGGTCGACCAGGGCGGTCAGCACCTCCGCCAGGCCCGCCCGGCCGGCGGCGTAGCTGGCGGTCTCCAGGTCGGCGCGCTGCTGGGCCAGGGGCGCGAGGTCCTGCTGGGCCCGCACCAGTTGCTCGTGGTGCATCTGGTGGTCGGCGAGATCAGCCTCCAGCGCGGCCACGAGTTCGCGCATCCCCGCCGCACGTTGGCTATCGGCCCCGCGGAGCAGGGCGTCCTGGGCGGCGACCAGGGGTTCGCGACGGGTCTTGCCAAACAGCGGCAGGCCGAAGGTCACGCCGACCGAGATCATGTCGCCATAGGCCCCGTCGCGCTTCTGGTAGGCGACATCCCAACTGGTGTCGGGATGGGCTTCGGCGCGGGCGGCGGCCAGCTGGGCGCGGGCCGACTGGCGCGCCGCGTCGAAGGCTTGCAGGGCGAGGTGATCGGCCAGGTCCGACCGCAAGGCCTGGGCGTCGATCGGAAAGCTCGGTTCCGGGCCGATGGCGAGGGGGGCGACTTCGCCGGTCCAGCGGGTCAGTTCGGCGGCGGCGCGAGCCCGGCCGGCCAGTAGCTCGCTGCGGCGATCGGCCAGTTGGACCAGCTTCTGGCGAGCCTCCAGGGTCTGGCCGGGACGGGCCTCGCCGGCTGAGAAGCTCGCGGGGGCGGTGTCGCGCAGCGGGGCCAGGGCCTGTTCGACCGCCGCCAGGGCCGCCAGCCTGCGGTCGGCGTAATAGAGGTCGATCCAGGCCAGGGCGGCGGCGAGGCGGACATCGCGCGCCTCCTGCGCCTGGCGGACATCGGCCGTGGTCACCCGCGCCTGGGCGGCCTGCCGGGCGGCCGAGCGCTTGGCGCCGCTGGGTCGCTCCTGCATCAAGCCGACGCTGACCATGGTCATGCTGTCGCCGGCGAAGGTCCCGGCCGGGGGACCGGATATCGGGAAGTTGTCCAGCCCGACCCGCAGTTTGGGGTCGGGCAGCTTGCCCGCCGCCTGGCCTTGCGACCGGGCGGCCTCCAGGTCGGCCGCCGTGGCGGCCAGGGCGGGCGATTGCTGGGCCAGCCGCTGGGCGGCCTCGTAAGTCAGGGGGCCGGCCTGGGCGGCGCTGGCCAGCCCAAGCCCCGCCAGAAGCAGGATGAGACGCATGAGAGGTCCTGTCGGATCGTGCGAACGATGTCGGCGAAGGGCCGGGCGGATGCCTCGGCGGGACGTTTGCAGCCGCCCCGCCGAGGCCGGCCGTCCAGGCGGCGAGAGGGGATCGCCCGCCGCCTGGGTTCAGCCGGTTCCTAGCCTCGGGGCGGAGCGGCGGCGGTAGGCTGGGCCGGGCCGGCCTTGCCGGGCGTCATTCCGCAATCGGCCGGCATGTCGCAGACGCGAACGGCGGTCCGGAAAACGTCCTTGGGATTGGACGGCGGGGCCTGCGTGCGCAGATGGCTGCAGGCGGGGAAGGAAGCGGCGAGGGCGGCCGAGGCGCTGAAGGTCAGGCCGGCGGCCAGGGCGCCGAGCAGGGTGTGACGCAGAGTCATGGGATCGTTCCTTGAAATCGTGATCTGAAAGGCCCGCGAGCGGGCGAGCGTCCGCGCCCGTCGGCCGCGCGCGAAAGCGCGGGACGGCAGGCGCGGAGGCGCGAGACCGGCGGCTTGGCCGGTCGCTAGATCAGCGATCTTGGAGGAGGATCTTCCTGGCCCGGGTCATGGGCCTGGCCGCTGGTGTTGGACCAGCGCGTTTCGACCCGGTAGGCGATCGGGGAATGGCCGATCGCACCCTCACCGGGCACGGCGACAGCCAAGGCGCAACTGGTCGCGCAGGCCCTGGCGCAGTCCTTGGCCGACATCGCCTTGCCATGGTCGCAGCAGGGGTCCTGGGCGGCGTCCGAAGCCGTGGCGGCCGCGGGCATGGCCATGCTGATCGCGCCCATGTCCATGCCCGCCATGTCGCAATCGGCCTGGGCGGCGTTGACTGCCAGCGGGCTGAAGGCGAGGGCCAGGGCGGCCAGGAAAGCGAGCGCGTGTCTCAGCATGGCGTCACCATAGCGCCGCCGATGGAGGGCGTCATCAGGCGTCGATGGCGGAAGGGCTTGCGGTTCGCCATGGTCAGAGCGCCGCCGGCGGGGCCAGCGTCCCCAGCCAGCTGACCAGGACCACGACCGAGAGACCGGCGGCCGATTCCACGGCGAGGCTTCGCTTCAGGGCCGCCAGGGCCGAAGCGGGATCGAGGTCGGCCAGCGCCTGCTTCAGCCGGGGCGTCAGCATGAAGCGGTTGAGCGCCGCCAGGCCCAGCATCAGTGCGAAGACGCAGAGCTTGGCCAGGAGCACGACGCCCCAGGCGGTCGAGACCGCCGCCATGACGTGGTCCGGCCCGACCAGGAACCAGCTGTTGACCAGGCCGGTCAGGACGAGCGTCGCCACGACCAGGGAGCCGACGCCGGAGAATCCCTCCAGCGCCCGATGGAGCGCGCGGACGCAGGCGGCCTCGGCCTGGCGCGCGCCCAGCACCAGAAGGAGCAGGGCGGCCAGCGCTCCGAGCCAGACCCCGGCGGCCAGAAGGTGGACGATGTCGGCGACCAGCCTGAACAGCCCGGCCGGGCCTTCGCCGTCGGCGCCATGCCCGCTCCAGGCGAAGCTGGCCAGGGTCACCGCGCCCAGCGCGGCGGCGGCGCGCCAGAGACTGGTCGAGGGGCGCAGGATCGCGGCCAGGGCCAAGGCCACCAGGCTGGCGGTCGCCCGGCTGAGGACCGAGGCGCCGAACTGGGTGCCGGTCGCCACCATCGTCAGGGCCTGCAGGTCGAGGGCGTCGGCGAGCGCGCCGGTCATCATCGCCGTCTGCGCCAGCAGCGCGAGGCCGCAGCCGATCGCCGTCAACAGCGCGGCGATCGCGACCAGCCTCCTGGTCCCGGCGCTGGACCGCGCCGCGCCGGGGCCGTCGGCGGGCAGGCCGTAGAGGTAGAACAGCGGCGCGCCAAACAGCGTCGCCGCTCCGGCATATTGGACGAGGCGCGCCAGGACGACGAGCAGCTCGGTCATCGCCCTAGCGGACCGTGAAGTTGTAGACGCCGTTCATGCGGTGGGCGTCGGCGGTGACCGCGTGCCAGCGGACCGTGTAGGCGCCGGGCGCGAGCGGCGCGGCCAGGGCTCCGTCGATGACCGTCCCGCCCTTGGCGATCGTGGTCTTGACCGGCACGGAGCCGCCGGAGGCCTTGGCGATCTCGAAACCGGAGAACTTTGGTTCGAGCTTCTCGCTGAACTTCAGGCTGATCGCCCTGGGGGCGGCGACCGTGGCGTCGGGCGCGGGATTGGCGCTCACCAGCTTGGCGTGGGCGGCGGCCTGGGAGGCGGCCAGCATCAGGCCGCCGGCGGCGATCGTCGCCAGGAGGGTCGAGGTGGTCTTGGTGGTCATCGGATGTCTCCAAGGTGCGACGCCCCGGTCGCTCGCAGATCATACGCGCGGCAAGGGCCTGGTCCCTCGCGGTGAAACGAAGAACCCGCTTCGGCGGGCGTCAGCCGTGACGGGCGAAAACCCGGGTCGCGCCCTTGGCGTCGAGCAGCAGCAGGGTGGCGTAGGGCTCGACGCCGGCCCCAGGCATTTCCATGCCGGGCGAGCCGATCGGCATGCCGGGAACCGCCAGGCCCAGCGCCTTGGGGCGTTCCCGCAGCAGACGCAGGATATCGGCCGGTGGCACGTGGCCCTCGATCACGTAGCCGCCGATCCGGGCGGTGTGGCACGAGGACAGGGCGTCGGCGACGCCATAGGTGGCGCGCACCGGGGTCAGGTCGTCGAGTTCGCTGATCGACGGCCTGAGGCCGGCCGCCTTCAGAGCCTCGACCCATTGGGTGCAGCAGCCGCAGGTCGGGGTCTTGTAGACCTGGATGGTCAAGGGCTCGGCGCCCTGGGCGCAGGCCGCCAGCAGGGTCGCGGCGCCGGCTCCCAGCAGCAGGGCGCGGCGCGCGCGGGAGACGGAACGGGTCGAGCGGGTCCCAGGTGGGACTGCGGAACGCGAGTGGCTCATTCTCAAGATCTCCTGCCGCGCGCGGCGGCCTTGGTCAGAACCAGGCGCGAACGCCGAGCACCAGGCGGGTGTCCTCGACACCTTCGCCGGCGGCGCGGGCGTAGTCGGCGGTCTTGCCGAACTTGCGCTCATGGGTGACGCCGACATAGGGGGCGAACTCACGGCGGATCTCGTAGCGAAGCCGCAGGCCCAGCTCGACGTTCGACAGGCCAGATCCCACGCCGGTCGACGCATCGTTCGACGCGGCGAGGTTGAGTTCGGCGCGCGGCTGCAGGATCAGACGCTGGGTGATGCGCTGGTCGTAGGACCCTTCCAGCCGCCCCGACAGGTCGCCCTTGTCGGACAGGAAGGCCGCGCCGCTCACCTCGAACCAGTAGGGCGCCAGCCCCTCGAACCCGAGGGTCGCATAGGTGCGGGCAGGGCGGGGCTGGAAGTCATGCCGCACCCCGGCCTGCAGATTGAAATAGGGACCGATCGCGCGGGAATAGAGGGCCTGGAGTTCAGCGTGATCGACGTCGCCACCGACGGCGCCTTCGCCTTCGGACTTGAGCACCAGGCGGTGGATGTCGCCGCCGAACCAGGCCTCGCCTTCCCAGCGATAGCTGTCCTTGCCGGATCGGGGCGCCCATTCGGCGATGTTGGCCATGACCATGGAACTGCTCGCGCCGCCGTGCTCGCGTCGCAACTGGGCTCGCGCGGCGGCCATCCTGGCTGGCGGGAACACCTGGTCGGCGGCATGTTCGCCAGGCGGAGGCGGCGGCGACCCCGGAGGGACCTCCAGGTCTCCGATGGTCGGGCCGGCCTCGGCGGGCGCGCTCATGTCCATGCTAGACATGTCATGGCCGGCGTGCGGATCGGCGTCGCCGGTCGCGGGCGTGGCCGGCCGCGCCGCCGCCGAGACGGGGGGCATGTCATGATGCTGGTGACCCGCGGCCCTGGGCTGGGCGGTTTCCTCGGTCGGCGCCGCGGGCAGGGTCATGCCCGGCATCGAAGAATGATCCATGGTCTGGGCGGCGACCGGCCCGGCCAGGATCAGCGGCAACAGTCCCATCAGGGTGAGCCGGCTCATGCCGCGGCTCCATCGAGGGGTCGCACGCTGAACACCTGAAACATGCCGCCGTGCATGTGGTAGAGCATGTGGCAGTGGAAGGCCCAGTCGCCAGGGTCGGCCGTGAAGTCCCAGGACACCTTGCCTCCGGGCAGCACGATCACCGTGTGTTTTCGCGGGCCGTAGCCGATCGGCGCATGGGTCAGCTCGAAGAAGTGGCCGTGCAGATGGATCGGATGGGCCATCATGGTGTCGTTCACCAGGGTGACCCGCACCCGCTCGCCCTTTTTGAAGGCGTAGGGCTGGGTGGCGTCGCTGAACTTTTGGCCGTCGAACCCCCACATGAAGCGCTCCATGTTGCCGGTTAGCCGGATTTCCAGGGCGCGGGTCGGGGCGCGGGTGTCGGGGTTGGGCGTGACGGCCAGCAGGTCCTTGTAGACCAGCACCCTGTGGCCGACGCTTTCCAGGCCTTGGCCAGGCTCCCCGGTACGGTCGATCGGCATCGGCGTGATGGTCTGCACGCCGGGCCCAAGCTTGATCTGCGGAGCGTTCAGCGGGTCGCGCATCGACATCTTCATGCCGCCCATGTCGCCCATGATGTCGGAGCCGCGCGGCTTGGGCGCGGCCATGCCGGGCGCTGCGGCCATCACCGCCATGTCATGACCCATGGCGGCGTGGTCCATGCCCGCCATGGCGTCCGGGGCGCCGCCCATGCCATGCATGGCGCTCATGTCCATGCCCATGTCCTTCATGGTGGCCAGCGGACGCTCGCGTAGCGCGGGGACCGGCGCGGTCATGCCCGCGCGCGGGGCCAGGGTGGCGCGCGCCATGCCCGACCGATCGACGGCCTCGGCCACCAGCGTGAAGGCCTGGTCCTGCGTCGGCTGGACGATGATGTCGTAGGTCTCGGCGTTGCCGATCTGGAACTCGTCTACCTCGACAGGGCGCACCGGCTGCCCGTCGGCGGCCACGACGGTCATCTTCAGGCCGGGAATGCGAACGTTGAACATCATCTGGGCGGCGGCGTTGATGAACCGCAGCCTCACCCGCTCCCCGGGGGTGAACAGGCCGGTCCAGTTGTCGGCCGGACCATGGCCGTTGACCAGGAAGGTCATCACCGCGCCGGTGACGTCGGAGATGTCGGTGGGGTCCATGCGCATCTTGCCCCACTCCATCCGCTCCTGGAGCGTCTGCTCCTTGCCGGCCAGCAGGCTGGAGAGGGTCTGCTTGTCGTAGTTGAACACCCCGGCCTGCTGCTTCATGCGCTTGAAGATCCGGTGGGGGTGCATGAAGCTGAAGTCGGAGAGCACGATCACGTGCTCGCGGTCATGGCCGATCGGATCGGGGTCCGCCGGCTCGATGACGATGGGGCCGTAGTGCCCCTCGGCCTCCTGCAGGCCCGAGTGGCTGTGATACCAGTAGGTGCCCGACTGCTTGATCGGGAACTCGTAGACGAAGGTTTCGCCCGGCGGAATGCCGGGGAAGCTGACGCCTGGAACGCCGTCCATCTGGAAGGGCACCAGCAGACCGTGCCAGTGGATCGAGGTCTCCTCGTCCAGGGTGTTGGTCACCGAGAGCCGGACCGTCTGGCCTTCCTTCAGACGGATCAGGGGGCCGGGTGTCATCCCGTTGATGGTCACCGCGTGGCTGGTCTTGCCGTCGATCGTCACCGGCGTGTGGCCGATGGTCAGCTTGATGTCCTGGCCCGACACCGTGGGCAGGGTCGAGGCCAGGCCCGGCGTCGCGCTCTGCGCCCAACTCGGGAGGAGAGCTCCGGTCGCGAGGCCCGCGCCCATCACGGCGGCGCCTCGCAACAACTGCCGGCGATCAAACTTCATCGTCAAAAATCCTACGCAACGGGCGACCGGAATCTCGTCCAACGCGACCCCGTCCTGCCAATACGTCCGGGGGCGGGGCGAACCCTCACCGTTTCCGGCGTTTGGTGGTCGCGTTCCAAAGTAGGAGCGCCGATCCGCCAGGTTCAGGAAGGCTCGTGATCGGGGGCGGCGCGCCGGCGGCCCTGGCTGGCCACGGCGAACGCCAGGCCCCGCAGGCGGCCTGTCAGGGTCAGGTCGACCCTGGCGATGGTGTCCATCCGTCGCCGCAAACGGCCGACCGGTCCGGGCCCCTCGGCGCCGGCCAGCAGCCAGGCGGCGTCGATGGAGCGAGCGACGCCGCCGGCAAAGCTGCCGGCCGTCGCCAGGCCCGAGGTCACGATACGGGTCCGCAAGGCGTAGGCGCGCTTGTAGTGATCGTGACCGCAGCCCAGGTCGTAGGTCGTCAGGCCCAGGGCGGGCATGGCCGCGATCGCCCGGGGGAAGAACTGATGCCCCGGCGACCACGGCCCGTAGTCTGGGTGGGTGGAGGCGATCCAAGGGTGAAAGACCTCACCCTGGCGTACACCAAAATGTCCCGCCACCAGGGTCTGGCCGGCATAGAGGCAGATCATCAGGCCGCGGAGCTCGCCCTGCTGACCGTCGAATAGCCGGGTCACCAGGTCGCGCGACCAGGTAGCGCCCAGGAAGTCGTGGGTTCCGGTGCGCCTGAGCTGCTCGCGCTTCCAGTCGATCAACTGGTCGAAGGCCGCGCGCGACCGGTCGTCGGCGACGAGGCGCACGGGGCCGCGTTCACGCTCCAGCTTGGCGCCTAGCCGGCGATAGTTCTTGATCTTCTTGGGATTGGCCGCCCGGACCTGTTCCAGATAGGCCTCGGGACCGTCGTCCGGCGTGATCACGTGGCTGATTTGATCCGCGCCGGGGGCGAACACCCCGAATGGATCGACCAGGCCGCCGAAGCGGAACGCCGACAATCCGGTGGCGGCGAGGGCGTCACGGCCGTCGAGCCTGGCGTCGGCGACGCCGACCAGGGCGTGATAGTCCGACAGCGGCGCGCCGATCGGCCAGGCCTGGCCGTACGCCCGGCGGTGGTAGGGCAGGTAGCCCAGCACGCGGCCCTCGCGCCGAAACACCGCCACCCGCGCGTCCGGCCGAAGGGCTCCGACCGCCTGGGCGAAATCCGGGCCAAGCAGAGGGCTGCGAAACTCGGGCCGCGCCGCGGCCATGGCGCGCCAGGTCTCGACGTCCTGACGGCCCAGCATGCCTGGATGAATGGTTTGGACCTCAAGCATCGCGACCTCCTGGATCCGAACGACCGGAAACCTGGGTTTGGCCAGAACGCCCAGGTTCTCGCGGGCTCAGGATGGAGGCAGTCTGGCGCCGAGACCTTACCGTCCCGTAAAAGTAATTTTCAACATTGCCATGATTGGAAAGTTTATCGTCCCGTATTGGCGAGTTGAGTGGCACCATTAATTCGATGATAGGTAATCATGAACCTTACAATGGTGGTATAGTGTGGAATATGGTGGGATGATTGCCCGGTAATCAATGGGTGATATTCCGTGACAATTTCAGCACATTTGTGTTCTGGGGGTGTGGATTGTGATTTATTGCAAAATAGTCATGTTGTTGTAGAAAATGTTGAGAAATGAGGTAAAATATTGCGTGGTTTTGGGGTTTTTGCCGACGATCTCGTGCGAGGTGGTGAGTGGTGGCAATTGCGAACCCCGTTTCGACCTCCTCAAATGTATATACATAGATTGACTTGATCCCGGACGAACCCGGAACCTCGCCCGACGTGACCGCCAAGGGGACGGCGGACGGGCCATGAGGTGAGGGGATCGCCATGAAACTGATCGACAAACGAACTCTATTGGCGAGCGTCGCCGCGATGGCGACGCTGGTCGGCGCCGGACAAGCCTTCGCGCAGGCCGTCGAGGCGGCCACCGTGGACGAGGTGATCGTCACGGGCAGCCGGATCAAGCGCGCCGACATCACCGGCGTGGGCCCAGCCACCGTCATTTCCCAGGAGCAGATCGAGCGGACGGGCCTGACCAATGTCGAGTCGTTGCTGCAGCGCCTGCCGGCCTCGGCCGGCGCCGCGGGCAACCAAGGTAACGCCTATTGGACCGGCAACGGCTACGGCACCGCCCAGGTCAACCTGCGCGGCCTGGGCATCAACCGCACTCTGACGCTGATCAACGGTCGCCGGGTGGTGAACGGCGGCACCGGGGCCAATAGCGCGCCCGACCTCAACATGATCCCGACGGCGATCATCAGCCGCATCGACGTGCTCAAGGACGGCGCCTCGGCGATCTACGGCGCCGACGCCGTGGCCGGCGTCGTCAACATCATCACCCAGAACAGCTTCGAGGGCCTGAAGCTGTCGGGCAAGTACGGCGTGACCGACGAAGGCGACGGTCAGGACTATACCGTCGACGTGCTTTGGGGGATGCGCAACGCGCGCGGCGGGGTGACGGCGGGGTTGACCTACCAGAAGACCGAGGCGGTCAACCTGGCCAGCCGGGCGCCCTGCGGCCTGGGCGAGGTCGGTGGCCAGCTGATCTGCATCTCCAGCGCCTCGACGATCGGCGGCCGTGCCGTGCTGCCGGGCGGCCAGCAGATCAATTTCAACCAGACTCCTGGCGGCAACGGCAATTTCTACGAGCCCTACAGCGCCGCCAAGCACAACTTCAACTCCAACCCGTTCCTCAACGCCGTCAGCCCGATCGAGCGGATCAGCACCGCCTTCCTGGCCGACTACAAGCTGACCGACACCGTCACCCTGTTTGGCGAGCTGTTCTTCACCCACCGGGAAAGCCACCAACTCGCCACGCCGGGCACGCTGCGCAACCTGGCGATTTCGGCCAGCAACCCGACCAATCCCACGGGGCAGAACATCACCCTGCTGCAGCGCCGCCTGGCCGAGCCCGGCCCGCGGATCTTCTCGCAGGAGACCGACACCTACCGCTTCGTCGGCGGGGCGCGTGGCGCGCTGACGGGGGACTGGACCTGGGAGGCGGCGGCCAACTGGGGGCGCAACACCGGGATCGACGCGACGAGCAACGTCGCCAATCTCGAACACGTGCGAAATTCGATCAACACCGGCGTTTGCAGCACCACCCCCGGCGCGGCGATCCCGTGCGCCGATTATCTCGGCTATGGCGACCTGACGCCCGAGGCCCTGAAGTACATTCTGTTCAATTCCCGCGACACCGGCGGCAATGAGCAGAAGAGCGTCACCGCCGACGTCACCGGCACGCTGCTGAGCCTGCCGGCCGGCCGTCTGGCGGTGGCCGCCGGCGTCGTCTATCGCGACGAGAAGGGTTGGCGCGATCCGGACGCCCTGACGGTGCTTGGGGTCGCCAACACCAACCAGCAAGATCCGATCTCCGGCTCGGTGACCGCCAAGGAGGCCTATCTGGAGCTTTCGGCGCCGCTGCTGGCCAACCTGCCGATGGTCCAGAGCCTGGAGCTCGACGCGGCGGTCCGCTACTCGGACTACAACCTGTTCGGCTCGAACGAGACCTACAAGCTCGGCCTCAACTGGGCGGTGGTTCCAAGCCTTCGCCTGCGCGCCACCTACGGCACGGGCTTCCGTATCCCCAGCGTGCCCGAACTGTTCGGCGGCGTCGCCGAGGGCAATCTGACGACGACCGATCCGTGCAGCCGCTACGCCAGCAGCGGCAACGCCACCCTGATCGCCAACTGCCAGGCCACCGGTGTGCCGGCCAACTATGTCCAGTTGGGCAATACGGTGCTGACCACCGTCGGCGGCAACCAGAACCTGCAACCGGAAACCGCCAAGACCCTGACGCTCGGGGCGGTGATCCAGCCGCCGATCGTTCCGGGCCTGTCGGTGACCGTCGATTACTTCGATATCGAGATCAAGGACGCCATCCGCTCGATCCCCGGCTCGACCAAGCTGGCGGTCTGCTACGCGACGCCCAACCTGGCCCACCCGTTCTGCGGCGCTTCCAACTTCACCCGCAGCCCGCTGACCGGCGAGGTCACCTATCTTTCCGCCCAGCCGACCAACGCCGGCCTGGAGAAGATGCGGGGCGTTGACGTCGGGGTTCGCTACGACTTCGACATCCGCGACCTGCGCGCCAGCCTCGACTGGAACACCACCTACCTCGACAGCTATGTGGTGACCCCGTTCCAGGGCGCCGATCCCATCGTCTTCGACGGCCATATCGGCGGCGG
>NZ_AKKF01000018.1 GCF_000281955.1 Caulobacter sp. AP07 | reverse complement strand
TTGGCCGGCCGCCACGCCGAGCAGGGCCTGGGCGACGGCGGGCAGGGTGGAGAGCAGGCCTTCGGGGTCGTAGCCCAGCGGGCCGTGGACATAGGTGTGGGCGCCCAGCACGGCGCGGTCGAACCAGCCGACGAAATTGGCGCCGGGCCGCAGCAGGTCCGTCGTCCCGTCCGGGAACGGCAGCAGGGTCAGCGGCCAGTAGAGCGCCAGGATCGCCACGGCCAGGATCATCCGGGCGCGCGGCCCGAGGGTCTTGTAGAGGACGGCGGCGGCCAGGAAGGCCAGGGCCAGGCGCTGCAGCACGCCCATGGGCCGGAACAGCACGCTCTCCGGCGTGGCCATCCAGTAGAGGTTCGACAGGATCAGGCCGAGCAGAAACAACCGTCCCGAACGGACCAGCAGCCGGCGCAGGGCGGCGCCGTCGAGGCCGGCCATTCCTCGCTCGATTGGGCCGTCGCCCAGGGCCAGCGGGCCCAGGGCCAGCGGGATCGACACGCCGGTCATGAACACGAAGGCCGGGAACACCGCGTCGGCGGCGGTGAAGCCTCGCCATTCGGCGTGTTCCAGCCCGGCGAAGACCGCGTAGCCGCTGACATAGTGGAGATAGGACGCCGTGTTGACGACGATCATGCCGACGATCGTCAGTCCGCGGAGCACATCCAGCGAAGCCAGGCGCGCCGCCTTGGGGCGGGAGTCCACGGCCTAGTCTTCCAGGCTGCGGGCTTCCTCGGGCAGCATGATCGGCACGCCGTCGCGGATCGGATAGGCCAGCTTGGCGGCGTTGCTGACCAGTTCGCCCCGGGCGCGGTCATAGAACAGCGGCGCGCGGGTGACGGGACAGACCAGCACCTCCAGCAGGCGCGGGTCGAGATCGGCGGGCGGGGGCGGGGGAGCGGCGGTCATGGGACATTTCTATGAGGTTTTCGCAGCGCCGCACACCCCCTCAGTCGCTTCGCGATAGCTCCCCCTGAGGGGGAGCATCTGCGCGGCGTACATCCTCCCCCTCAGGGGGAGGTGGCCCGGAGGGCCGGAGGGGGTTCACCTCACCATCGCTATTGCAGCATCGTCGGGTCTTCGTCGTCGCCCTTCGCCGCGTCGATCTCCAGCAGGGCCACCAGGGTCTCCCGGCGATCCGTCAGGGTCGGCGCTTCCAGCAGGGCCTGTTTCTCGACCGGTTCGAACGGCAGGGCCATGGCCAGGCTGTTGATCAGGGCGTCGGAGGGGGCGGCCTCGGCGCTGCTCCAGTCGATGGCCAGGCCGCGGTGGTCGAGGTAGCGGCGCAGGGCCCCGAGCAGGGCCTCCCCGTCACCGCCCGAGGTCGCGCCCTCGACCCCCTCGCGCAGGTCGGCCTCGAAGGGCGAGAAGTCGGCGCGCACCTGGCGATAGGGCGAGCGGCCGGGCAGCTCGGCGCCAACCCGGAACCGGCAGACCCCGGTCAGGGTGACCAGATAGCGGCCGTCGCTGGTTTCGGCGAAGCTGGTCACCCGGCCGGCGCAGCCGACCGGCGCCAGCTTGGGCCGCTCGTGGTCGCCGCCGGTCCGGGTCTGGACCATGCCGATGATCCGCTCGCCCGACATGGCGTCGTCGAACATGTTGAGGTAGCGCGGTTCGAAGATGTTGAGCGGCAGCTGGCCGCCGGGCAGCAGCAAGGCGCCGTCCAGCGGGAACACCGGGATCACCAGCGGCAGGTCGTCGGTCTTTCGATAGACGCCCGGCATGGGCAGGCTCCTTGGCTGCGGCCTAGCTGAACAGGATCGACGACAATCGCTTGCGACCCGACTTCGCCACCTCCGAGGCGTAGCCGGCGGCCTCGAACACGGTCAGCAGCTGCTTGCGCGCCGCTTCGTCGCTCCAGGTCCGGTCGCGCTCGATGATGGTCAGCAGGTGGTCGGAAGCCTCCTGCAGGCGGCCGACGCCGGCCAGGGCCTTGGCCAGTTCGAAGCGGGCCTCGTGGTCGCCGTCGTCGGCGGCCAGGCGTTTCTCGAACGGCGCGGTCTCGGACGGCGCGTCCTGGGCCAGGGCCAGGGCGGCGCGGACGATCTCCAGGTCCGGATCCTTGGCGCCGGCCGGGGCGGTGGCGGCCACTTCGGCCGCGCCTTCCAGGTCGCCGCCGTCCAGGTAGCAGCGGGCCAGGCCGCCGATCGCCTTCACATTGGTCGGGTCCATCTGCAGGGCCTGGGCGAAGGCCTGGGCCGCGCCGCCCAGGTCGCCCAGATCCAGCGACTCCTTGGCCATGGCCAGCAAAGCGTCGATGTCGCTCTCCGCCGGCGGACCGGCCAGGCGGTCGATGAACGCCTTGACCTGGCTTTCGGGCACCGCGCCCTGGAAGCCGTCGACCGGCTGGCCGTCGACGAAGGCGTAGACGGTGGGGATCGACTGCACGCGCAGCTGGCCCGAATAGCCGGGATTCTTGTCGACGTCGATCTTGACCAGCTTGACCGCGCCGCCGGCCGCGGCGACCGCCTTTTCCAGGGCCGGGGTCAACTGGCGGCACGGGCCGCACCAGGTGGCCCAGAAGTCGACGATCACCGGCTGGACCTTGGAGGCCTCGATCACGTCGGCCAGGAAGCTGGCGTCGGTGCCGTCCTTGATGTGCTCGCTCTTGGTCGCGCCGCCGGCGGGGATGGGAGCGGGCTTTTCGCCGATCAGGGCCATGGAAGAGTCTCTCATACGGGTCGCAACGCGTTCATCGGCAAGATGGTCCCTGGAGACGACAACCGCAATCGCCGGAAATCGCGACCCCATGCACGCATAAGGTTAATGGGTGTTCACAACATTTTAAGATTGAGTTCGGCGGGATCTCGCGTTCAGATCGCCGTCTCTGTCCATGGAGGCGCGCATGTCAAACCTGCCTGTTGCCAACTTCACCACCAGCGACGCCGGCCAGAACGTCGGCACGGCGGTCGCCCCCTCCGGCGTCACGCTCAACGTGGGCGACCAGCTCTCGATCAACGGTTCGACGGACCTGAGCAAGATCATCGTCGGCAACTCGAGCGCGCTGGTGAACGCGATCCAGCTCCAGACCGGCAGCTTCACCCAGTACGAACTGCAGATCCAGGGACAGGGACCGGCCGGCGCAGGCTCCGGTTCGCTGGTCGTCACGATCATCGACGGCGACGGCGACAGTCATTGGCTGAAACTGAACAGCAGCACCAACAAGGTCCATGAGCTGGGCTTCAACACCGCGAACCCGACCGTCAACACGATCAGCTGGGCGCCGGGAACGATCTAAGGCGAGCGGCCGGCGGGGATCGGAGCAACAAGGTCCGTTGAGAGTGGTTGCCGGACTAGAGGATTTCGCCTTGTCGATAGGCGAGCTTGGCGTCTCCACGTATCCGGTCGCCGCACTTGGTTACCTCTAGGCTGATCGCATCGCGCACAATTTCGCACATCAGCCAACCGAGACACTCATCCCTCTCCAATCTTGGCTCGACACCGGCCTCAACATGAAGCCGCAAGCGCCTTGGATCAGGGCCATAGTTTCGGACGACTGCATCGTCTGCGTAAAATCGGCGTACGGTCTCTTCGATGTAGTTCGCCTCCGCAAAACTCAAGGGCGCAGGAGGAACAGGGAGAGACGCGAGGCGGGCGGCAGGCATGGCCCGAAGGCTAGGTCAGACTTCACACAAAGTCGACTTTACGCATGTCCGACTTGGGTCGGAAGCGGACAACGGCCGGCTTCTAGCTCTCCACCGCCATGGCCGTGAAATCGACGATCATCGGCGTGATCCCCAGGGCCGCCAGGAACCGTCGGAACCCAGCCTGCGACACCGCCGTGGTGGCGTCGTTGGACAGGGGATGGAAGTTGACCGGGTCGGCCCCGGCCAACGCCGCGTCGAGCACGAAGCGCACGCGGCCGCCGGCGTCGTTGATCAGGCCGAAGGCGGTGACCGAGCCCGGGGTCACGCCCAGGGTCTCCTCCATCAGCGCCGCATTGCCGAACGACAGCCGTGCCGAGCCGATCACCGTGTGCAGGCGCTTCAGGTCGATCATCGTCTCGCCCAGGGCCGAGATCAGCCACAGCTGGCCCTTGGCGTCCTTCAGGAACAGGTTCTTGGTGTGGCCGCCGGGCAGGGCCGCCTTGATCTCCAACCCCTCCTCCACCCGGAACACCGGCGGATGATCGAGCGTGGAATGGGCGACGCCGTGGGCGTCGAGGAAGGCGAAGAGGTCGGCGCGGGTCTTCATGCGGGCTCTTTTACGGCGCGGCGGCCAGACGTTCGAGCACGAAATCGGCGCGGTCCTCGACGCTGGCGCGGGGCAGTTCGACCAGCGTGTAGGCCAGTTCCGGATAGACTTCGGCCATGACCTCGTAGGTGCGCCGGGCTTCCGCCAGGTCCTGCCGCCGCTCGGCGTCGCCGATGAAGATCTCCGGCCAGGGCGGGGCGATGAACACCAGGGTGTCGTAGCGGTACAGCCGCGCGGCGGCCCGGGCCTCGAACGGGACCGGCAGGCCGCACAGCCGCAGATAGCCGATCACGTCGGGCGCGCCGCGGTCGAAGAACACCGGACCCGCCCGGCCCTCGGTCTCGCGATACGAACGCAGGTCCCAGGACAGCATCAGCTGGGCATAGGCCTGGCGGTCGGCCCAGGGCAGGGCCGCGCCGCCGATGCGGACCTGATCTTGGATGATGGCCCGGCCCGCCTCGACGGTGCGCGGAAAGCCGCGCCGCTGCAGGGCGTCGATCAGGCTGGTCTTGCCGGCCCCGGGACCGCCGGTGACGACGATCCGGCGCGGTGAGGGACGTTTCACGCGGGTTCCTTTCGATCAGGACAGCTCGGGCGCGCTGGACGGGCTCGCCCCTGGGGCGCTAGAGCAGAGGCAACAGGGAGAACAGACGGGCATGGAACTGGAGTGCTACCCCACCGAGAACCGCCCGCCCGAGATCGTGCCGGGTCGGCCGCAGCGGGCCTGGATGGACCATTTCGCCGACCGCCATCCCTATCGCTGCCTGCCGCTGACCATGGCCAACACCACCGGCTGGGAGATCCTCTGTCCGGTCGGCTTTTCGGCCACCTGGGACGGCGGCGCGCACCAGAACTGCATCACCTTCAAGGCCGACCACCCGCATCCGGGGTTCGATGACTTCGTCAAGTCGCACTTCTCGCGCGGCACGGTCACCTTCCACACCGGCTATCTGTTCCGCACCCCGCCGGGCTGGTCGATCTGGACCATGGGTCCGCCCAACCACATCAAGGACGGCATCCAGCCGCTGGCCGGGCTGGTCGAGACCGACTGGCTGCCCTTTCCCTTCACCATGAACTGGCTGTTCACCCGCCCGGGCACGATCCGCTTCGAGAAGGGCGAGCCGTTCTGCTTCTTCATGATGATCCAGGACAAGCCCCTGGAGCAGGTGCAGCCGGTGATCCGCTCGATGAACTCCAACGTCGACCTGCGCAAGCAATACGACACCTGGGCCGCCAAGCGCGGCGAGTTCAACGCCCGGATCTTCAAGCGCGAGCCCGAGGCCATGAAGGAAGCCTGGCAGCGCTTCTACTTCAAGGGCGAATATCCCGAGGAGGTCGAGGCCCCGGCCCCGCAGGCCCATGTCAACAAGCGCCGGCTGAAGGCCCCCAAACTGGGCAGCTGAATTACTGCCCGGTCGGCGAGGGCGGCGGGCGTGGCGAGGGCCTGGCGGGTCCGCCCTGGCGGTACAGCGACACCCGCACGGTCTCGTCGGGCTGGCGCCAGACGCCGTCGATGCGGCCGGAATTGGTCAGCCGTCCCTCGAACACGCCGGAGATCTGGCGGAACTCGATGTGGACGGTGTCGCCCTCGATGCGCAGGGCGCTGGGCTTGAGCCGTTCGCCGCCCAGCGCCTGGTTGACGGGGCGGGTCTTCACCCGGGCGCGCGGGCCGGGCTCGAACACCAGTTCCACCCAGACGGGTTCGGAGGTTTCGAGCACGCCGGTCCAGGCCCCGGCGAAGGCGGGCTGCGCCTGCGACCAGGCGGCGGGGGCGACGGCCAGGGCCGTCACGGCCAGGCCGGCGGCCAGCCAAGGGCGGATCGTCATGAGCGCTTTCCTTAAGGCGTCGAGGGGGAGGCGTCGATGGCCGCGACGCGCGCGGCCATCGCGCAGGGGCTCAGAAGTGGACGACGCCGCCGATCGACAGGCGGGTTTCCTTGGAGTCGATCTTCAGCTTGTCGCCGCCCTTGAAGGTCGCGGTCTTGTCGCCGTAGCTCACCCGGGTGAGTTCGGCGCGCAGGCCGAAGCTCTCGCTGAGCTTCTGCTCGTAGCCGACGCCGTAGACCATGCCCTGCTGGGTCAGGGTCTTCTTCGAGCCCGGGACCGAGGCTTCCAGCTTGCGGCGCTCCAGCCCGACCTTGCCGTAGAGCAGGCCGCTCTCGCCGAGCGCCATGCCGACGCGCGCCGCGCCGCTGTAGCGGAACTTGGGATCCAGATGGACCTTGGTCGCGCCGAAGGTCTTCGAGGACTCGCCGCCGCCGCCGCTCAGGGCGCCCTCGGCGCCCAGATAGAGGTTGCCGCCCAGCACCGTGCCGTAGCCCGCGAAGCCGCCGAAGTTGAAGCCGGTCTTGTCGGACGAGCCCTTCAGGACCGGGCCGGTGGTCGGGGTGTAGGTCAGTTCGTTCTTGGGCTTGCCGTAGCCGACTTCGCCGCCGACGTAGAAGCCGCCCTGGTCCTGGGCCAGGGCCGGGGTGATCGCGACCGCGGCGAAGGCGGCGGCGAGGCAGAGGGTCTTCATCATTTGAAACTCCATGCATTTGCGGAGGCCGACGACACCGCCAACCCGAAGCCAGGCCTTGGTGGGGGCTGTGCATGGAGGGACTGCGCGCGAAGCGTGGAGATCGCGTCGGGACGACCTTAAGAGTTTTTCATTTGCCAGGGCGGCGCTCGGAGGGCCTGCATTCCTTCGTCCGGGGTGGTTTCACCGAGCCTCGGCGCGATCTCCACGATCTCTCGACACTCGCGGTCCAGACCTTGCCGCTCCTGCTTTTCGGAACCGACGATGGAAAACGCCCTGATCTGCGTGGTCGAGGATGACCCCGATATCGCCCACATCCTGCAGACCTATCTCGAGCGCGAGGGCCTGCGCGTGGTCTGCGCCGCCGATGGCGAGGCCGCCCTGCTGCAGCACCGCAGCCTGAGCCCCGCCCTGATGCTGCTGGACGTCAACATCCCCAAGAAGGACGGCTTCGCGGTGATGAACGAGGTGCGCCGGCGCGGCGACACGCCGGTGATCTTCACCACCGCCATGGCCGAGGACATCGACAAGCTGACCGCCCTGCGCATGGGGGCCGACGACTATGTGGTCAAGCCGTTCAACCCGGCCGAGGTGGTGGCCCGGGTCAAGGCGGTGCTGCGCCGGGCCAATGGCGGCGGGCGTTCGGGCCTGCTGCGCCAGGGCGTGGTCGAGGCGGACCTGGCGGCCCACGTGGCGCGGGTCATCGACGCGGAAGGCGGCCATACCGTCCTGACCCTGACGCTGAGCGAGTTCCGCATCCTGGTCCAGTTCCTCAACGCCCCGATGCGGGTCTGCAGCCGCGGCGAAATCCTCGACGCCTGCCTGCCCGACAGCGAGGCCCTGGAGCGCACGGTCGACAGCCACGTCAGCAACCTGCGCCGCAAGCTCGAGGCGGCCGGCGCCGTGGGCTACATCATCAACGTGCGCGGCGTCGGCTATCGCCTGGCGGTCCCGCAATGAAGCCGGCTCCGACCCTGGCCCGCCAGTTGGGCTTCGCCATCGGCGGCATGCTGACCTGCGCCGTGATCTTCATCGCCACCGCTTCGGCGGGCGTCGACCAGTTGATCGAACTGGAGTTGAAGGCCCGCCTGCCGGCCCGGTTGGTCAAGGCCATCGAGGCCCTGGACCAGAAGCGCCTGCCGGCCAACGAGGACATGCTGGCCCTGATCAAGGTGACGTCCGACGAGGAGCCGCGGATCGTCATGCTCAGCTACGGCGGGGTGGCCGTCCTGACGCTCATCAGCATCGCCCTGAGCGTGGTGATCGCCCGCCACATCGCCCGCCGGCTGGCCGCCTCGGTCAATCTGGTCGCCGACGGGGCCCAGCGGATCGCGGCCGGCGACTTCGCCCACCGCATCGTCGCCCCGCCCAAGCTGACCCGCGAACTGCAGAGCCTGATCGACAGCTTCAACACCCAGGCCGAGGCGCTGGAGCGTTCCGAACGTCAGATGCGGTTCAGCACCGCCTCGGTCGCCCACGAGCTGCGCACGCCGTTGACCGTGCTGAGCGGCTACATCCACGGCGCCCTGGACGGCGTGTTTCCGCGCGACGACAACCACATGCGCGCTCTGCTGACCCAGGTGGAGGACCTGTCGCGGATCATCGACGACCTGCGCACGGTCAGCCTGGCCTCGTCGGGCGCCCTGGTCCTGGAGATCGGGTCCTGCGACCTGGCGGCCGAGGCGCGCTCGGTGCTGGAGATGACCCGTCCGCAGTTCCTGGTCGCCGACATGGTCGTCGACGCGGCGCTGCCCGAGACCTGGGTCCGCGCCGATCCGGCCCGGGTGCGGCAGATGCTGCTGGCCGTGCTCGACAACGCCCGGCGCTACGCCGCCGAGGGGCGATCGCTGAGCCTGCGTGTCCAGCGCCAGGGCGAGGCCGGCGTCCTGCTGGTCGCCGACCGGGGCCCCGGCTTCCCGCCGGACGGCGAGCAGCGGGCCTTCGAATGGTTCTGGCGGGCCGACCTGTCGCGCACCCGCGCCACGGGCGGGTCCGGGTTGGGCCTGGCGGTGGTCAAGGCCCTGGCCGACGCCCACGGCGGCAGTGTCGGGGTCGGCAACCGGTCGAGCGGCGGGGCGGTGATCGAGCTGCGCTTCCCGCTCGATCCGGTCGGCCTGGACGGGTTCGAGGATGGCGTGAAGGGACACGGCGTCCTTGAACTGGCGTCGACCCCTCACTCGATCGCGTAAGCGATGACCTGGTCGCCGATCGGCGTCTCCATGAAGTGGTGGCCGCCGGTCATGATCACCACGTACTGCTTGCCGCCGACCGCGTAGGTCATCGGGGTGGCCTGGCCGCCGGCCGGCAGCACGTCCTGCCAGACGGTCCGGCCGGTCTTCAGGTCGATGGCCCGGATCAGGTTGTCGGTGGCGGCCGCCACGAACACCAGGCCGCCGGCCGTGATCACCGCCCCGCCGTTGTTGGGCGTGCCGATCGACAGCGGCAGGCGCGAGGGAACGCCGAACGGGCCGTTGGTGCGGGCCGTGCCGAACGGCCGGTCCCACAGGGTCTTGCCGCTCCGCAGGTCGATGGCCCGGATGCCGCCGTACGGGGGCTGCTTGCACAGCAGGCCGGTCAGCGGCAGGCGC
>NZ_AKKF01000017.1 GCF_000281955.1 Caulobacter sp. AP07 | reverse complement strand
CCCCCGGTTTCCCCGGCGGGAGCCGTCGGCGAGCCACCGATTTCGGTCTGTCGCGTGTCAGGCATCAGCGGACCGCCCGGGTCGTCGAGCCCGGCTCCACCCCACCCGCCGGCGCCGGTGCGACGACCAGACCTTCCAGGAACTTAGCGTGGAGCGGCATGGCCTGGGCCGTCTTGCCGACCATCTCGCGCACATGCCGCACGAACCGCCGCGCTTCGTCCTCAGGCAGGGAATCGACGAGAGGGTCATAGCCGTCAGGATGGATCCCCTGCCCCAGCATCACGGCGATCCAGCTGTCCTCCGTAAACAAGGTTTGGACGCCGCGCAGAGCACGTCCCCTGGATTTGAAGAGGTCGATCTTGCTTTGGAGGCTGTCGGGGATCGGCATCTGGGCCAGGCGCCGCCAGAACGGCTCGGACCGATTGTTGGCCTTGTAGTGCAGGATGATGAAATCGCGGGTCTGTTCGTATTCGACCTGGTTGAGGCGATTGAACTCGTCGATCTCCGGCTGCGAGAAATCCTTGTCCGGAAACAGCGCCAGCAGGCGGGCGATCGCGTTCTGGGCCAGATGGATGCTGGTCGACTCCAGCGGCTCGATGAAGCCGCCGGCAAGCCCGACCGCGACGCAGTTCTTGATCCAGAAGGCCTTGCGGCGCCCGGCGACGAATTTCAGCCGGCGCGGATCCGCCAGCGGGGCCCCTTCCAGCGTCGATAGCAATCGTTGCTCGGCGTCGTCGTCGCTGATGAAACTGCTGCAATAGACGTAGCCATTGCCGGTTCGATGCTGGAGCGGAATGCGCCAGCGCCAGCCGGCCTCGTCGGCGGTGGCGCGGGTATAGGGCGGCGGCGGCCCGACGTTGGAAGACGGCGCGGCCACGGCGCGGTCGCATGGCAGCCACTGGTTCCAGGTCTCGTAACCGGCGTGCAGGGTCTCTTCGATCAGCAGGCCTCTGAAGCCGCTGCAGTCGACGAACAGGTCGCCTTCGATCTGCTCGCCGTTCGCCAGCTTCACCGCGCGGATGAAACCGTTGTCGGCGTGTTGCAGGACCTCGGTGATCTTTCCCTCGCGCCGGACAACGCCCCGCCGCTCGCTATATCCGCGCAGATAGCGCGCATAGAGACCGGCGTCGAAGTGGAAGGCGTAGCGCAGCGACGACAGCACGCTGTCTCCCCTGCCCGCCGGCCGCGCGAAGCGACCAAGACGCGCCGCCATAGCGCAGAGATTGTAGTCCTCGATCGGCCCCAGCTCGACGTCGCCCCTCTGGGCGAATTTGAGCCAGAGCTGGTGGAACTTGATCGCCTGGGTGTCACGACCGAACATCCCGAACGGATGGATGTAGCGCTCGTCGGGCCGGTTCCAGCCGACAAACTCGATGCCCAGCTTGAACGTGCCTTGGGTCTCGCGAAGAAACTCGTCCTCGTCCAGGCCCAAGGCCGCGTTGAAATCCAGGATCGAGGGGATGGTCGCCTCGCCCACGCCGATCGTGCCGATCTCGTCGGACTCCACGAGGGTGATCTCTACGCCGGCATGAGCGACGAGCCGCGACAGCGCCGCGGCGCACATCCAGCCCGAGGTGCCCCCGCCGACGATCACCACCCGCTTCACCCGGCCGGAGGCGGTTTCCTGCCTATCGCGCATCCCCGCCCTCCGCCTTGTCGCCGCCGAAGCCGCGCCGCTGGGCCAGCTCGACCAGATCGCGGTGGGTCGGAAGGTTTTGGCAGGCGTAGTCGGCCTGCTTGCGAATGTCCGCGAACGCCGCGCGCGCTTCGTTGAAGTAGCGGTAGACGCCCGCCTTCGGGGTCAGGTCGCTGCGATAGCCCATGCCGTAGAGCACGTACTGCCAACTGGCCTCGGTGAAGATGTCGACGTTGGGATCGATGTCGATCGCGTCCGGCGGCCGAAAACGCCAGCGATCCAGCAGATCGTGCAGGCTGTCGGGAATGGTCGAAGCCGCGACATTGTCGCGCCAGAAGGCGGTGTCGCGACGCTCCGAGAGGCAATAGTGCAGCTTGATGAAGTCCAGCGTGCGCTCGTAACGGCGACGCATCAGCTCATTATATTGCCGCGCCGCCGTCTCCATCTCGCCGCCCCAGGGGAACAACGTCGCCAGCATGACGGCCGCCACCTCGGCGAAGACGATGCCGGTGGCTTCGAGCGGTTCGAAAAAGCCGCTGGAAAGGCCGATGGCGACGCAGTTCTTGACCCAGTTGATCTCGCGGTAGCCGGCCTCGAACTTGATATGGCGTATGTCCAGCCCGTCGCCGGCCTTGCCGACATAGCCGCGCAGGACACGCTCGGCCGCGTCGAGGTCGGTGTGATCGGACGAAAACACGTGGCCGACGCCGCGGCGGCTGTCCAAGCCGATGTCCCAGGTCCAGCCCGCCTCCTGGGCGGTCGAGATCGTATAGCTGGCGATCGGCGCGTCCGGCCGATCGTAGGGGACTTGCATGGCCAGGGCGCTGTCGCAGAACAGGACCGGGCGGCAGGACTTGTAGGGCGACTTCAGCGTCTGGCCGATCAGTTGGGCGCGAAAGCCGGTGCAATCGACATAGAGATCGGCCGTCATCAGCCCCGAGGCGCGACCGCGCACGGCGGCGATCGCGCCGTCCTCGGCCAGCAGCACCTCGTCGACGGTGTCCACGACATGCCGCACGCCAAGACCGGTGGCGGCCTTGCGCAGCACGACCGCCAGCTTGGCGGCGTCGAAGTGATAGGCGTAGTTGAGCGGCGCCACATAGTCGGGGTGGCTGATAAGTTTCGGCGCCCGGCCGGCGTCGGCCGTCACCTTTTGCGGTGTGTTGACCTGGCTCCATTCCTGATCGCCGGCCGCGCCGAGCAGCCAGTAGGGCAAAAGATCCAGCCCCGAAGGATCATGGGAGGCTTGGAACGAATGCAGGTAGTGATCGGGCTGGCCCCGACCGGGCTCGAAGCGCCAGTGGGCGAACCGCGCCCCTTGCTTGAAAGTCGCGCTGGCTTCCCGGACCAGGGTCGCCTCATCAATGCCGATGCGGCGCAAGGTCTTGCGAATGGTCGGGAAGGTGCCCTCGCCAACGCCGAGGATGCCGATCTCCGCGGACTCGACCAAGGTGATCTCGACGCCGCCGGGAGATTGGGCGCCGAAAGTCCGGGCCAGATAGCCCGCCGTCAGCCAGCCGGCCGTTCCGCCGCCAACGATCAGTATTCGCTTGCTCAAGAGCCTCCTCCAAGAAGAAAAAAGCGCCCTTCGGCCGGGGGAAAGTAAAGGCCGAAGGGCGTAAGGGGGAGGAAAAGTTAGAACGAAAGCCGTAGGCTGGCGTTCACACGGCGATCGGCCACGAACCAGCTTCGGGTGTACTTGCGATCGTCGGGATAGCCGCCCATCGAGGTCTTGACGATCTTGTTGGCGAGGTTGCTGCCTTCGATCGAGAACGACGCGTGGTCGTTGATCTTGAAGGTCACCCCGGCGTCCAGCGACCCGTAAGCATTGGCGTAGACGGGCAAGGCGATGTCGGTGAAGGTCCCCGCGCCCGGCGCCGAATAGTAGGTATAGTCGCCGTTGGTTCCGTTGGAGTTGGTCGACATCAGGTATTCGCTTCGCCAGGAATAGGCGACGCGGGCGGAAAGTCGGCCCCTTTCGTACAGGCCGGTGACGTTGAAGTTGTGTTTCGACAACCCGGTGATCGGCACGTCCGTGTGCACGCCACCGTTGATGTCGACGTACTGGTCTCCGGGGTTCTTGCTGTGGATGTAGGTGTAGTTGGCCTCGATACCGAACCCGGCCAACGGGCCCGGCAGGAAGTCGAAGAACATCCGGCCGCCGATTTCCACGCCCGAAATCTTGCCGTCGGCCTCCGAGTTGAAGACGTTGGTGGCCTGGGCGCTCTCGATGACGGTGCCCGGGGTCGGCGCCAAATAGGTCACCGGCACCGGCTGATTGGTCGCGCCATAGACCAGCAGGTTTTCGAGCCTCTTGTGGAATACCGCCAGGCTCAGCGAGTCGCTGCGATTGGGATACCACTCCAGCGACGCATCCAGATTGTTGGACAGGATGGGCTTCAGCCGCGGATTGCCGGTGTCGGTGGTGAAACCGTCGAAGATGGGTGGCGCGCCGCCGCCGCCGCCGCTGCTGATGGTCCGCACGCTGGTGTTGCCGCTGGCCTTCAGGGCGCTGAAGCCCGGATGATCCATCGTCACGTTGTAGGCGAAGCGCAGTCGGTAATCCTCGGTCGGCGAGAACTGCAGGTTCATCGCCGGAAGAACCCGCGTCACGGTCAGGCCATCGGCGCGTTCCTCGCCGAGATTGGCGATCGCGGTGAGCACGCCGTTACGGATGAACTGCGCCTCGTTCTGCTGGAAGAAGCCGGAGCTCTCGTTCTCGACGCGCACCACGCGCAGACCGACATTGCCGCTGACCGGCCATTTGAGGATGCTGGAGTCGCTGGCGAACCGCAGCGTCGCATAGGCGGCGGTGGTGATGGTCTGGTTCCGCAGGAAGTCGAAGGGGCCGTAGGCTATGGGTTGCACGGGGTTGCCGTAGCCGGTCGGCGTGGGCTGGCCCAGCGCCGGATCGAAACCGGCTGGAGGCCGGGCGTGGTCGCCCACGACGTCGAACCGACTGGCCATCGCCTGGCTGGGCATCAGGGTGTTGCCGGGCAAGTTGGCCTTGCCCCGGAAGAAGTTTTCGAAGATGCGGGTCTCGACATCGCCGGCGCGCGCGTTGGCGAAGGTCAGTTGCGGATCTCCGTTCCAACCGCGGCCCAGCGCCGTCCAGTTATAGCCGGAGTTCAGATCGCGCTCCGTGCGATCGGCATAGCGGACGCCCACCTTGAGCGAACGGAAGAACGCATCATCCGAGAACTTGTACTCGGCGTCGAGATTGCCCGCGTAGAGATGCCCGTGATTGCGCTCGTTGTGATCCATGGTCGCTTCCCAGGTGTAGGAGGCTGGATCGGCGAACACGGCGGCGGCTGAAGCGGGGAGCGTCACCTGGGGCAGGTCGCCCGTCAAATCCAGGCCAAACCTGCCTGGGAAGCGCACGCCCGGGAAAACGTCATAGCTTCCCCGCGTGGCCGAGGAGTCGACCACCTGGAAGGCGCCGCGCAACGACCACGGCCCCTCCGGCGTCCATTCGAATCCGGTCGAGAAGTCGCGGGTCTTGCTGGTCCCCTTGCCGTAGCCGGTATTGCCGCCCGCGGAGATCGGGTCACTCGACGGCGCGAAGGTCGCGTTATCGCGCACGAACATGGCGTCCGTGCGGATCAGGCCGCCGCTGGCGTCGAACTGGCTGACGGCGGGATCGACCGAAAGGTTCTTCGAAACCACGAAGAGCCCGGTCGCGGTGCTCTCTTCCTCATACTCGGACACGAACACCGTCTGGAACAGACGCAAGCTGTCGGTCGGCTGCCACTGCAGTCCCAGATAGGCGCCCGTTCGCGTGCGGTTGAAGCTCTGGTCGCCATAGTCGTAGCCGCCAGGAATGTAGCGATCCTGCCCGCCCACCTTGGTGTGGTAATAGGGCTCCATCCGGAAGAAGTCGGCGTTCGACGAATACTTGTTCTGGGCCAGGTCCAGCAGAACCCCGACCTTGCCGATCGCGGTGTCCCACGTGCGCGTCGCAAGCACCGAACCGCCGTAGGTGGTGTCCTTGACCAGGTCGCCATAGCTCGCCGAGGCCGTCGCCTGCAAAGCCGGCTTGTTGTAGTCGAACGGCAGCTTGGTGCGCAGATCGATCTGACCGCCCGTACCGCCCTCGATCTGGTCCGCCGTGGCGCTCTTGTAGACGTCGACCGCCGCCATCAGCTCCGGGGTGACATCGCCCCACGACAGGCCGCGGCCGCCATTGGCGCTGAAGATCTCGCGGCCGTTCAGCCGGCCCGCCACGCCGGAGAGGCCCCGGACCTGGATGCCGGAACCTTCGGCGGAGAAACTGTCCGGGTTGCCGAGGGCCGAGAACCTGACGATCGCGACGCCGGAAACCCGCTGCAGGACCTCGGTGATGCTGTTGTCGGGCAGCTTGCCGGCGTCGTCCGCCACGACCGAGTCGACGATGACCTCGGCGTGCTTCTTTCGCTCCTGAGCGGACTCGATCGCGGCCCGGCGGGCGGTGACGACGACTTCCTCAATTACGCTTGAATCGGCCTTCTTCGGCGCCTCATCCGCCCAAGCCTGACTGCCTGTCGCCATGGCGCACACCGCCAAGGCCGATGCGCCTTGCAATAACACCAGACGCCGAACGCTCTGCCTGCGAAGCATTTTTATCCCTCCCGTCTACTTGCCAGGGTTCTGGCGCTCTGAAGGCGCCGATTGAACCGAAGTGACACGTCGCCAGATGGCAACGCTGTCATCCCCCTATCGACCTACCTCATCGCCGAAAATTAGCAAGATCATTACTCATACAAATACGACAATTTTTTCAAAATGCGACGCTATGTCGCCGACACCGGTGACATTCGAGAAGCTGAAAAATGCCAGCGAGATACGGCCAGGGAAGAACCGAACCCACTACATCTATCTAAATAATATGGATATTTTCACTTTCTCCACCGAATAAACTCGGCCGAGCACCGTTGACGCTCATGCGTCGCACAAGATTTAATTAGTCGGACAATTAAGACTGCAGCCGTCCGAAATCCCCGCCCATCCTCAGCGGGACGGGCGAGCGCCAGCTTGGCGTGGTCGCAAGGCGCTTCCTTCTTCTGGTAGCGCCATCAAAAACCGGCTGACACCTACTGAGGGCAAATTCCACCCCCCTTTAGCTCATGATTTTTATTTGTGCAAAGTTTTTTATATACGCATCTCACTTCGAGCCACGGTGATCGACGCTCGCCACACCGGGCAGCCGTGGCGAGCGAGGCCCTTTCAAGGAACGATCCGAAGACGACCTGGCAGGCTCCGGTGCAGCGTTCGCCCCCGAAGCCGACGACTTCGCCCCGGAGCGACCTCACCCAGGAACGGCGCCCTCCCCGATCAACTCACGGACCGGAGCGGGGTTCGGCAAGGACCATCAAGGATGGGGCGGCCAACGCTCCGTACAGCGACCGCGATCCCCTCCCCCAGCCACCGCCCCTCGACGACGGCTCCAAGGCGAGCGCCGGAACGCGCCTGGTCCCGCAAGCGTCTGCTTGCCCGCGCGCGCCACGAAAGCTAGAGCCTGGGACCCTTGCCCCCTAAGGTTTCGCCATGCCGGATCGCAAATACACCGCGCCCGCCCTAGAGAAAGGGCTGGACATTCTCGACCTGCTGGCGGGCCACGGTCAGGCCATGACCCTTTCGCAGATTTCCGTGGCGCTGGAAAAGTCCGTCGGCGAGATCTTCCGGATGATCCACGTCCTGGAGTTCAAGGGCTTCATCGAGACGGTTCCGGGCGCGGAAGGCTACGCGCTGACGAACCGGCTGTTCCAGCTCGGCATGGCGCGAGCTCCGGTCAAGACCTTGCTGGAGGCGGCGCTGCCGCAGATGCGCGACCTGGCTGCGCGGGTCGACCAATCCTGCCACCTCGCCCAGGCTTCGCGCGAGCAGATCGTTGTCGTCGCCCGGATCGAGAACCCCGGCTACTATGGCTACTCGGTGCGCACCGGCCACCGCCGCGACATCGTGGAGGCGACCTCGGGCATGGTGCTCTACACTTTCCAGCCCCCGTCCGTGCAGGCCGGATGGCGGGAGGTGATCTTCAGCGGCGTCTCCGAAGCCGACAAGACCGCGTTCCTGGCCAATGCCGAGCGGGTCGCCCGGCAGGGCTATTGGTGCTCGGAAAGCGATCTGGTGCCGAACATCATCGACGTTTCTTCGCCGATCATGGCCGACGGAACCGCGATCGCGGCCCTGACCATGCCTTATCTCTACAAACAGGGCGTGCGTCCGGTCGACGAGATCATCGCCGAAGTACAGTCTACGGCCGTGGCGATCTCGCGCGAGATCCAAGGCGTCACTTAACAGGGTGGCCCTGGACCCGGGGCGACGCCCTTAGCCGCCGCGCAGCAATCGCATGACGCTGGCTCGGATCTTCCCGTAGTTCCCGTCCGCCAACGGCCCCAGTATCCCGTGGCGCGAGGGCGCAAGATGATCCAGCGGGTGGCCGTTCGTGCGAAAGACATAGTGGTCGAAAAACGCGCGCCACGCCTGGCGCTCGGCCGCGGGTCGTTCGGCGATGGCGATCATCGCCAGCATCATGGTGACGAACGGCGCGTCGGGTCCGGCTGTAAATCCATCCCACCAGTAGTTGACGAGCAGGTTCCGAGGTTCGAGCGCTTCGACCTGGTGCCACCAGAGCTTGGGCAGATAGAGCGCGTCGCCGGCCGCGAGCTCGACCACCATGGCGCGATTACGAGCGTTTTCGAAACGGGGAAAGCGCGGATCGCCCGGCTCGGTCCCGACCGCAAGCCCCACCGGTTGCCCCGCCAGGGTGTGATCGATCGGGCCCACATAGAGGTCGCCGACGGCGTTCGGGGGATAGAGGGTGAAGCGGCGGCGGCCGGCGACGACGCAGGCCAGATTGTCGTAGGTGTCGTAGTGGCAGGCCACCCGGCCGGCGCTGCCGAGCCAGACGCGGGGCCGCGCGGTCGACGGCAGAAAGGCGACCTGATGGTCGAGGGCGAAGCCCGGCAGATAGTCGTCGGCCGGAAGCGAACCCATGTAGATGCTGGCGCGGTCCGCGTCGGCGGCGGCTTGGTCGATGCGCTCCAGGGTCTGGTGCAGGGTCAGGGATTCACGGTCGAAATTGAACCCGTCCGGCCCGTCGCCATAGTCATAACGCCCGGCGATGGCCGGCGCGCCGACAAAGGCTTGGCCGCGCAGTCCAGCGTCGAATCCGACCAGATAGTCCGCCAGGTCTTGCCAGGAGCGCGAGGCCGCGCGCGTCGACGGCCAGTCGCGGCACAGACCTCGCAGCACCATCGGCCGACAGGCCTGCGCCATGTCGCGCGCGAACCCCGCCGCGTCCCATCCCTCCGCGGCGCCAAGCTCGACAGGCGCCGGCTCCGGTCCACCCGTGATCATGCCGCCAGCCGATCGTTTCTCAGGTGCGCCAAGATCGAAACCTGCTTGAGCGATCCGGCCATGGCGTAGGCGAGTTGCAGGTAGCCGCGACGAAAGAGCGCGAGCACAGCCGCGTCCTCCAGTTCGGCGAGCGCGTCCAGGCTGACGGTGTAGAGCCCGCCCAGGCTCACGGACCTGCCATCGTCGAACGACAGGTCGATGTCGATCGCCTCGACCAACCGTTGCGCGACGAGCGCCTGAATGAACGCGTCGGTCTCCGGAACGCCAGCGTTCAACTGCGCGATCACGTGCTGGATACGGCGCAGCGCCTGGCTTGGCTGCCCATCCGCCTCGAAGAGCGCCGCCCCACGTCCAGCGCCAAATCGCGGATGGCCAGGATCGATCGCGATGGCGCCGCCCGGCGCGAGGAAGAAGCCCTGTCGTTCAAGATCGAGCGGCACGAACGCTCGCCGACCGGGCGCATCGCCCGCCAGCAGGTTCTCGCCCGGCTCAAAACCGAACAGCGCCCCGGCATAGAACTGTCCCGTGTCCGGGTTCTTGGTCAGGAAGATCGGGCAGGTCGCCGCGGCGGCGGCGAACTCGGCGGCGACGATTTGAACGAAATGCGGCCCTTCGGCGGGCAAATCCGCCTGGCGCAAGCCGGTGTGATCCCGAGCGTTCAGCAGTTCCAGGTCCATGGCCGTTTCCCCGTTGACGCCGCTGCCTGAGGTCCGCGAGCGCCTTCGCATGATCGATAACCGCGATTACGACACCGGCGCAACACGGCGACGAATACACCGACAAATACCCTTGATACTGGTATCTGTTACCGCTACCTTCTCAGTAATAAAAAATATTTCACGTAGGGAGGTTGTGATGCGATCGGACCGCAAGGACGACGGCTAAAGCCCATTTTTCCCAAAAAACCGAGACGTAACGGCCGAAAATATGCGTTCGGCCGAGCGATAGCGCACGCGTTCATTCCAGGGAAACAGGAGGGGAAACATGAAAAAGGTCCAGCTTACTAGTCGGAGTAATGCGTCCGAGATTCAGCGCGTGTCCAAGGCGACTCTCGTCGGTGCATCCAGCTTTCTGACGCTCGCGCTGTGCGGCGCGGCCAGCGCCGCCGCGCGCACGGCCGAAGAGCCCATGGCGACCGCCGCGGCCGTCGCGGCGCCGGCGGGCGAGCAGGCCGCCGCGCCGCGGTCCAGCGGAACCACCGTCGTCGATGAGGTGATCGTCACGGGCCTGCGCGGCTCGCTGCAGCGCAACCTCGACATCAAGCGGACCTCGGCGGGCGTCGTCGACGCCATTTCGGCCGAAGACATCGGCAAGTTCCCGGACTCCAACGTCGCCGCGTCGCTGCAACGCCTGCCCGGCGTCTCCATCCAACGCGCGGGGGCTCGTGGCGAGCCGCAGGGCATCACGGTCCGCGGCTTCGCCGGCGACTTCAACGAAACCCTGTATGACGGCCGCCGGATTTCGACGGCCACGGGCGGACGCTCGGTGGACTTCAGCACAGTCGGCGCCGACTTCGTCGGCGGCCTGTCCGTGCTCAAGACGCCCGATGTCTCGCTGTCGAGCAGCTCGATCGGGGCGACCGTCAATGTCGCCTTCCCCAAGCCGTTCGATCACCCCGGCCGCCGCATGGCGGTCACCGCCTCCGGTTCGCTGCAGGACGACTCCGGCAAGTTCGTTCCCACCGTCGGCGCCCTCTTCAGCGACACCTTCGCCGACAACAGGTTCGGGGTGCTGGTCGACGCGATGTACACGCGCCACGACACCCAGACCAACCGCGTCTTTGTCAGCGGCTGGCCGGGCGGGCGCTATGCGCCGTGCCAACTGACGGCTACCTGCACCAAGACGGAACTGGAAAACAAGACCATCCTCGGCTGGTTCGAGCAGCAGGCCGGCGCGAGCCAGATCTACACCAAGGATGAACGGATCGACGGCCGCATCGCCCTGCAATGGGCCCCGGTCGACGGCGTGACGGTGACCCTGGACGACAACTATTCGCGCCAGACCATCCGCGCCGACAACTTCGGCTACGGCATCTGGTTCAACCAGGAGAACCTGAGAAACGTCAAGCTGGACCAGAACGGCACGACAGTCGACTTCGCCCAGGGCGGCTCGCAAACCGATTTCGTGGCGGGAACCGATCGCTCGGTCCTGCAGACCAACCAGACCGGCCTGAACGTCCAGTGGGACGTGTCGGATAACCTGAAGTTCGAGGCCGACGGCAGCTACGCCAAGAGCTGGCTCAACCCCGGCGGCGAAATCAGCAGCGACAACGCCGACGTCGGCTACGGCTTCGACATCGGTCCGGCCCTGGGCATCAGCATCGGCGGCGACAGCAAGAACACCCTGCCGGTGCTCCACAGCTATGGCCCCAACGGCGACGCCGCACGCTGGGCCGACACCGCGGTCATCGGTTCGCACGTCACCGTGCGCCAGGCCCAGGAGAACACCGACGTCGTCAAGCAACTGCGGTTCGCCGGCTCCTGGGAACAGGAAGGCTTCCGCATCAAGGCCGGCGGCAGCTATCTGGAAGATCACTACAAATTCCAGAACAGCAACACCTTCGCCAACAACTACTGGCAGGCCTATTCGGGCTATGGCTCGCCGTCCGGAAACCACGGCGGCGTCCTGGTTCCGGCCAGCCTGTTCACCGGCCGCGTCAGCACCAACAACTTCATCCCCGGCTTCGACGGCGCCCTGCCGCCATACCTGCTGAAGTTCGACGCCCATGCCTACCAGCAGTACCTGACGAGCCTGGGCAATCCGCAGACCAAGAACATCCCCGGCTTCAACTACGGCGCTGGGACGGTCGGAACCCAGTTCACCGGCGCGTTCGACCTGGCGTTGGACAACGGCAGCATCCGCGACATCACCGAAAAGACCTGGGCGTTGTTCGTGAAGGCCAATTTCGACGTCGATGTGGCCGGCATGCCGTTCCACTTCAATGCCGGCGTGCGCGAAGAGAGCAGCCGCATCACGTCCAAGGGCTTTGGCCAGGTGCCGATCGAGATAAGGGACAACGCCGGCGATCCCACGCTGCTGACCGTGAGATTGAGCGACGCTCAAGCCGTAACGACCAAGAGCAACTATTCCTACCTGCTGCCGAGCATCGACCTGAAGCTGGAGCTCACCGAGAGCATCCACCTGCGGCTCGACGCCTCGCGGACCCTGACCCGTCCGGGCCTCAACCTGTTGACGCCCGTGCTCAGCGTCGGGACCGGCCAGCGGGTCGGCGCCTTGACGGCCAGCGGCGGCAGTCCGGCGCTCAAGC
>NZ_AKKF01000016.1 GCF_000281955.1 Caulobacter sp. AP07 | reverse complement strand
ATGCAGAACTACGGCTGGGAGATCGCCAGCCACGGCTATCGCTGGATCGACTACCAGCACTTCCCCGAGGACCTGGAACGCGAGCACATCGCCAAGGCCATCGAGATCCACACCCGCCTGACCGGCGAGCGGCCGCTGGGCTGGTACCAGGGCCGCACCAGCCCCAACACCGCCCGGCTGGTCGCGCAGGAGGGCGGCTTCGCCTACGACGCCGACAGCTACGCCGACGACCTGCCCTATTGGGACGACCAGCACGGCAAGCCGCAGCTGATCGTGCCCTACACGCTGGACGCCAACGACATGCGCTTCGCCGCGCCGCAGGGCTTCAACAGCGGCGACCAGTTCTTCGCCTATCTGCGCGACGCCTTCGACGCCCTCTATCTGGAGGGCGAGACGGTCCCGAAGATGATGAGCGTCGGCCTGCACTGCCGCATCGTCGGCAAGCCCGGCCGGATCATGGCCCTGCGCCGCTTCCTCGAACACGTCGCCAACCACGACAAGGTCTGGGTCGCCCGGCGCATCGAGATCGCCAACCACTGGCGCAAGACCCATCCCTACAAGGCCCCGACCCCATGAGCGCCCCGCCCCTTACCCTGGCCGACCTGAACCGGATGAACCGCACCGGGTTCGCCACCACCCTGGGCTTCGCCTTCGAGCTGTCGCCGTGGGTGGTCCAGCGCGCCTACGACGCCGCGCCGTTCGCCAGCGTCGAGGCCCTGCACGCGGCGATGATGGCGGTGCTGGACGCCGCGCCGGAAGCTGAGCGGCTGGCCCTGATCCGCGCCCACCCCGAACTGGCCGGCAAGGCGGCGATCGCCAAGACCCTGACCGCCGAGAGCAACGCCGAACAGGCCAGCGCCGGGCTCGACCGGCTGACGACGGAGGAGTTCGAGCGCTTCCACGCCCTCAACAAAGCCTATGGCGAGCGGTTCGGCTTCCCGTTCATCATCGCCGTGCGGCTGAACGACAAGACCTCGATCCTGGCCGCCATGCAGGCGCGCCTGGCCAACGACCGGGCCGCCGAGATCGCCGAGGCGATCGCGCAGATCGGCCTGATCTCCAAGCTTCGGCTCCAAGACGCGGTGACGCGATGACCCGCCCCCAAAGGCCGTCATCCCCCGACTTGTTCGGGGGACCCAAGCCGAGCCGGCTCGTGGTCTTCGGAAGCACCGCTCGGGTCCCCCGCATGAAGCGGGGGATGAGGACCGTTGTGGAGATTCTGGCCGGGGGAGCCAACTAGTTGGAATACGATCTGAACACCTGGCTGAACCTGTCGCTGCGCTGGCTGCACGTGATCGCCGGCGTCGCCTGGATCGGCGCCTCGTTCTACTTCGTCTGGCTGGACAACAACCTGCGCAGTCCCGAACCCGCGAAAGAGGGCGTGAAGGGCGAGCTGTGGGCGGTGCACGGCGGCGGCTTCTACCATTCGCAGAAGTACATGACCGCCCCGGCCCACATGCCCGACCACCTGCACTGGTTCAAGTGGGAGGCCTACACCACCTGGCTCAGCGGCTTCGCCCTGCTGATCGTGCTCTACTATGTCGGCGCGCCGGTCTATCTGATCGACGCCAGCAAGCACGCCTTCAGCCAGGCCGGGGCCATCGCCACGGGCCTGGCCTTCATCCTCGGCGGCCTGCTGGTCTACGAAGCCCTGTGCCGCTCGCCGCTGGGCCAGCGCCCCCGCGCCTTCGGCGTCACCTGGTTCCTCTGCCTGACCGCCGCGACCTGGGCCCTCACCCAGCTGTTCAGCGACCGTGGGGCCTTCATCCACGTCGGCGCGATCATCGGCACGGCCATGGTCGGCAACGTGTTCCTGGTGATCATCCCCAACCAGCGCAAGATCGTCGCCGACATGCTGGCCGGCCGCGAGGTCGATCCGCGCCTGGGGGCGATGGGCAAGCAGCGCTCGGTGCACAACAACTACATGACCCTGCCGGTCATCTTCATCATGATCAGCAACCACTATCCGGTAGTGACCGGCCATCCGCTGGCCTGGCTGCTGCTGGCGATGATCAGCGCCGGCGGCGTCTCGATCCGCCACTTCTTCAACCTGCGTCACCACGGGATCATCAAGCCCGGCTTCATCTTCGCCGGCGTGATGCTGGTGTTCTTCGTCAGCGTCATCGCCAGCCACAAGCCCAAGCCGTCGGAGGTCGCCTCCGACGTGTCCTTCCCGGTCGCCCAAGCCATCGTCCAGAAGCACTGCGTGGCGTGCCACGCCGCCGTCCCGACCCACAAGGGCTTCACCGCCCCGCCGAACGGCGCGGCCTTCGACACCCCGGCCGGCCTGGCCCGCTACGCGCCGCGCATTCGCGAGCGGGCGGTCGACAGCGCCAGCATGCCCCTTGGCAACGAGACCCACATGACCGATGAGGAACGCGCCCAGCTGGGCGCCTGGATCAAGGCGGGAGCCAAAACGCAGTGACCACCGTGGTAGAGACGCCATCCGCCCCCGTGACGGACGACGCCGCGCCGGCGCCCCGCAAGCGCAACGCCGAACGGACCCGCAAGGCGATCCTGACCGCGGCGCTGAAGGAGTTCTCGGCCGCGGGCTACGCCGGGGCGCGCATCGAGCGGATCGTCAAGGCCGCCAAGTGCAACATCCGCATGCTCTACCACTATTTCGGCGACAAGAAGGGCCTGTACCTGGCGGTGCTGGAAGCCGCCTACGAAGACCTGCGCGGCCGCGAGGCCGAGCTGCAGATCGACTTCGACAAGCCGCTGGAAGGCTTCTTCGCCCTGCAGCGCTTCACCTTCGACTATTTCGAGAAGAACCCGCGCATCGACGGCCTGCTGCGCAACGAAAACCTGCTGCAGGGCAAGTTCGTCGCCCAGTCGCGCAAGGTCACCGAAACGGCGTTCCCGCTGCGGCGGACGATCGAACGGCTGATCGACAGCGGCCAGAAGCAGGGGATCTTCCGCGAGGCGCTCGACCCGGTGCAGATCTACGTGACCATCGCGGCGATGAGCCGGTTCCACCTGGCCAACGGCTATTCGCTGTCGGTGACGCTGGACACCGACATGAGCAAGGCCGAGTGGCGCCGGGCGCGGCTGGTCCATGCGCTGGAGCTGCTGGAAGGGTATCTGACGAAGGGGAAGTAGGGATTTTAAGTCCTCCCCCTTTGGGGGAGGCGATCGCGCAGCGATCGGTGGGGGGAGTTTTAGGGCATTCGCTCCAAGGGGCCGACAGCCCAAACGCCCCTCCCCGTCGGCTTCGCCGACACCCCTCCCACAGGGAGGGGACCTAGAACAAAACCCCCTTCTCCAGCATCCCGTGCACCCCCTTCTCGCCGTTCACCGTCTGGGTCACCCGGAAGTCCACGGCCAGCGAGCAGAACTGATAGGCCTGCACCCGGGTCAGCGCCGACCGCGCGACGATGAAGTCGATCATCCCCCGCAGCGCCTGCTTCATCGCCAGGTCCAGGTCCTCGTTGAAGCCCAGGGTGATGAAGTGGGTCTTCGTCTCGGCGCGCGGCCAGGTGGCGACGCCGACGTCGGCGGCCTTGTGCAGCACGAAGGTGAAGGTCCCGGTCAGGCCCATCTCCAGGGCGTTGACGCAGACCTCGCCGTCGCCCTGGCGGCCGTGGCCATCGCCGACGCTGAAATTGGCCCCGGGAACCCAGACCGGCAGGAACAGGCTCGAACCCGCCGCCAGCTCCTTGCAGTCCATGTTGCCGCCGTGCTCGCGCGGTTCGCGGCTGGACAGCCGGCCATAGCGCGGCGGCGGGGCGACCCCGGCCGTGCCGAAGAACGGCCGCAGCGGCAGGGTCGGACCCCAGCTGGGCTTGCAGGTCCCGGCCGCGCCGTCGACGGCGATGTGGCTGACATAGCGGTCGGGGAAGTCTTCCGGCAGGGTCCCGGCCAGCGGCCGGACGGCGCAATAGCCCCAGCTGTTGTTGGGCTCGATCGCCTCGATCCGCACCTCCAGGGTGTCGCCCGGCTCGGCGCCCCGGATCGCCACCGGACCGGTCAGGATGTGGGGACCCATCCGCTCCAGCCGGGCGTCGTGGATCGCCTGCAAGGCCGGCGGGACGATCAGGCCCAGCTCCGGCGGCGGCATCACCTCGGGGCCGCCCGAGACGCAGTCGACCACCACCGTGTCGCCCGGATCGACCGTCAGCACCGGATCGAAGGCGGCGTCGAAGATTCCGAAGCGGACGGTGTCGGGGGACGAGGCCAGGTGGTGGCGCATGAAGTAAGCCTTCTATTACAAGCGCCCAGTTGGCCCCCGCCGGCCGCCCCGCCCTAGCCTCGACCGCCGCCAGGCCGCGCCAAGCCGTCCGGCGCCCAACGGGTGGGCGCCGGCGTGGGGAAGATGGCGCGGCGCTGGGCGTCGGCCCCCTCCAGGCCGCCCCGCCCTAGCGGCGGCCGGATATCCCGGTTATGAAGAAATTTCTTACTTGTGGAGCTTGCCCGCATGGCGGCCGATCCGGCGCTCTCGGCGTTTCTCGCCCTCCCTGACGACGCGGTCGCGGCCTATGCCGACGCCCGCGCCGAGGGGCTGGGCCTGCCGCTGCCGCAAGCCTGCCGCCCGGGGGTGATCGACAACCTGACCCTGCTGCGCCGCCAGGCCGAAACCTTCGTCGCCGCCCTGCCCACCTCGGCGGGGGACGAGATCGAGGCGTTCGCGCCATGAGCTTCCGCGCCGCCGCCGCCATCGCCGCCGACGTCCGCGACGGGACGACCACCGCCCGCGCCGAAACCGAAGCCGCCCTGGTCCGGATCGCCGCGGCCAACGGCGCCCTCAACGCCTTCACCGCCGTGTTCACGGGCCGCGCCCTGGCCCAGGCCGACGCCATCGACGCCGACCTCGCCGCCGGCCGCCCGGTCGGTCCGCTGGCCGGCGCGCCCTTCGCGGTCAAGAACCTGTTCGACGTCGCGGGCGTGACCACGGTCGCCGGCTCGAAGATCCGCCGTGACGCGCCTCCCGCCACCCGCGACGCCACCGCGATCCGGCGCCTGACCGCCGCCGGCGCCGTGCTGGTCGGGGCGCTGAACATGGACGAGTTCGCCTACGGCTTCGTCACCGAGAACGCTCACGACGGCCCGACCCGCAATCCGCATGACCGCGGCCGCATCGCCGGCGGCTCGTCGGGCGGCTCGGCCGCGGCGGTGGCCGCCGGCCTCGTGCCGCTGACCCTGGGCTCGGACACCAACGGCTCGATCCGCATCCCCGCCAGCCTGTGCGGGGTGTTCGGCCTGAAGCCCACCCTGGGCCGGCTGTCGCGCCAGGGCGCCTTTCCCTTTGTCGAGAGCCTGGACCACATCGGACCGTTCGCGCGGTCGGTGGCGGACCTGGCCCTCGCCTACGACCTGATGCAGGGACCGGATCCTCTGGACCCGCTCTGCCGTCGGCCCGCCGAACCGGCCGCCCCTCGCCTGCAAGCTATCGCCGACGCGCCCCTTCGCGTCGGCATGCTGGGCGGCTGGTTCGCGCAGGGCGCCTTTCCCGAGGTGCTCGAGGCGCTGGAGATCGTCGCCGACGCCCTGCAGGCCCGGCGCGGGATCGAACTGCCCGGCGCCGAGCAGGCCCGCGCCGCCGCCTTTTGCCTGACCGCCGCCGAGGGCGGTGAGTTGCACCTGGACGACCTCAAAGCCCGGGCCCTGGACTACGACCCGGCCGTCCGCGACCGCCTGCTGGCCGGCGCCCTGCTGCCGCACGGCGTGGCCGAGGCCGCCCGCCGTTACCGCCCGATCTTCCGCGACGCCGTCGCCAAGGTGTTCGAGGATTTCGACATCCTGCTGGCCCCGGCCTCGGTCTGTCCCGCGCCGGGCGTCGGCCAGGCGACGATGGACATGGGCGGCCAGGCGGTTTCGGTGCGCAAGAACCTCGGCGCCTATACCCAGCCGATCAGCTATATCGGCCTGCCCGTGGTGACCGTGCCGCTCAACCGTCCGGGCAAGCTGCCGATCGGCGTGCAGGTCATCGCCCCGGCCTGGCGCGAGGACCTGGCCCTGGCCGCGGCCCTGCGGCTGGAACAGGCCGGCGTCGTCGCCGCCCATCGCCCCGTGGAGCAGCCATGATCATCGACGACCTCTCCGTCCTGGCCGAGGTGACCGCCATGGTCGACGCCTACGAGACGGCGCTGATGACCAACGACGTCGCGGCCCTGGACGGCTTCTTCCGCGACGCGCCGCAGACCGTCCGCTACGGCGTGGCCGAGAACCTCTACGGTTTCGAGGCGATCGCCGCCTTTCGAATCGGCCGGAGCGGCGGCTCACCCTCGCGTTCGCGCCTCAGGACTGAAATCACCACGTTTGGGCGAGATTTCGCGATCGCCAACGTCGAATTCCTGCGCGAAGGGGCAAAACGACCCGGCCGCCAGAGCCAGACCTGGGTTCGCACCGAAATCGGCTGGAAAATCGTCTCGGCCCACGTCTCGCTTCTGCAGGAAGGCGTTGATCAACGCCTTTCCCCGTAAGCGAAAGACCGTCCGCCAAATGACGATAAGTAAGAAATCTCTGACTTATGATCTGCTTTTGGGCGCCGTGGCGACCGCGTGGTCAAATAGTGACATCTCGTGGCAAAACTTCATCAAACCAAGGCCGAGACGTCATCAAAGCTTTGGATTCGTCTCGATCATTGTGCATTGCACCCTCAGGTGTCGGGCCGCCGACGCATGAAGGGGATATGACATGACCACCTCCGCCAAGCTGCGCGCACGCCTCCGCACCGGCGGCGCTCTCGCCGCCCTGGTCCTGGCCGCCGGCCTCGCCGCGCCGGCCTTCGCCCAGGAAACCGCCGTCACGCTCGACGACGTGATCGTCACCGCCCAGAAGCGGTCGGAAAACATCCAGGAAGTGCCGGTCTCGGTCGCCGCCGTCTCCGGCGAGAAGCTGGACGCCCTGTTCGCCGGCGGCGAGGACGTGCTGGCCCTGTCGAGCCGCGTCCCCGGCCTGTACATCGAATCCTCCAACGGCCGCGCCGCCCCGCGCTTCTACATCCGCGGCCTGGGCAACGCCGACTTCGACCTGGCCGCCTCGCAGCCGGTCTCGGTGATCATGGACGACGTGGTCATGGAAAACGTCGTGCTGAAGAGCACGCCGGTGTTCGACGTCGACCAGGTTGAAGTGCTGCGCGGCCCGCAAGGCACGCTGTTTGGCCGCAACACCACCGCCGGCATCGTCAAGTTCGACAGCGTCAAGCCGAGCCAGACCTTCAAGGCCAACGGCACGGTGACCTACGGTTCGTACGGCTCGTGGACCGCCGAGGGCGGCGTCGGCGGCCCGCTGGTCGAAGGCAAGCTGGCCGGTCGGATCTCGATCCTGGGCCAGCACCGCGACGACTATATCGACAACACCTTCACCAAGGTGAAGGACGCCCTGGGCGGCTATGACGAGTACGCCATCCGCGGCCAATTGCTGTGGACCCCGACCGAAGAACTGAGCGTTCTGCTGAACGCCCACAACCGCACGCTGGACGGCACCGCCGCGATCTTCCGCGCCAATATCCTCACCAAGGGCAGCAACAAGATCAACGGCAATTTCGACCGTGACTCGGTCTTCTACGACGGCGGCCGCAACAACCCGCAGAAGTACGACGGCAACGGCGAGTCGCTTAAGATCGACTACGACTTCGGCGGCGTGACCCTGACCTCGATCAGCGCCTACGAGACCACCAACGGCTACAGCCGCGGCGACATCGACGGCGGCGTGGCCGGCGTGGGTCCTGGCATCATCCCATTCAGTTCGGACACCAAGGACGGCCTCGACGACCTGGACCAGTACACCCAGGAAATTCGTCTGGCCTCGGACGCCGACGGTCCGTTCACCTGGCAGGTCGGCGGCTACTACTTCCACTCCGACTTCCTGGTGACCACCGACGCCGGCTTCAACAAGGCGACGCTGAACCACAAGAACACCGCCTGGGCCGCCTTCGGCCAAGCCACCTATCAGGTCACCCCGCAACTGAAGCTCACCGGCGGCCTGCGCTACACCGACGACGACAAGACCATGACCGTGGTCGGCTCGACCGCGCCGAAGGTGGCGGTGTCGGACAGCAAGGTCTCGTGGGACCTGTCGGCCTTCTACGCCGTGACCGACGACTTCAGCCTCTATGCCCGCGCGGCCCACGGCTTCCGCGGCCCGACCATCCAGGGCCGTGACATCGTGTTCGGCGCCCCGGCTTCGGTGGCCCAATCGGAAACCATCCAGTCGTATGAAGTCGGCTTCAAGAGCGAGCTGCTGGACCGTCGCATCCGCTTCAACGGCGCGGCCTTCACCTATGAGGAAAAGGACCCGCAGTTCAGCGCCATCGGCGGCGCCGGCAACAACACCCTGCTGGTCAACGCCGACAAGGGCGAGGCCTACGGCGTCGAGTTCGACGGCGAGTTCAAGGTCACCCAGAACCTGCTGCTGACCGCCGGTTACAGCTACAACCACACCAAGATCAAGGACAAGAACCTGCTGGTCGGCACCTGCGGCACGCAACTGTGCACGCCGACCGATCCGCTGGTGGCCAACCCGAACGGCGCCCCCTTCGCTCGCGTCGACGGCAACCCGTTCCCGAACGCGCCGAAGTACGTGTTCAACTTCACGGCCCGCTACAGCTATCCGATCGGCGACGGCGAACTATTCGCCTACACCGACTGGTTCAAGCAGGGCTACACCAACCTGTTCCTCTACGAGAGCAAGGAATTCAACTCGAAGGGCATCTTCGAAGGCGGTCTGAAGCTCGGCTACGCCAAGCAGGACGGCGCCTACGAGGTGGCCCTGTTCGCCCGCAACATCACCAACGAGGTGAACCTGCGCGGCGGCATCGACTTCGACAACCTGACCGGTTTCGTCAACGAGCCTCGGATCGTCGGCATCTCGATCAGCGCCAAGCGGTAATCTGAAAGACCCCGCCCGGCTTCACCGCCGGGCGGATCCCCGAAGGATTGCCATCGTCCCGCCATGCTCCCGGTTCGCGCCGGGAGCATGGTTCGTTTGAGGGGGTCTCCCCCTCCGCCCAACGATGAGATAAGTCCCTCGGATGACGACCCCGACCAAGATCATCTTCGACACCGACCCCGGCATCGACGACGCCATGGCCCTGCTGTTCATCCAGGCCAGCCCGGCGCTCGACCTGCTGGCGGTGACCACGGTGTTCGGCAACGCCGACATCGACACCACCACCCGCAACGCCCTCTATCTGAAGGACCGCTTCGGCCTGACAGCCCCGGTCTACAAGGGGACCGACAAGCCGCTGACCCGGCCGCGCAACCCCTCGCCCACCTTCGTGCACGGCGAGAACGGCCTGGGCGACGTGGAACTGACCGGCCTGGTCCCGGGCGAGCCCGAGGCCAAGCCGGCCTACCAGGCGATCATCGACCTGGCGCGCGAGAACCCCGGCGAGGTCACCCTGGTCGCGGTGGGTCCGCTGACCAACCTGGCCCTGGCGCTGCAAGCCGATCCCGAGGTCGCCGGCCTGCTGAAGGCCGTGGTGATCATGGGCGGCGCCTTCGCCGTGGCCGGCAAGCCGGGTAACGTCACCCCGGTGGCCGAGGCCAATATCTGGAACGACCCCGAGGCCGCCGACCTGGTGTTCACCGCCCCGTGGTTCGTCACCGCCGTCAGCCTGGACGTCACCACCCAGGTGGTGATGAGCCCGGCCTATATGGAAGACCTGGAAGCCACCGCCGGTCCGGCCGGCGAATTCCTCAACGCCATCTCCAAGCCCTATGCGCGGTTCTACGGCGGCCGCGATGGCATCGTCGGCTGCTGCGTACACGACGCCGCGGCGGTGGCGTTCGTGATCGACCCGTCGCTGTTCGACGTGCGTCGCGGCTCGATCCGGGTGATCACCGACGGGATCGCCCTGGGCCAGACCTGCCAGATGGTCGAGGGCGAGCTGTTCGGGCCGAGCGCCTGGGACGGCCACCCGGTGCAGGCGATCACCGTGGGGGTGAAGGCCGAGGGGTTGCTCAAGCTGTATCGCGAGACGATGAGGGCCTGAGGTTCGAAAGTCCTCCCCCTGTGGGGGAGGCGGCCGAAGGCCGGTGGGGGGAATTTTGACGCGGTCGGTCGGAGTACGGTCGAAGCCGCATTACTCCCCCCTCCGATCGCTACGCGATCGCCTCCCCCACAGGGGGAGGACCTAGTTTCGCTCTACCGCCGATACCGCTCCACCCCGGCCACATAGGTCCGCTCGACCACCCGGTCGTCGCCCAGCACCGTCAGCGCGAACAACCGGTCCTCCAGGCTCCTCGCCGCCGGCATCCGCCGGGCCAGCAGCGGGGTCGCCGTCAGGTCCAGCACCAGGAAGTCGGCGATCTTACCGGTCTCCAGACTGCCGATCTCGCCCTCCAGCCCCAGGGCCCGCGCCCCGCCCAGCGTCGCCAGGTAGAAGGCGTGGAAAGGGTCCAGCGCCTCGCCGCGCAGCTGGCCGACCTTGTAGGCCTCGCCCAGGGTGTGCAGCACCGAGAAGGTCGTGCCGGCCCCGACGTCGGTGCCGATCCCGACCTTCACCCCGTGGGCGCAGGCGGTCTCCAGCGGGAACAGGCCCGAGCCGAGGAACAGGTTCGAGGTCGGGCAGAAGGCGACGGCCGAGCCGGCGTTGGCCAGGCGCTGGAAGGCCTCGCCCTGGAGGTGGACGCAGTGGGCGAAGACCGAGCGCTCGCCGACCAGGCCGAAGCGGTCATAGACGTCGAGATAGTCCCTGGCCGCCGGGAACAGCTTGGCGGTGTCGACGATCTCGCGGATGTTCTCCGACAGGTGGGTCTGCATCCAGACGGTCGGGTTGGTGGCCAGCACCTCGCCGGCCATGGCCAGCTGGGCGTCGCTGCAGCTGATCGCGAAGCGGGGGGTGACGGCGTAGCCCAGCCGGCCCTTGCCGTGCCAGTCGGCGATCAGCTCCAGCATGTCGCGGCGGCTGCCCTCGACCGTGTCGGTCAAGCCGGGCGGGGCGTTGCGGTCCATCAGCGACTTGCCGGCGATGATCCGCATGTCGCGCTTCAGCGCCGCCGCGAACAGCGCCTCCACCGAGGCCTTGTGCACCGAGCCGAACACCAGGGCGCTGGTGGTGCCGTTGCGCAGCAGCTCCTCGACGAAGAACTCGGCGGTGTCCTCGGCATGGCCGGGGTCGGCGAAGGCGGCCTCGGCCGGGAAGGTGTGGCGCTCCAGCCAGTCCAGCAGTTGCTCGCCATGGGCGGCGATCACGTCGACCTGCGGGAAATGGATGTGGGTGTCCACGAAGCCGGGGACGATCAGCTTGCCGGTCAGGTCTTCGACGGGCGTGTCGCCCAGCTCGTCGGCCAGCTTGGCGTAGTCGCCGCAGGCGACCACGCGGCCGTCCTCGACCAGCAGCAGGCCGTCCTCGTGGAAGGCGTGCGCCTCCCCGTCCGTCGTCGTCGGGTCGTCCTCCAGGTGGAAGATCGACGCCCTATAGGCTTGCAAGTTCGAGGTCCTTTACGCGTTCGCGGCGGGCGTTTTCGGCCCGCATCAGCAGGTCGGCGGCCACCGACACGGCGATGACCTCCGGGGCCTTGTTCTTCAGGGTCGGCAGGCCGATAGGACAGGTCAGACGTTGCAGAACGATGTCGGCGAAGCCGTCCCGGCGCAATCGTCCCAGGAACCGGGCCTTCTTGGTGTCCGACCCGATCAGGCCCAGATAGCCGAACGCCCCGCCGGCCAGGGCGGCCGAGGTCAGGGCGTAGTCCAGGTTATGGTCGTGGGTGAGGATCAGGATGAAGGCGTCCGGTCCGGCGCCCATGGCGGCGGCGGCCAGCTCGGCCGGCGAGCCGACGGCGACGCCGGGGATGTCGGCCGCCTCCGGCCGGGTGTCGAACCACGACAGCCGGAACGGCAAGGGCTCCAGGGCCCGGGCCACGGCCTGGCCGACATGGCCGGCCCCGAACAGCAACACCGGCGGACGCGGCGCGTCGGAGCGCTCGACCAGCTCATGGCCTTGGCCGGGGCGGTCGCCGCGCGTGGTGGCCGGCGCGCCGTCCAGCGTGACGCCGGTCGCCTCGGGCTGCGAGGCGGTCACCGCCCGGACGGTCTTGCGCAGCATGCCCGGCGAGAAGCGGGTGCGCAGCTCGAACGGCTGGTCGGCGTCCAGGCGCCGGGCGGCGTCGGTCAGCCAGTCGAGGCTGGCGGCCTCGACCCGCTCGATCAGCAGCCGGACGCGGCCGCCGCAGCACTGGGCCAGCAGCGGGCCCAGCGGATAGTCCTGCACGGCGAAGGGCTGGTCGGCCGCCAGCATCTTGCGCGCCTGGTCGGCGACCTGGTGCTCGAGATTGCCGCCGCCGATGGTGCCGGCCTGACCCTCGGCCCAGACCACCATCTTGGTCCCGGCGTCGCGCGGGGCCGAGCCCTCGGTGGCGACGATGGTGACCAGGGCGGCGGGCTGGCCGAGGGCCAGGCGGGCAAGGGATTGGCGGGCCCAGTTCGCGGTCATCGCCCCTCTCCC
>NZ_AKKF01000015.1 GCF_000281955.1 Caulobacter sp. AP07 | reverse complement strand
TGCCCAGCAGCCCCCCGTCCGCATCGCCACCAACACCGCGAAATGACGAGGCTCCGATGACGAACCTTCGCCCGCTGGCCCTGACGGCCCTGCTGCTGGCCACCACCCCGCTAGGCCTGAGCGCGACCAGCCTGGCCTGGGCCCAGGAGCCCGCGCCGGCGCCGGCCAAGAAGGTCTATGCGCCGATCGCCAGGACGGCCTACCGCACCGCCCAGTTCCGGCTCGAACTGCGCGCCGACACCCAGACGCTGGCCCGGCTGTCGCCGGCGGCCGACACCGCCTTCGATTTCACCCCCGGCGCACGGGAGGCCGAGCGGCAGGGCGACGGCTACGTCCATGTCGGCGACATCCACCTGCGCCTGCGCACCGAAGGCGGCGCCTGGCGCGACTTCAGCTCCGCCCACCAGCGCAAGCCGATCCGCCGCCTGCCGGCCGGCGGGGCGACCCTGGCGGCGGCCGACATCACGGCGTCCCTGGGCCCGGATTCGCCGCTCCGGGTCGAACGTCGCTGGGTCGCCGAAGGCGGAGCGCTGGTCCTGCGCTTCGTCCTGACCAACACCTCCAAACAGGCCGTCGAGGTCGGCGGGCTGGGCCTGCCGATGGTGTTCGACAACATCATCACCGACCGCTCGCTGGAGGAGGCCCACGCCCAGGCCAGCTTCGTCGATCCCTATATCGGCCGCGACGCCGGCTACCTGCAGGTCACCCGCCTCAACGGCAAGGGCCCCGCCCTGCTGGTCCTGCCCGAGAAGGCGACGCCTCTGGAGGCCTATCGGCCGATCCAGCAGGCCGGTCGCGGCGCCAAGCCCGGCGACATCTTCACCGACCGCAGCGAGCGCGGCCAGACCTCGGAAGGCTTCTACGACTGGACGGTCGCCAGCAAGGGCTTCGCCGAGCAGGACTGGAAGACCGCCGGCGAGCAGTGGAACACGCCCACCAGCTTCTCCCTGGCGCCCGGGGCAAGCCGTACGATCGGCGTGCGCCTGGTCACCTCGCCCTCCCTTCGCGCGATAGAGGACACCCTGGTCGCCAACGGCCGCCCGGTCGCCGTCGGCATCCCGGGCTATGTCGTGCCCACCGACCAGGACGCATCGCTGTTCCTGAAGTCGCCCAAGCCGGTGGCCCGGATCGAGAGCTTTCCGGCCGGGGCGCTCACCGCCACGCCGGTCAAGTCGGGGACCGGCTGGTCGCGCTACGCCGTCCGGGCGACGGGTTGGGGCCGGGCGACGCTGTCGATCACCTATGCCGACGCCAGCGTGCAGACCGTCTCCTATTTCATCACCAAGCCGCTCGACCAGACGATGGCCGATCTGGGCCGGTTCTCGACGACCAGGCAGTGGTTCGAGGATCCGTCCGACCCGTTCAAGCGGTCCCCCGGGATCCTCACCTACGACCGCCAGGCCGACAGGATCGTCACCCAGGATCCGCGGGTCTGGATTTCCGGCATGAGCGACGAAGGCGGCGCGGGCAGCTGGGTCGCGGCGATCATGAAGCAGCTGGACAATCCCGACGCCGGCGAAGTGGCCAAGCTCGAGCGCGTGGTCAACGAGACCATCGTCGGTGGGCTGCAGGTCGCCGAGGGCGAGCACGCCGGCGCGGTCAAGAAGAGCCTCTTCTACTATGCCCCCGACGAACTGCCGACCTATTACGACCCCAAGACCAACTGGAAGAGCTGGACCTCGTGGTCGAAGAAGGACGCTGGCGACCTTGGCCGGTCCTACAACTATCCGCACGTCGCCATCGGCCACTGGGTGCTCTATCGCCTGGCCCGCAACCATGACGGCCTGGTCAAGACCCACGACTGGCGCTGGTACCTCGACCACGCCCAGATGACCGCCGTGGCGATGATGCGCGACGCCCCCTATTACGCCCAGTTCGGCCAGATGGAGGGCGACGTCTTCGTCGACATCCTCGAGGACCTCCGCCGCGAGGGCATGACAGACAAGGCCAATGAACTCGAGACCCTGATGAAGGGCCGGGCCGACCACTGGAAGACCCTGCCCTACCCGTTCGGCAGCGAAATGGCCTGGGACTCCACGGGCCAGGCCGAGGTCTATGCCTGGATGCGCTTCTTCGGCCACCAAAAGCAGGCCGACGAGACCCGCGAGGTGATCCTGGCCTATGACCCGACGATCCCGAGCTGGGGCTACAACGGCAACGCCCGCCGCTACTGGGACTTCCTCTACGGCGGCAAGGTCCCGCGCATCGAACGGCAGATCCACCACTACGGATCGACCCTGAACGCCGTGCCGCTGTTCGACGCCTATCGCGCCGATCCCGGCGACATCCATCTGCTCCGTGTCGCCTACGGCGGCCTGATGGGCGGGATCACCAACATCGACCAGGAGGGCTTCTCGTCGGCCGCCTTCCACTCGGCGCCCGACATGATGTCCTGGGATCCCTACAGCGGCGACTACGGCATGGGCTTCTTCGGCCATGCCTATGCGGCGGCGACCTATCTGGTGAACGATCCGACCTTCGGCTGGCTCGGCTTCGGCGGCAATGTCAGCCAGGGCGACGGCGTGGTGCGGATCGAGCCCAGGGACGGCGCGCGCACCCGCCTCTTCGTGGCCCCGATCGGCGCCTGGCTGACCCTGGAGGCCGGCAAGATCGACGCCGCCACCTACGCGCCGGCCACGGGCAAGCTGACCCTGACCCTGGCGGCGCGCGATGCGGCCACCCCCGCCGCCCGGCTGCTGGTGGAAGCCACCACCAAGGGCGCCCGCCCCTATCGTCCGGCCGGCGCCGTCTTCGAACGGGGCGCCTACACCCTGCCCCTGACGGATGCGCCGACCACGATCGACCTGGCCCCGAACTGATCCGCGGGAGCCGCAGCGACATGACCAGGATCGAACACCTCAAGGGCCGCCCATGAACATCGTCATCGTCATGGGCATCCTGGTCACGCTCCTGACCGGCGTCCCCGTCCTGATCCAGTTGCTGCGCGATCACCCCCGGGGGCTGCTGATCCTGTTCTTCGCCGAGATGTGGGAGCGTTTCTCCTATTACGGCATGCGCAGCATCCTCATCTTCTACCTGACGCAGCACTTCCTGTTCGATCCGAAGACGGCCAGCGCCCACTACGGCTCCTATACGTCCCTGGTCTATCTGCTGCCGCTGATCGGCGGCTTCCTGGCCGACCGGTATCTGGGGGCCCGCAAGGCAGTGATCTTCGGCGCCGTCCTGCTGATCGCCGGCCACCTGACCATGGCGATCGAGGGCGCGCCGGCCACCCAGACCCTGACCTATCGCGGCCACACCTACGACTTCGTGTCCGAAGGCCGCGGCGAGGGCCGGGTCTCGAAGTTGGTGGTCGCGAACAAGCCCTATGCGGTGGCGGCCACCAAGACCGGCGACTTCGCCGTCGAGGGCCTGCCGGCCGACGCCCCGATCCCGGTGGTGCTGCCCAAGGGCCAGTACCAGCTGGACGTCACCGGCCGGGACCCGGCCTATCTGAATGTCTTCTGGTTGGCCCTGTCCCTGATCATCGTCGGCGTCGGCTTCCTCAAGCCCAACATCTCGGCCATCGTCGGCCAGTTGTATCCGCCGGGCGACCGTCATCGCGATCCGGGCTTCACCCTCTACTATTACGGCATCAACCTCGGCTCGTTCTGGGCCTCGATCCTGTGCGGCCTGCTGGGCGTGACCGTCGGCTGGTGGGCGGGCTTCGGCCTCGCGGGCCTGGGCATGGTGGCCGGTTTCGTGGTCTTCGTGCTGGGCAAGCCGCTGCTGCAAGGCAAGGGGGAGCCGCCGGCCCCCAGGCAGCTGGCTCAGCCGCTGCTGGGCCCGCTGAACCGCGAAGGCCTGATCTACATCCTGTCCTTGGTCGGCGTCGCGGCGGTGTGCTTCCTCGTGCGGTACACGGGAATGGTCAACTGGACCCTGATCGCCGGCATGCTCGCCTCCCTGGGCTACATCCTGTGGTTCATGTTCGCCAAGTGCGACAAGGTCGAGCGCGAGCGCCTGGGCCTGGCGGTGTTCCTGATCTTCGGAGCGGTCGTCTTCTGGACCCTGTTCGACCAGGCCGGCTCGTCGCTCAACCTGTTCGCGGCCACCAATGTCGACCTCGATCTGGTCGCCAATCCGGTGCGGCTGTTGAACGGCGCCGTCACCCTGGCCACCCCCGAACAGCTAGTGGCCGCGGGCGTCGACAAGGCCTCGACCTTCTGGGTCAACACCAGCTTCAACGCCGCCCAGACACAGGCCCTGGCCTCCGGCTGGCTCCTGATCTTCGCCCCGGTCTTCGCCTTCCTGTGGACCTGGCTGGGCCAGCGCGGCAAGGATCTGAACCCGGTCGTCAAGTTCGGCCTGGCCCTGCTGCAGGTCGGCGCCGGCTTCCTGCTGTTGCAGTTGGGCGCGCACTTCGTCGACGGCGTCTTCCGCATGCCGCTGGCCTTCCTGCTGCTGATGTACCTGCTGCACACCACCGGCGAGCTGTGCCTGTCGCCGGTCGGCCTGTCGCAGATGACCAAGCTGTCGCCGGCGACGATGGTGTCGTTCCTCATGGCCGTGTGGTTCATGGCCGTGTCGATCGCCGGCAAGGTCGGCGGCTTCATCGCGGGCCTGACGGCCACCGAGACGGTCGGCGGCCAGGTGCTGGACCCGGGCGCGGCCCTGGCCAAGTCGCTGATGGTGTTCAACTGGATCGGCGGCGTCTCGATGGTGATCGGCCTGGGCTTCCTGGCCCTGGCCCCGATCCTCAAGACATGGTCGCATGGCTCGGACGAAACCGACCAGCACGCTCCGGTCGACACCGCGACGAACGCCGGCTGAGCAGCCGGTTTCCAACCTCGCGTTTCCTTACCCGTCTTCGACCTGGACGAGGGGCGCGATCTCGCGCTCACGCGCCGAAGCTGCGATGGGGTGGGAAGGGTGCGAAGCGCCCGGGCCTCGCCCGGAATAGCTTTGATGTTTTGTACCGTTTCGACGAAGTGCAGACGCTTCGCGTAGAGCCGTTATCCGGAAGCCTTCGGGGCGCCGATTTTTAACCGGCTCCGATGGAGGCCCCCGACGGGCAGGACGTTGGCGCGTCCTGGACCGCAGGGGCGATTTCAGCCCCTGCCTGCCGCGTCTGCCGATCCCTCGCCGCCGGGGCTTCGTCCTGTGTTGCAAGGAACCTGCCCAGGACGCCCGAAGCGTCACTCAAGACCACCGGCGAGCGCTTCCCGCTCGTCCACCCCCGAAGGCCGCATCGGTCGCCGTACGTGCGCCCTCCCCGTGCCTTCAGGTGCAAGCAGTATGGGGTGGTCTGGAAGGGGGAGGACAGATCGGGGTCGAGAAAGTTCAGGGCGTTGATTTCGTAGAAGTTTGTTTGCTATCCGCCGAGGAAGGACGCCCAATCGGGGACATGCTCTCACGGCAAGGCCCCGGAGAATCGATCCTGGACCGTCGGGTGAGTGCGTGTCCCCACCGTCGCCCACGGCGCCGAACGATCATCCCGAACGAGGGGCCGGACTTCAGGCGCAGCGGACGACTTTGGGGACACGCACTCACCCCAGCCTCCCGACGAACCCGGCCGGAGCCCTGCCGTGAGTGCATGTCCCCGGCTCCCCATAGAAAGACAGCCACCGGCGCTGGGCGCGGTGGCTGTTGAGTTGACCTAGGGGAGAATGCCCCGAGGCGCAGCGAGACCGTCGCTGCCCCTCGGGGGAAGCTGGAGACCCTTAGAAGTCCATGGTCAGGCCCACGAACAACGTCCGGCCCATCGGGTCGTAGACGCCCGGATAGGTATTGCCGTTGCCGAAGGAGCTGAGCAGCCCGGCCGCGATCACCGGCGGATCCTTGTCGAAGGCGTTGTTCATGCCGGCGCGCAGCGCCAGTTGCTCGCGCACCTTCCAGGTCGCCGCCAGATCGAAGTAGCTGTAGGCCTTGATCTTGCGATTGATCTCGACGTAGTCGCCCTGCAGGAAGGGATTGCTGTCGTTGCTCGACAGGTTGGTCCCACCGAAATAGCGCCAGTTGACCGAGATCGTCGCCGGGGCCCAGGGCAGGCTCCAGGTCGTCCGCATTTGGTGACGCCAGGCCGGGTTGGGCTGGCCGCAGGTCGGACCGAACAGGCCCTTGCAGTTATAGGCGCCCAGACCCGGCAGTTGCTCGATCTTGCGGCTGTTAAGGTAGGTGCCCACGAAGCTGAAATCGAGCTCGCCCCAGTCACCGCCCTTCGTCAGCGACGCCAGGTCGAGGCGGTAGTTGCCGGTCACGTCGACGCCGGAGGTCTGCAGGAAGCCGGTGTTCTGGTTGGTGGCGATGATGTAACCGCGATCGCCGAACAGCACGCCCGAGGTCGGGTCGCGGTGGAACAGGCTGCAGAAGTACGGATTGCTGGTCTGGACGCACTGGTTGATCACGGTCGGCGCATCGACCGCGCCGATATACTGGTCCACATAGATGTCGAAATAGTCGAGCGACATCGAGAAACCCGGCAGGAAGCGCGGGGTCAGCACGACGCCGGCGGTGCGGGTGTCGGCGACTTCCGGCTTCAGGTCGGGATTGCCGCCGCCCTGGGTGACGCAGGTTTCGGCCGGGCAGTCGGGGATCTTCCCGTACTGGGCGGCGGTCACGCCGGTGAGCGCGCAGGCCGCGGCGCTGGCCTTCGGCGTGGGACCCGAACAGGGATCCACCGCCGCGACATTGCCCAGCGACTGGGCCGCGAACAGTTCGCTGATATTGGCCGCCCGCACCGCGCGGTTGTAGCTGGCGCGGAACCGCACGTCCGAGCTCGGCGCGTACTGCAGTTCGACCTTATAGGTCGAGACGCGATCGGGCAGATAGTCGTACTTCGAGGTCCTGTAACCGGCGTTGACCGACAGGCTCTTGATGAACGGCGCGTCCTGGATCAGAGGCAGGTCCGCTTCGCCATAGATCTCATTGACGCTGAAGGCGCCGGCGTTTTCCTTGGTGCCTCCGGCCTGGGCCAGGGCGTCGGCTTCGAACTTCAGCTCCTCGCGGCGATGCTCGACGCCGAGGGCCAGGGCGACGCCGTCATTGGCCCACGGGCTCTTGATCCCGTACTGGCCCAGATCGCCGTTCACCGTCGCGCTCAGCACCTTCTCGCGCTGCACGCCGTGGGTGTAGGTCGGCGCATAGAGGTACTTGTAGGCCGCCGCGCTGAGGCCCTGGTACTTGAACACGTCGATCGGCACGCAGTTCGGATCGGTGCCGTCGACCACCGACTTGCAGGTCGCCACGCCGTTGACATTGACCACCTGCAGGGCCTTGGCGGCCTTGGCGTTGTCGACGTTGTTCTTGTAGCTCTCGTCGAGCACCACCGAGGAGTAGAGGAAGCCGGCGTCATAGCTCCAGCCCGGCGCGATCTCGCCGCGTGAGCCGAAGTTGATCCGGTAGGCGGTGTGGCGCAGGTCGTCGCGGCGGGGCGAGCTGCCCGGCCCGGTCAGCCGGTAGCCGATGAAGGTGTCCTGGTTGACGTCCGTGCCCGCGACCGCACCGCAGAGCGTCGCCGCCTGGGACGCCGACATCAGCGGGTTGTTGCAGTTGATCTTGAACGTCGTCCCTTGGAACAGGGCGGACGGCGCCGCCTGCGAGAAGGTGTGGTCGTCCATGAACATGAAGCTGCCGTAGACTTCGGCGGCCTTGCTGATCTCATAGTGCGCGAAGGCGCCGGCCGTATAGCGGCTGTCCGAGCGCTGGATGTAGTTGGTCGGCGCGTAGTTGTAGAGGAACGAGCTGTCGTAGGGCACCCACGTCTTGGCGCCGTCCTTGGTGTTGTTCAGCGTCAGCCCCGCATTGGGTCCGCTGAGCATCGTGAACAGGCCGTATTCGTTGTTGCTGGAGCCGCCGCAGACCAGGGCGTTGTTCTGGGGCCCAGTCAGGTTGAGGCCGCACGCCGAATAGTCGCGGGTGTCCTGGGTGACCGGCTTGAGTTCGCGATAGCCGACATAGAACGTAACGTTGCCCTTGCCGTCCGGGGCGTTCATCCCGAAGGCCAGGTTGACGTCGGTCCGCGCCCCGTCGGTGACCGAGTTCTCCGGCAGCTTGTAGCCCGCCTTGGTGATCAAGGACCTGGGATAGCTGCTGTCGTTCCTGTGCTGGGCGATACCGTACTGGGCGTCCAGCCGGATACCGTTGAGATCCTTCTTGAGGATGAAGTTGACGACGCCGGACACGGCGTCTGACCCGTAGACCGCCGACGCGCCGCCGGTCACCACATCCACCCGATCGACCAGGGCGCCGGGGATGAAGTTCACGTCGGCGGTTTCGGTCGGCAGCATCCGCTGGCCGTCCACCAGCACCAGGACGCGGCTGGAGCCCATGTTGCGCAGGTTGACCCGCGCCGTGCCGTCCGAGCCGTTGGACCCGTTCTCGTTGGAGTCGGCGGTGAACTGCGGCAGGCGGTTCAGCACGCTCTCGATCGAGGTGGCGCCCTGGTACTTGATCTCGTCGCCGCCGACGACCGTCATCGGGCTGGCGGAGGCAAGATTGGGCCGCTTGATCCGCGACCCCGTCACCACCACCGCATCCAGGGTCGCCGGCTCGTCCGCCGTGGCCACATCCTGGGCGAAAGCGGTCGGCGCCGCCGCAAAGACTGACAGGACCGCGACGGCCGCGGCTCCCGCCAGGAGATCAAGACGCGTCTGTCTGCGCATGGAATGCCCCCTCAAGCAGCGCGCCTCCGACAGGCGTCGCTTCGATATCAAGAGGCACGATTATATGATTTATGTCAAATATCTTATACGATATACGTATACGTTGTATGGAACTGCGCCGCCTCGCGCCCCTGTCCGGCGCCACGATCTACGCGTTGGAGCGCAATGGTGCTTGGGCTGACCGCCTGTCGAGGTGGACCTGGGGCCTCCGCGCCGCCCATCCTCGGCCGCCTCGGTCTGTCACCTCACGGACATCAGGCGCGGCTAGACCGTGAGACCACATGACCTTTCGGAATTTTCCATGCCCTCAGTAGATCGTCGCGCCTTCCTGCTCTCCGCGACCGCCGCATTGGCTTTGCCCCCGGCCGTCGCCAAGGCCCTGGCCATCGACGCGGACGTGCGCACCGGCACGTTGAAGGACGTGGAGCACGTGGTGATCCTGATGCAGGAAAACCGCGCCTTCGATCACTACTTCGGCGTGATGAATGGCGTCCGGGGCTTTGGCGATCGCTTCCCGATCCCCATGCCCGACAGTCAGGGCCTTCACCGCAAGACGGTCTGGACGCAGGTCAACGACACGGGAAAGGGCGGGCCGCCGCTGGTCTCGCCCTTCCCGTTGGACACCATAGCGACCTTCGCCCACATGCGGGTCGAGGGCACGCCCCACAGCTGGTCCGACGCCCAGGCCGCCTGGAACGAAGGCCGCATGGACCGTTGGCCGGCCGCCAAGACCGAACGCGCCATGGGCTACTATCGCCGCGAAGACATCCCCTTCCAGTATGCGATGGCCGACGCCTTCACCGTCTGCGACGCCTATCACTGCTCGACCCAGACCGGCACCAACACCAACCGTCTGTTTCTTTGGACGGCCACCAACGATCCGTCCGGCCAGCATGGCGGCCCCTCGATTTCCAACAGCCACGACAGCTTCGTGGCCGATGGCGGGGCGGCCGATCCCTATCGCTGGACCACCTATGCCGAGCGGCTGCTGGCGGCCGGCGTGACCTGGCGCATCTACCAGGACATGGCCGACAATTTCACGGACAACCCGACGGCCGGGTTCAAGACCTACCGCGACAGCCATGAAGGCCTGCCCGGCTCGGATCCACGCCTGGCGGCGCTGGGCCTGTCGACCCGCAAGCTGGACGGCCTGCGTGAGGACGTGCTGGCCGGAAAACTGCCGCAGGTGTCGTACATCGTCGCCCCGGCCGCCGATTCCGAGCATCCGGGCCCGTCCAGCCCCGCCCAGGGCGCGGACTACACCGCCCGGGTGATCGACGCCCTGACCGCCGATCCCAAGGTCTGGGCGCGGACCGTGCTGCTGGTGATGTTCGACGAGAACGACGGCTTCTTCGACCATGTCCCGCCGCCCGCCCCGCCCTCGAAGGCCGCTGACGGAACGGTCCTGGGCGCCTCGACGGTCGACACCGCCGGCGAATATCACCTGGTGCGCAATCCCACCGAGGCCAAGGCCGAGCGCGACGAGCTCATGGGTCGTCCGTATGGCCTGGGCCCCAGGGTTCCGCTGTATGTGCTGTCGCCCTGGAGCCGGGGCGGCTGGGTCAATTCGCAGGTCTTCGACCACACCTCGGTGATCCGCTTCCTGGAAACGCGGTTCGGGGTGAGCGAGCCCAACATCTCGCCCTGGCGACGGGCGGTTTGCGGCGACCTGACCACCGCCTTCGACTTCAAGACTCCGAACGACACGCCCTTCGCCCAGGCCCTGCCCGCCACCAAGGCCACAGCCGACCGCGCAGCGGCGCTGAAGGACACCACCGTGCCGCCGACGCCGGCCGCGCCCGCGGTCCCGGCGCAGGCGACAGGTCCCCGCCCCTCGCGCGCCCTGCCCTACGCCCCGCGCGTGGACGAGGGCGCGCGGGATGGCCGCCTGACGCTGACGCTCGCCAATGACGGATCGCAGGCGACGGTTCTGCACGTCTATGACCGTCTACGCCTTGACCAGCCGCCGCGTCGCTACACCGTCGAGCCGGGCAAGCAGGTCAGCGACGCCTGGCCCGCCGGCGCCTACGACCTGTGGGTGCTGGGCCCCAACGGCTTCCACCGCCACTTTGTCGGCGCCGCCCCTGGCGAGGATCCGGTCCTGAATGTCCTGACATCGCCGACCGCGGGCCTGGTCGGCCTGACCCTGCGCAACCCCGGTGGCGCGGCCAAGACCCTGGCCGCCACGCCCGACGCCTACAGGACGGCCTTCCGCGCCTGGAAGATGGCGCTGCCGCCGGGGCGCGAGATCCGCAAGGACCTGCGCGTGAAGGCGACCGGGGGCTGGTACGACGTGTCGATCGAGGCCGACGGCTACCTGCGCCGCGTGGCCGGACGGCTGGAGATGGGCGTCGATTCCATCAGCGATCCGGCCATGGGCGGAATGGCGATCATGGATCAGCCGTTTCGCCGGTGACAGACCAACCAGGTCGCTCCAGGCGCGGCGCCGCTAGGGCTGGCGGTTCCGCAGGCCAGCAAGGTCAGGCGAGCGCATCCCTGGCCGCCGCCGCCTGGGCGCGGGCGTCACGTGTCGAACGACGGCGCAGGAAGTAGAGGCCGGCCAGGATCGTGCAGACGGCGCCGACGACGCTCGTCGCATAGGCGCTGGCGATGAAGAAACCCAGCCAGTCCAGCCGGACCATGGCGAAGCTGCGCCAGATCAGCAGGGCGACGCTGCCGAGATAGCCCGAGGCGTCGGCCACGTAGATCAGGAAGCCCGCCGTGCCGATCCGGCCGCTGAAGGCGATCATCCGGTCGAACAGCATGGCGTTGAACGGCGTGTAGGCCATGTAGAGGCCGGCGCCCGTCAGGATCATCCAGACCAGGGGCGGCAGCAGGTGGGCCTGGAAGGCCAGGGTCGAGAGGCCCAGCAGCAGGAAGCCGGCCAGGATGACGCCGTGCATCACCAGCAGCGCCCGCAGGTTGTCGCGAACCAGCATCACCGCGCCCATCACCGCCAGGGCGATGGCGGCGACCGGCAGCTCGCTGGCGGTGAAGACGCCGGAAGCCTCGCCGAAGCCCAGGGCGGTCCAGAGCTCGGCGGCGAAGTTGTCGCGGAAGTCGCGAAAGGCGGTCAGCAGAACATAGGCCATCACCAGCAGCGCCACGCCGGGCGCGTAGGCGACCAGAAAGGCGCGGCGCTGGGCGCTGTCCATCGGCTGGCGACGCACGCGGGCGGCCTCGTCGGCGGGGCTGGGCGGCGGCAGCTGCATCAGGGCCCACACCGAAACCGCCAGCAGCGGCAGGAAGATCGCGCCAGTGGCGGCGGGCATCCAGAACGGCGAGACATCGACATCGACCATCAGCCACTTGCCGACCGACTTCACGACGCCGGACGACAGGATGAAGCTGGCGCAGAGGATGGCGCCCAGAACCTCGGAGGTGCGCCGCCCTTCCATGAAGCCGAACACCAGCCCCCAGATCATGCCCAGCGGCAGGCCGTTCAGGAACAGGGCCGCGACATTCCAGGGCGCGGGAACCACCGCGAAGGCCAGCAGGGCCAGCCAGGAGAAGCCGATCAATCCGAGGATCGCCACGCCGCGCCGTGACGGGGTGATTTCGGAAATGACCTTGACCCCGATCAGCTTGGAAGCGGCGTAACCGGCCACCTGGGCCAGCACCAGGGCGATCTTGTAGTCGACGGCGAAGGTCCAGCCGTCGACCGCGCCGAAGGTCGCCGCCGCGAACGGTTTTCGAAAGGCGTACATCGAGAAATAGGCGCAAAAGCCGGCCAGGCCCGCGAACAGGGTGAACGCCAGCGGATTGGCTCGCTCCAGCCAACGTTGAGGACCTGAAATCATGGAAGCGCCCCTTGATGGAGCATTTTGGTCTATACCATGCCCACGACAGCCGGATGACGGCGTCGTGGGGGGGGGGGGGCGCCCCCCGTTTCATGGCCTAGCGGACGCGGATGTCGACGCTGATCTTCAAGGCGTCGTGGCGCCAGTGTTCTCGGTCGAACTCGACCACCCGGCCCTGGGCGTCGTAGCAGGTACGGACCAGGCTGAGGCCCGGCAACCCGGACTTGACCCGCAGGGCCTCGGCCACGTCACGGGTCAGGGCGCAGGGCTGCATGTCGACCTTGTTGCGCGCGACGCCGATACCGTAGACCTGCTTCAGGACGTTGGTCAGCGAGCCGTCGAGGTCATGCTCCACGAGGCCCGGCGCCAGGGACGCGTCGACGACGATGCTCTCGATCAGCACGGCCCGGCCGTCAACGGAGCGCCGACGGCGGATCCAGTACATCGGCGCGCCGATCGGGCGCGAAAAGATCTCGGCCAGCATGCCGTCGCAGGCGATTTCGATCTTGCTTAGCGTCTCGGTTTCCGGCCGCCGTCCTTGCGCCTCGACGTAGGACATGAAACCTTCCCAGCGCGTCGGGTCGTAGACCACCGGCGGCGGCGAAACGTACCAGCCGCTGCGGTCCTTGCGGTAGATGACCCCCTCGGCCTCCAGCTGGAACAGCGCCTCGCGGACGGTGCCGCGCGCCACGCCGCCGCCGACCTGCATTTGGCGCTCCGACGGCAGGCGCTCACCCGCCTTGAACTCGCCACCGCTGATCCGCGCGGCGATGTCGTCGCGCACTCCGAGATAGTGGAGGGTGTCGGGCTGCTGCATCGGGCGACCTGGTCAGCGGTCGAATCCCGCCATCCGGAGAGGATGGGAGGGCGCTCCTCCCGGGTCAAGCAACTGGATCAGACCACTGACGACCGAAGCGAAGCGTTTCCCAGCTTTCACGAAAGTTTCGCCGAACGATCTTCTCATCTGGTCTATACCAATGTGGAGATGGGAGAACGAAGCCATGACGACGGACCGCCGCGCCTTCCTACGTTCCGCGGCTGCCGGGGCCGCCGTCGGCCTGCTGCCGGCCACCGTCGCCAGGGCCATGGCCATCCCCGCGCGCCACCGCACCGGCACGATCATGGACGTCGAGCACGTGGTGATCTTCATGCAGGAGAACCGTGCGTTCGATCACTATTTCGGCGCGCTGAACGGCGTGCGGGGCCTGGGCGATCCTCGTCCGCAACGGCTGCCCGGCGGAGCCTCGGTCTGGCGCCAGCCTAGCGGTGAACATCCGGACGGCTTCGTCGCCCCGTTCCACGGCGACGCCTCGGTGACCAACGCCTACACGGTCGACGGCGCGGACCAGGGCCACCAGGCGGCGATCACCATCGTCAACGGCGGCCGCTACGACCAGTGGGGCCACTCGGGCGAGCTGCACAAGCGGATGGTCTACTACAAGGCCTCGGACCTGCCGTTCTACCACGCCCTGGCCAGCGCCTTCACGGTCTGCGACGCCTATCACTGCTCGACCCTGACCCAGACCTATCCGAACCGCCTGCACCTTTGGACGGGCTGCAACGGCGGCGGCAAGGTCGGCGGCGATCCGGAGATGAGCAACTACGGCGAGGACGAGACGCCCAGCGCCGACATGGCCCAGGACAAGGACATGGCCAAGGGGCCGCACGACTGGATGACCTACGCCGAGCGCCTGCAGGCCGCAGGCGTCAGCTGGAAGGTCTATCAGGAGCACGACAACTTCGGCGACAACATCCTGTCGGTGTTCATGAATTTCCGCCCCTGCGCCAAGGATTCGCCGCTCTATGAACGCGGCCGCGCCTGGGTGTCGGAAGGCAAGACCGGCGCCGACCGCACCCGCTCGGACGGCCAGCAGCTGGTTGAGGCGTTTCGCGCCGACGTCGCCGCCGACCGCCTGCCGCAGGTGTCGTGGATCGTCACCGCCGCTGACCTGTCCGAACACCCCCAGGCCGAGCCCTCGAAGGGCGAACACGTCTGCGCCGAGCTGATCAAGGCGCTGGTCGACCACCCCGAGGTGTTCGCCAAGACCGTATTCATCGTCAACTACGACGAGGCCGGCGGCTTCTACGACCACATGCTGCCGCCCATGCCGCCGCTGACGGCCGAGCAGGGCTGGAGCTCGGTTCCGGTCACGGGCGAGATCAAGGACTACGGCCAGGCCGAGGTCGCCAACCAGGGCGCTCATCCGCTGGGCCTGGGCATCCGCGTACCGGCGATCGTGGTCTCGCCGTGGAGCCGGGGCGGCTTCGTCTGCTCGGAGGTATTCGACCACACCTCGACGCTGCGGTTCCTCGAGAAGCGCTTCGGGGTGCGCGAGGACAACATCAGCGACTGGCGGCGGGCGGTCTGCGGCGACCTGACCTCGGCCTTCGACTTCGCCACGCCGAACCAGGACTGGACGGCGCTGGCCCTGCCGCAGACCGCGGACTACATGGCGCGCGTGGCCCGGTCCAAGGCCGCCCCGACCCTGCGGATCCCGGAAAGGCAGACGGCCTCGACCCAGGAGGGGCCTCAGCGCGGCGCGCGTCCCCTGCCCTACGTGCTGTCGGCCGACGCCCGCGTCCACGACGGCGACCTCTGGATCGACCTGGTCAACAAGGGCCGGACGGGCGCGGTGTTCCAGGTGTTCGACAACACCGACCGCGACGGTCCCTGGCGCTTCACCCTGGCGGCCGGCGGAACGTACGCGGCCGGACATTGGAACCGCGCAGGCCGCGCGCCTGGGCCCTACGACCTGACAGTCCATGGCCCAAATGGCTTTTATCGGCGGTTCGCCGGCGATGCGTCGCGGCCGCAGCCCAGCGTATCGGTCGCGGCCGACGCCCGCTCCCGTCTGGTCCTCAGACTGGCCGGGGCCGGAGGCGGATCGGCCATGATCACGGCGCGGATGGACGAAACCTATCCCCTGGCCGAAGGCGAGGCCCGCCAGAACCTGATGCTGCCATCCAAGGGCGTCGTCCGCTCGGTGTGGGACCTGCGCGGCAGCGACCACTGGTACGACCTGACCCTGACCGTGTTGGACGATCCGTCCTTCACCCAGCGCCTGGCCGGCCACCTCGAAACGGGACGAGCCAGCCGCACCGACCCAAGCATCGGACGGATGCGCCTGTAGGCGCGCTCGCCCGACGTCTGACCCAGTTCAATGCCTTACACGGATCCTAGATGACCTCTCGTCCCGCGGCCGATGCTTTCCTGGCCGAGCTTACCGAACTCTTCGCCCAACTGGGCGGTCTCCGTTATGGGGAGGGCGTCAGCCAGCTGGAGCACGCGCTGCAGACGGCGCATCATGCCAAGGTCGACGGCGCGCCGCCGGCCCTGGTCGCCGCCGCCCTGCTGCATGACGTCGGCCACATGATGCAGAAGGCCGGCGAGAACGCCGCCGACCGCGGCATCGACACACGCCACGAGCACATCAGCGCCGGCTACCTGGCCCGCGCGTTCGGTCCCGAGGTCACCGAGCCGATCCGCCTGCACGTGGCGGCCAAGCGATATCGGGTGGCGGTGGACCCCGCCTATCTCGCATGCCTCAGCAAGGCGTCGCTGCAGAGTCTGGCCCTGCAGGGCGGCCCGATGAGCGAGGAGGAGATCGAGGCGTTCCTGGCCGATCCGGCGGCGCAGGCCGCCCTGCGGCTGCGCGGCTACGACGAAGCCGGCAAGGCGCCGGACGCCAAGGTGGCCGGCTTCGAGACCTATCATGACCTTCTTCGCGATCAGATCGATCGCGCGGACATGGCTTAGGCTTGGTCGAAATACTGTTCCAGGTTCGTCATCCTTCGCCGGAAGTCCGGCCGGCCCGCGGCGCGGCATCGTCCTCGACCAGGTGCTGCAGCACGCGCTTTTCGAGCACCAGCAGCGCGCTGACATTGTTGGTGCGCATGACCAGCCCATCGGCGAGCGGCTTGGCGGCTTCGCGCACGGCGCCGGCCAGGCGCAGGAAGTCCGGTCGCGCCCGCCCGCCGACGCCATGCAGCGCGCAGAGCTGGCGCCAATCAAACACGAAGCTCTCCAGCAGCAGGCCGAACCGCACGGCGCGCGTCCTGGCTTCAGCCGCGTCCGTGGCGACCGTCAGTTCCGCTCGCAGGTCCTCGACCAACAGCTGCACTTCGGCGGCGGGCATCACCGGCGAGCGCTGATCGCCCTCGGTGAGCAATTCCGGACGGATCTCGGGATCCCAGGCCAACGTCCGCCATTCTCCGCGCGGCGGCGCCTGCCCGCAGGCGAACCGCCAGAACGCCGCCGTGCCGGTGGTGTCGGCGACGAGATGGATACGCTCGGCGCTGGCCTTGTTCTCCACATGGTGCGGGCGCCAGTTGTCGAAGATCCAGGCTTCGCCCTCCGCCATGTGCACGGATTGTCCGTCGCAGTGGAAGCGGACCTCCGGCCAGGTGAAGATCGGAACGTGCAGCCGCACCCGCGTGTGCCAGTGGTAGTTGATATCGGCATGCTCGGGCACGGCCGCGCCCGGCGCCAGGCGCATCAACCGCGAGCGGCCCCATACCACGCCAAAGCCCGCCAGGACCTGGCTCAGGTAGGGCATGTCCGCGAACCAGGGTGTCGGCAGCATCTGTCCGTACACGGAATCCGTCTCGCCGCCGCCGGCGCTGATCAACCGCGCGGCGCTGTTGCCAGGCAGGCTGTCGGGGTGTGAAACCCATGCCTGCGTCGGCAACGCCGCGACCTCGGCCTGCAGACGCGCCACGTCGAAGAGCACAGGGAGCTGGAAGAAGGGGCGCGACAGCCGCATGGGTCAGTCCCTGTAACCGGTCAAGGCGTCGCCCAGCGCCGCCCGCAGCGGCGCGAGCCAGGGCGCGTAGTGTCGCCATTGCGCGAGCCCCTCCCGGCCGATGGGCTGGCGCACCTGTTCGGAACTGGGCGTGCGCACGCTGCGCCGGGTCTCGTGGAAGGCCAGGCAAGCCGGCTCGAAGGGCAGTCCGCAATGCTCCAACATGCGCCGCACGCCGCCTTCGAGATTCTCGACCACATCCTCGTATCGCACCCTCAGCACCCGCGCCGGCAGCACGTCGTCCCAATGCCGCATGAGGTCGAGATAGGTGCGGTAGTGGCGGGCGATGTCATCCACCCCGTAGGTGAATTCCTGGTTGGTCGTGCCAAACAGCTGCTTGAGGTTGCTGAAGCAGCAGGCCATGGGTTCGCGCCGCACATCGATGATCGTTGCTCGGGAAAACATCAGGCGGATCAAGCCGATGTGCCAGAAATTGTTCGGCATCTTGTCGATGAAGAACGGCCTGCCCTGCCTGCGATAGGCGTCGGTTTCGGCCAGGAAGCGCTCGCCGAGTGTCCGGGCCTCCCCGGCCGTCAGGCGCAGCAACGCCTCGGGATCCAGCGGCAAGCCGCAATCCGGATCACGACCGCAGAGTTCGGCCGCATATCGGTCGATTTCGGTCAGTTCCTGCGTGCCCTCCACCTGGGAATGAGAGGCCAGAATCTGCTCGATCAGCGTCGAGCCCGAACGCGGCAACCCCAGGATAAAGATGGGCGCCGGATCAGCCACGCCCCAGCCGGCGCGCGCGGCGAAGAACTCGGCGGTGAAGACCCGCTTCAGTCGGAGCGCGCAGGCTTCCGCGACCTCGGGGCGATAGCGGCTGGTCACCCGCCGCGCCGCGTTGCCACGCTCGTAGTATCGCCACGAGGACGCGTAGTCGCCCCGGTCCTCCAGCGCCTTGCCCAGCGCGAAACACAGATAGACGCGGTCCATGTCCTGGATGGCAGGCCGGGATTCCGCGGCGCGCATGCGCGCGATGTCATCGTCGGTGAAGCGATAGGTCTTGAGGTTGGCGAGGCTGAACCAGGCCACGCCATGGTCCGGCCGCGCCGCCAGGGACGCGCGATAGTCCGCGATGGCCTCCTGCTGTCTGCCCGTGACCTTCAGGGCGTTGGCCCGCCACAGGCGCAGGTCGGCGACTTCCGTGCCTGATTGAGCCTGGCCGGCCAGCAGCCTCTCATAGAGATCGATCACCGGCTCGTGGTCGCCCAGGCCGACGCAGGCCGCGCCGTACTGCTTGAGGTAGTCGCGGTTGTCCGGGTCGTGCCCAAGCAGGTGCTCGGCCTCCCGCCGCGCCTGCAGGTGCTTCTGCCGCTGCAACAGCACCATGGCGTAGTCCAGGCGCGCCGCGTGATAGTCCGGCGCGCGCGCGAGCACCGATTTCAGCAACGACTCGGCTTCAGCGGGCGCGTCGCGCTCCTTGCGGATCCGCGCCAGCAGGCGCAGGGCGCCCACATTGTCGCCGTCCTTGCGCAAGTAGTCCCGGATGACCTGCTCCGCCGGCGCCAGATCGCCGTCGGCAAGCAGGCTGTTGGCCACCACCACCTCCGGGGGGAGCTGTCTCAAGGTGTCGAGATGCGCCGCCGCCGTGGCCGCCTGGGCGGTGTCGCCCAGCATGCGGTAAAGCTGCTCCAGCATGTCCCAGCTGGCCGGCAGCGTCGGATTGAGGCGCACGGCCTCCCGCAACGCGTCGATGGCCGCCGACGCATCCCCAAGCAGGACATGGCAGTGGCCGCGCTCCTGATACAGGCGGCTGAACCGGGGATGCAGCGCCTGCAGCCGCGCGAGCGCGGCCAACGCCTCCGGGACGCCCTGGCGCGAGCGCAGGTCCCTGGCCTCCTGCAACAGGGCGTCGCGCGCCTTGGAACCGGCGCTGGAACTGGCGGAGGACTTCACCGCGCCGCGCCGGCCAGCAGGAACGGCTCCAGCCAGCCCGGTTCCGGCTGGTCGGCGTCGTAATACTCGAAGATCAGATGGATGCGGTCGGTGTCGCCGCCGTTGCGCACCCAGTGCGGGCCAAGGTTGTTGACCTCCACCGCCTCGCCCGGCGGAAAATAGTGTTCGCCGCCGCCGAAGAAGGACACCACCCCGGGGTTGGTCGACACCGGCACGTGAATCTTGTGCGGCCACTTCGCCGCCGGGTTGGCGTCGATGTGCGGATGGATCACCCCGCCCGGCGGCATCCTCGCGAACATCACCCGCGGAAACACCCCCCGTGCATAACCGTAGCCACGGACGGCTTGCGCCAGCACCGGCTCCAGCAAACCGCGCCATTGGGGCCAGGCCGCGCGATCGTGCGAACCGCGCCAGTCGCGAGGGCTGTCGACGAAGCGGAAGACGATGTGGCGCGTCTCGTCCAGCACCTCGAACCTGTTCGGCTTGCCGGCGTTCTCCGCGTCCCAGACGTCCTCGGGGATCGCCAGCACGGCCGCTCGCAGCGCGGTGATATCGACGGGGCCGAGCTTGCGAACGCCCATGGTCTTGCGCGGATTGGCGGCCGGCTCGAGGGGGATGGCGCTCATCGCATGCCTTCGAAGGTGTAGCCGAACAGTTCCAGATCCTGCGCGTAGCGCGCGGCGACGCCGTCGATCAGGGCCTGGTCATAGTAGCGACGATAGTCGCCGCGCCGGCTGCCGTTGACGCGGTCGAGTGGGCGGGAGGGAATGCCGATGCGCGCGCAGATCGCGTCATACGACCCCTGCATGTCCTCGACGTGACCGACCCGGTCGGCCAACAGGGTCTCGCCATCCTCGCCCACCAGCAGCGAAGCTTGCGGCTGGAACAGGATGTGGTGTTCCGGCGGCTCCCCGAAGAGAAAGTGGCGCATCACCTCCCGCGGCTGCCGCTGGAAGACGTCGCCGTCACGCAGCATGAAGGCGCAGTACGAGACGAAGCGGTCAAACGGATTGCGCACGAAGGCGAACTTGAAATAGCCGCCGAAGGCCTCCTCGCCGAGGTATGGACGCACCTGCCGCAGAGACAGGTGGCCATGCCGGATCGCCGCCAGATCCACCCACGGGAAGCGCTTGTCGACGAACAATCCCACCTGCTCGACGTCCGCGTCGCCCAGTTGCTCGCGCAGGGCCTGGCGCACGGAATGGGTGCCGGTCTTGGGCACCGCGGCGAAGATGAAACGGTGGCTATGGGAAATGATCATGTTTCTGGCCGCACAGAAGGGCGCTCCCTCCCGGAGGGAAGGAGCGCCCAGTCCAGGTCGTCTTAGAACTTGTAGCTGAGCCCCATCATGTAGGTCGTGCCGCTCTGGTTCTGGTTGTACAGGTACCGGTTCTGGCCCCAGAACTGCGTGTCCGTCTCGTTCGTCAGATTGATCGCATTCAGCGAGAGCTGGAGCTTTTCAGTGACGTTCAAGAAGGCCGACGCGTCCACATAGGTCGAGCCCTCGAAGCCCCGCGTGCTGGCGCTCATGACCGAGTCGTTATGCCCGGTGAACCAGCGGGTGCGGTGGCTCATTGAACCCCGGAGGCCCCAGCGGTCGGTCTCGTAGTAGAGCGTGACGTTGTAGCTGGTCTTCGAAATGCCGGTGAGCGCCTCGTCGGCGTCGACATAGGTGTAGTTCGCCACCGCGCCCAGGTTGTCGAAGGGCGCCGGCAAGAACGAGAACTGGGTCTGCGCGGCCAGTTCCACGCCGGTCAGCTTGGTCTTGCCGGCGACGTTGACCGGCATCGAGAACTCCGAGACGATGGTGCTGGCCGTCGCGCCCGGGATCGTGCTGAACGGGACGCCCGTCTGGCTGAAGGGGACGTTCTCGAGGGTCTGCGAGCCGATGAAGTTCTTGATGTTCTTCTGGAACACGCTGGCCGAAAGCAGGCCTACCTTGCCGAAATAGTATTCCACCGACACGTCCAGCGTGGTGTCCTTGTAGGGCTTGAGGTTCGGATTGCCGCGGGACGCCGTGATCTCGCCGGAATCCGTGTCCTGGAACGCGCTGCCCTCGGCCGCCATCGAGCCCAGCCCCGGACGATTCACGTTCTGGGTGGCGGAGAAGCGCACCAGCACCTCCGGCGTCAGTTCCAGCACCGTGTTCAGGGCCGGCAGCACGCCCTCATAGCTGCCTTTCACGTCCGTCGTGCCGAGATAGGCGTAGCTGTCGCCCTGGATCCAGCCGGTGCTGTGGGTGTCGGTGCTGTAGCCACGCAGGCCGATATTGCCGCGGAAGCGCTTGCCGAAGAGTTCGCTGTCCCAGTCGGCCTGCACGTATTCGGAAATGGTCTCTTCCGTGGTCTCGTAGACGTTCTCGATGTCCTGGAGCGCGCCACCGGTCCCGTCGGTGTTGGGCCCGAACCGGTGGTACTCCTTGTACTTCGCGAAGGCCTTGGCGTAGTCGCCGACCAGCCACGAACCGGAGTTGTTGGTGAACACGGAGGTGATGTCGGCGACGGACGTGCCTCGCGTCTTGGACCGGGTTCCATTGACGTTGTCGTCATAGAAGAGGTCCCTGCCGCCTTGCGTGAAGCGATGGTAGGCCGCCCCGGCTCGCAGCGTGAACACGTCGTTCAGCTTGTAGTGGAGGTTCAGCACGCCCTCCCGCAGCTCCGATTCATTGTTGAAGCCGCGATAGTAGAATGAATCCATGGCGTAGTTGGCCGGGTTGGTCGGATCCCAACCCGGATACTGGAACGAAGCCGACTGGCCGTCGGCGCCATAGTTGGCGATCAGGTTGCCCTTGGCCCGCATGTAGAGCTTGTCGTCATAGGGGGTCTTGTAGGTCGACTTCTCGTAGCCGACATGCCCGTCGATCGAGAAGCGATCGGACGCGTCCCACTTGCCGGTCAGCGCCAGCTGGTTGAAGCGGTTTTCGTTCAGCGACCGGCGGTGCTCGCTGCCGAAGGTTGTGCCGGTGACGTCGGTCTTTGTGACGTAGTTATCTTTGTCCCAGGCGAGGTCGTTGATGATCGACCCCTTCTGGAAGATGGCCGGCCAGACCCCGCCGGCCGGGGTGTCGAACGCCACCGAGCCGGCGGACGCGAGCGGCCGCGTGGCGAGGTGCATCTCGTTGCGGTGGGTGGTGAACTCGCCGTGCAGGGCGTCGAGCGTCAGCAGCAGATTGTCCACCGGCTTCCACTGCAGCGCGGCCGTCACGCCGAGACGCTCCGCCTTCGAGTCCCAGGAGGAGATGCGGTTACCGTCCGCGAAGTACAGGTCGCCGGACAGGAACTTGGCCTGCTGCGCGGCGCTCAGATGGGAGATGTCCAGACCCTTGGCGACCAGCGCCTTCAAGGCGCCTGCATTGGGCTGATCATAGTTGTAGGTATTGTGGCCCTGTTCCGTGGTTTCGCGCTTGGAGTAGGCGACCGAGACCAAGGCGCCGAACCTGTTGTCCCAGTTCCGGCTGAACAAGGCGGCGACGCGGGGCTGGGTGTCCTTGGTATATTCGTTGGTGCCCAGCTTGAGCGACACCGCACCCTTGGCGCCCGGCGCGTAATCGAAGGGCTTGCCAGTGAACAGGCCGACCGTGCCGGCCATGCCGCCCTCGTTCTGGGCCGCCTCGAAGGTCTTCTCGACCTCCACCCGCGAGAACAGTTCCGAGGCGAAGATGTTGAAGTCGAAGGCGCGGTCGCGCGAACGCTGGCCGCGGCTGTCCTGCGCGGAGTCGACGTTGCCCAGCACTTCCATGCCGTTGAGCTGCACGCGGGCGAAATCCGGGCCCAGGCCACGCAGCGAGATGCGCCGCCCCTCGCCCGCCTCGCGGTTGATCTGCACGCCTGGCAGGCGCTGTAGCGATTCGGCCAGGTTCAGTTCCGGGAACTTCGCCATGTCTTCGGCGACGATCGCGTCTTTCTGGATGACCGAATCCCGCTTGATGTCGCGCGCGTCGCTCAGCGACTTCCGGTAACCGGTGACGACCACCTCGTCGACCTGATCACCGGAAGCCTGCTGCGCGAGAGCAGCCGACGAACTGGCGCCGACGACGAGCGCCGAAACGGTGGCCAGCAAAAAGTTCTTGAGGTTCGGACGCATGGCCCGAACGGAATTTGGCTTCGTCATCAGTGCTCTTCGCCCCAACTGGTATGAACCAGTCTGCTTAAAGCAGCTCGCGGCGACACCTGCGTGACAGCGCCCTGTCCGTGAAGCAGGAAATTCACCTAGCCCCTGACGGACGCTTGCCGGCATCGTTGGAGCGTCGCGGCGCAACGGCGCCCGGCAACTTGACTGACATTTGGACTATACCAAAACAAATCCCCGAACGAACCGTCGCCGACGGCCATCCCCGCTCACGCTACTGCTCGGCGATTGGCGGCCTTTGGCTTGCCGCGCCGTTGGCTGGATTTGGCGGCTGGATGCGAGACACTTCGGCGATGAACCAGAGCCGATGGACGGTGAGCCTCAAGCGCCCCGCGCGAGAATGGTCACGGATGGATGAAGCGTCGATCGACCGCGGACCGCACGGTCCAGTCAAAAACCTCCAGCGGACAGTCAAAGGCCGTCGTGGCCTCGCTGCAGGCTGGAATGAAGAGCGGCGAAACCGCCGGCGGGGTCGTCGAACTCAGGGGCGTTCGCTCGCGCAATTGCGGCAGGGTCTGGACCGTGAAACGGGCGCGGATCACACGCTGGCCGTCGGCGCGCCGCCAGCGTTCGAAGACCAGGGCCCCGCCCGGCGCGATCTGGCCGGGCTGGTAGCCCGGCGCCGTCCAATCCAGCCGCAGCAGGCCCGCCAGCATCGCCAGGGTGCCGTCATGGCCGACCACGACCACGATGCGGGAGCTCGCCTCGCCGATCGCGGCCCCATCGGCGTCGCCCAGTAGCGTCGCGAGAAGACGGGACGCCAGGTAGGAACTGGCGACCTGGTCGACATAGGGCGTGCGCAGACGCAGATCGAACTCGGCCTGGTGCAGGGCGAAGACCCGCAACAGGGTGTCCTGGTCCAGCCCCTTCCAGCCCAGCCCGGCGAAGTCCTGGCCGTCGGCCCAGGCCATCAGCAGGCTCTCGGTGACCCCCGAGGCGAAGGCTTCGGGACCGGCGATCCCGACGGTTTCACCGCCGTTGTCGTCGAAGGCCGGAACGGCGTCGATGACGCGCCTCTTGCCGGCGCCGGTGTTCACCGGACAAGGCCGGCGCTCGCATTGCATCAGCAGGGCGTCGAGCGTCTCGACGGCGTCGCGGTGGCTGGCGCTCCAAGCGGCCAGACCGCCCCCGACCCTGCCCTTCACCGCCGCGCGGGCCAGGGCGAGGTCAGGCTTGGCGACACCCGCGCCGACGGGCTCGAACAGCGGATCGACGCGCCCTTCCCCGACCGTATGCACCATGCTGGCGCAGCCGGGCGACAGGCCCTCCGACAAGGCCTCGGCCGTGGCGATCGTGCGCTGGGTGACATTGGCCCAGTAGTAGACGGCGCCGCAGTCGCCGGCGGTCAGCAGGCCTTCGGACGTGTAGAGTTCCCGGTAGTAGGCGCCAAACAGCGTCGAAAGCGCCGCGCCGTTGGGCGTCAGGTGGCCGGCCGGAACCGAGAACCTCGGCCAGGGCCGGGCCGAGGCGGTCTCCAGATTCTCGGGACTGGACATCGCCGCCCGGACGCCGTGGCGCGTCAGGATGACGACCTTCTCGAGCCGGTCGCCGGCCTGCTGGGCGCCGGCCGGCGTCGCGAGGCCAACGGTCAGGGCGAGGATGAGAAAGCTGGTCAGACTGGCGACGAAACGCATGGGGCGCTCAAGATGCGGCCCGCGCGGCGAACCACGCGGGCCAGTTGCGAGGAAGGCGGAGGCGCGAAGGTCCCTAGAACTTGGCGCGCAGGCCCAGGCTCAGGGTTCGGCCATAGTTGGTGTAACCGCCGAACCAACCGCCCTTGACGAACTGCCACTGGGCCGCGTCGGTCAGGTTCTGCCCCTCGATCGCCGCGGTGATCCGGGGCGTGATCTTGTAGCTGACGCTGGCGTCCAGCGAGCCGAACGCCTTGTCGTTGAGGGCTGAAAGTCCAACCCCGCCGACGTCCTGCAGGACGTCGTCGATCCAGCTGTAGCTGGCGCGGGCGGCGAAGCGGTCCTTCTCGTAGAAGCCCGTCAGGTTGAAGCTGTTCTTGGCGACGTTGACCATCGCGTCCTTCAGCGTCGGCGAATAGGTCGCCTCGGTGTCGGTGTAGGTGTAGTTGGCCAGGAACCCGAGACCGTCGAACGGGGCCGGCAGGCTCTTGAACAGGTGCTGGTAGGCCAGTTCCAGGCCCTTGATCGTGGCTTGGCCGCCATTGGTCGGCGAGGTCAGCTGGTAGGTCTGGCCGTCGACGACGAAGTTGGTCTTCTGGCTGTAAACGAAGGTGGTGATGTCCTTGTAGAAGGCGCCGGCGATCAGGGCGCTGCCGGGGGCGAAGTACCACTCCAGGGTGGCGTCGTACTGCCAGGCCTCGAACGGCTTGAGTTCCGGATTGCCGCCGACCGCGGTCAGCACCGTGCCCGAGGAGTTGAGCGTCAGGCGCGGGGCCAGATCGGCCAGGGACGGGCGGGTGATCACCTTGGCGACCGCGACCCGGGCCTGCAGGCTGTCGGACAGCTCCAGCACGAAATTGGCGGTCGGCAGGACGTCGGTATAGGTCTTCTCGTAGCGCACCGGGATCGCCGCCGTCCCGTTGTCGGCGTAACCGGCCGAGACCTGCTTGGTCTGGGCGACCCGGACACCCACCTCGCCGCGCAGGGGCAGGTCGAACAGCCGGGTGTCGAGGTCGGCCAGGCCGTAGCCGGCGGTGATGTTCTCGGACACCGCGTAGGAGTTGCGCTGGTCGGCGCGGGCCGTACCCTTCTGGGTCTTGTCGGCCAGGGCCCAGAAGGCGGCGGGGTCGGGCATGACCCAGGTCTTGGGCACGTTGCCGCCGACGTCGCCGAGGAAGTCGCCGACCGGGAAGGCGTCGAAATAGCTGGCGTCGAAAAATTTGCCGGCCAGGTTGGTCGTGTAGTTGATGTCTGCGCGATTATATTCCCGCTCGCGCTCCCGGTACTTCACGCCGAAGGCGACGCGGGCGATCGGGCCCAGCGACACGGGGCGTTCGGCGTCGAACTGGATCGCCTTTTCCTCGTCGGTGGAGTCGTTGACGCGCCACTCGATGCGGCGGAACGGCAGCAGCGAGGGATTGCCGAGATTGCCGGTGAGAAAGGCGACGCTGGGCAGCTTCTCGTCGTCGGCCTTGGTCATCGAGAACGTCGTCTGGCCGACCGGTCCGAGCAGGCGGGTGCGGGTGATCGGCTTGGAGGTTTCCGAATAGGCCCGGCCGAACGCCAGATCGGCCGACAGGGTCCAGTCGTCGAGCTTCTGGCGAACGTTGAGGCCCAGCATCAGGTTGTCGTGCGCCAGATCGCTGACCTCGCGGCCGATCTGGCTGGTGGAGGTGACCGTGCCGCCGGTCAGCACGCCGTTGGTGATCACCGCCGAGCCGGGAACGAGGGTCGAGACGGTCTGGTCGACCGAATGGGTCAGTTCGTCATAGTGGTCGTCCAGCTTGGTGTAGCTGGCGTCGAAGGTGACCTCGGTGGCGTCGCTCGGGCGGTACTGGGCCGAGAAAACCACCCCTTTGCGTTCACGATCCTCGCGTTCCAGCGTCGGCCGGATGGCGGTGGGATAGAGGCTGATCCCCTGGGCGGCCAGGCTCTTGCCCAGCGTGGTCGTGGTGTCGACATAGCTCCAGCCCACGCCAGTGACCCGGTCCTGGCGCAGGGTGCGCTGGTCGTAGACCAGGGCCAGCAACGCGCCGAAGCTCTTGTCCTCATTGACCCAGTTGATCAGGCCCGAGAGACGCGGATCGGTCTTGCCGGCCAGTTCGGGATAGCTGGCCGTGGCCGAGGCGGCGACGGTGTTGCGGCCCAGGTCCAGCGGGCGGAAGGTCTTGACGTTGATCACCCCGCCGATCGCGCCCTCGTCCAGCGAGGCCAGAGGCGTCTTGCCGACCTCGACGCCGGCCACCAGTTCGGACGGCAGGGTGTCGAAGCGGAACTGGCGGCCGCTCTGGCCGGAGTCGCGCATGTTCTCGTTCACCGCGGCGCTGCGGCCGTTGAGGGTGACGATCTGGAAATTGGGGCCCAGGCCGCGCACGCGCACGAACAGGCCCTCGCCCCGGTCGCGGGTGATGGCGACGCCGGGAACGCGCTGCAGGGCCTCGGCGATGTTGTTGGACGGGAACTTGCCGATGTCCTCGGCCGAGATGGCGTCGATGACGTTGGCGGCCTTGCGCTTGTCGCCCAGAGCCCTGGCCAGGGAGCTGGCGAAGCCGCCGGTGACCACCAGCTCCTCGATGGTGTTGTCGTCGGCCGGGGCCGCGGCCGGCGGCGCGGAGTCCGCCCTGGCGCTCGCCACCGGCGCGGGCCGCGTCGAGATCGGCTGGGCGGCGGGACGCAGGATGGCGCTGCCGCCGCTGCGGACGAAGGTCAGGCCCGTGCCGCGCAGCAGCTGGGCCAGGGCGCGGTCGGCGTCGATCGCGCCCTTGACGCCCGAGGTCCGCTTGCCCTGGATCAGGGCCGGATCGGCCAGCACCTGCAGGCCGGTGGCCCGCGAGAACGCCGGCAGGGCGACCGACAGTTCGCTGGCGGGAATGGCGAGGTTCGCCTTCACGGCGGTGGGCGCCGCCGAAGCGATGGCCGGCGCGGCGAGCGTCGCGCTCGCCAGCAGTAGAGCCACGGCCGAGGCGGAAGGCCGCCAGCTCGAGCTGTTGAACGTCATGCAATATCCCCGACTTTCGCGCGGCGTGTTCGCCGGCTTCGGGGGAAAGACGCGGACGTCTTGCCTTTCAGGACAGGGATTTTTGTGAAGTTTCGAAGACGCCGGGCGATTGACGCCACGCGGGTCAGCGGGTCAGTTCGAGACGGTCGTTCGCCTCGCGCACCTTGAAGCCATGCATCAACGCCAGGTTCCGGACCAGGGTGTCGGGCTCGTCAAGCCGGAAGCGTCCGGCCACGCGCTGACGGCCCAGGGCAGGATCCACGACGACGATCGGCCGCGCCGAATGACGATTGAGCCTTTCGATCAGGCGGTCGAGCGACAGGCCGTCGGTCTCCAGCCAGCCGCTGCGCCAATCCTCGGCGGTCGCGTCGAAGGCGCGGATCTTCGACACGGCGCCGTCCCGCGCCGTCGCCCGCTGGCCGATCGTCAACTCGACGGAGGGACGTCCCAACCCCTCGGGCGTCAGTCGCACCTTGCCGCGATGCACGGACAGGTCCAGCCGGCCTTGGCCGCGTTCCAGGTCGAAGGCGGTGCCCAGCACCCGCACCGCCCCCTCCGGCGCGTCGACCGTGAAGGGCCGGGACGGGTCATGGGCGACATCGAAGAAGGCCTCGCCCCGAGTCAGCCGCACCCGGCGACGATAGGCGCCCAGCTGGACCTCGAGGCTGGTCGCGCCATCGAGCGTCACCCGCGTGCCGTCGGCCAGGGCCATTTCACGCTGCTGGCCTGGAGCCGTTTCCAGATGCTGCGGCGCGACCAACATCAGTTGCAGGTCCGGCCAGGCGACGACGCCCGCGACCGTGCAAGCGGCCAAGGCCAGCCCGCCCATCAGAGCCGCGCCACGCCGCGCCGAGCGCGGCGCCTTCCGGCGCTGGGCGCTGAGACGTAGAGCCTCGACGAGCGCGGGATCCCGCGTGGTGGTCCAGACCTGTTCGAAAGCCTCTGCATTGCCGGGATCGGCCGCTTTCCAGGCCTCGAAGGCGCCGTCAGGCGCGGCGTCGGCGTCCAGACGACGGGCCGCCCAGAGCGTGGCCTCCGGATTGGCGCGATCCCGCCTCATGCGCGCCGCCCCGCCTGGCGGCGCTCGGCCTTGGCGACCTCACGGTGCAATTGCTCCAGCGCGCGCACCACATGCTTTTCGACCGCGGCCTCGTTCATGGCGAGATCAACGGCGATCTGCCGGCAGCTCTGGCCATGCAGACGGCGGCGGATGAAGACGTCCCGCCGCAGGGGCGGCATGGCGTCCAGCGCCCTGCTGAACACCTCGACCTTCTGGCGATGCATCAGGATCTGCTCCGGCGCGGGGGCTTCGCAGGGGATGTCGTCGTTCAACGCCTCGACCGGTCGGCGCTTGCGGTTGCGAAAATGGTCGCGAACCAGGTTGAGGGCGATGCTGTAGCCAAGCGCCGCCCGGTCGACGACGGTCCGCGCACGCTCGTAGGTCAGCAGGCGCGCGAAGGTTTCCTGCACCAGATCGTCGGCCGCGGCCGGGTCGCGGGTGCGCCGGACGATGAAGTGGTAGAGGTCGTCCCGCTGGGCCCGGACGCTGACGAGGTCGGTCATCGACGCGGCTCACCGCGACCGCTCTTCACAAAGGTCATGTCCTGCGGAATCGCCAGCATGGGCTGCGCTTAGCACCGGCATGTGACAGTTCGACGGATTTCCTGAGTTCCGGGGTTACCACACCGGACGGATGAACTCCGCCGCGAAGGTCAAGTCCGGAGCGCCGACTCTGGGCGACCTCGGATCGGGCGTGTCCGTCGCGGCGGCGGTCATGCGGCGTACCTCCCCGGCCGTCAGCGTATGGGGCGAGGCCAGAATGGTGAGCGGAGCGGCGGCGAAATCCGCGATCGCGTAGTTGCCTCCGGCGGCGAGCGTGCCCCGAGTGATGACATAGGTTCCCGGCACGAAGTTGTTCAGCGCGGTGGAGGCCAGGGAGCCGGTGAACACGTCCGCCGCCGTATCGCCGCCAACCAAGCCCCCACCGCCGAGACCGAAGGTGAGAGCCGGCATGTCGTGCCCGGCCGTGAGGGTCTGAGGGGTCGCGGCGACATCGACAGGTCGGCGCGCGATGTCGGCGACCGCCGTGATGCTCCGGCTCGCGAGCGTGTAGTTTCCGGCGTCCGCACCCGACAGGGTCAAGCCGGAAACCGCGATGACCTTGTCCGCGCCCGCGTTCCTATCCGTGAAGGCGGCGTCGCCGGTGACGATCAGGGCGCTTCCGGCGGCGCGGTTGTCGTTGAAGCTGACCGTGGCGCTGACCGCGCCGTCATAAACCTTGCCGACGCCCGAGGCGGTGACGATCAGGATCGCCTTGCCGATGGTCAGCGCGCCGTCCACGTAGCGGATGTCGTAGTTGCCGGAACTGAGGCCCGAGACGGTCAGGCCGTAGCTCCCGGCGCTGATCGCGCCCTGCGCCGTTCCGCCATGGACCAGCGCTCCCCCCAGCGCCGAAGCGGTTTCACCGTTGACGAAGCCAGCGTAATCGACGCCGGCGCCGCCAGCGTAGGCGACGCCGTCATAGACCTTGCTTGCGCCAAGAGCCGTCACCGTCAGCGCCGCCTTGCCGATGGTCAGCACGCCGTCCACGTAGCGGATGTCGTAGTTGCCTGAGTTCAGGCCCGAGACGGTCAGGCCGTAACTCCCGGCGTTGACCGCGCCCTGCGCCGTTCCGCCATACACCAGCGCTCCACCCAGCACCAAAGCGGTCTCGCCATTGACCAAGCCCACGTAACCGACGCCGGCTCCGCCGCCGAAGGCCAGGCCGTCATAGGTCTTGGCGTCGTTCAAGGCCGTGACCGTCAACGCCGCCTTGCCGATGGTCAGCGCACCGTCGACATAGGAAATGTCGTAGCCCTGCTGGTCTGAATAGAGACCACCAGCCTTGATCGCATAACTTCCCGTGTTGACGGCGCCCACGGCGGAGCCGCCATAGGTCAAGGAACCGAGCAGCGCGGCGCCCGGCGTCGAGTTGGTGAAGCCCGCGCCGCCGGCATAAGCCAGACCGTCGTAGGTCTTGCCGTCGCCCAAGGCCGTCACCGTGACGCCCTTCAGGAAACCCCGCAGCAGCGGGGCGGTCTGGCCGTCATAGATGCGCCAGGTCGCGCTCGTCCCGCCCATGGCGTCGATGTTCCAACCCGCGGCGGTGAAGGTCGAGAGGTCCGTCATCTGGGCGGCGGTCAGTCCGCTGACGCCGGCGCTTGCGGCGCCGGCGCCGATCCCCGACGCCAGGCCGCTGCGCGTCACGTCCCAGAAGCTCGCGCCGACCGAGCCGCTGTTGTCACCGACAAGGCCGCCGGCGCTCAGGTCGCCGGACACCGCGCCCGTGGCGTAGCTTGTCCGTATCGCGCCGATGTTCGAGGCGACCAGCCCGCCGGCATAGCCGTAGTTCGACACCGCGCCCGTGGCGTAGCTGTCCTCGATAACGCCCCCGTTGAGCCCGACCAGTCCGCCGGCGAACTCGCCCCCCGTCACCGGGCCGGTGGCGTAGCCGCCGCTGAGCAGGCTTCCCGCGGCGACATAGCCGACCAGGCCGCCTGAATAGGTGGCATGGCCGTTATGGCCCGGATTGGAACTTCGGGCCGTGATCACGCCCGTGGCGTGGCTGTTGCTGACCGTCGTCGCGAAGATCCCGCCCACCAGGCCGCCGACATATTCGCCGGCGTTGATGCTGGTGACGTCGCCGGTCGTGTAGGCGTTGCTGATGGTGCTTTGATAGGCCTCGCCGATCAGCCCGCCGGCGGACGTCTCCGTGGCGCCTGAGTAGATCTTGAGGGTGCTGAAGACATTGCTGACCTTGGCGTTCACGACGATGCCCGCGAGGGCGCCGATATAGACGAGGTCCGGGACCCACGATCGGATCGTCGAAGCGCCGGTCAGGCCGAAGTCACGGAACGTGCCGTTCTGCGAGTAGCCGAACAGGCCGACATAAGTGGTCCCGGTGATCGAAAGATCGGAAATCGTGTTGCCCAGGCCATGCAGCGCGCCGCTGAAGGCCGTGCCGCCCCACATCCCCAGGGGGGTGAAGCCGGCGCCGGCGTTCCAGCTGCTGGTGGCTGATGCGTCGATGTCGCCCGCCAGCGCGTATCGACCGGCGAGATCGTTCTGGATCGCCTGCAACTGGCCGACGTCGTGGATCAACGTATAGGCGGCGCCGTTGAGCGACAGGCTGGCGTTGGCGCCCGAAAGCGTGACGCGGGCGCCAGTCCCGAACCTGTAGTCGCCGCCGTAGTTCAGGGCGAGGCCGGCGTTGGCGCCAGTGGCGGCGACGGGCGCGTTGATGACGACATCGCCGGCGGCGTCGAGGGTCAGGATGGTGTCGGCGCTCCAGGAGATCGGCGCCGCGACCGTGATGTTCCCGGCCTGGGCGCCTCCAACGCCGGTGGAGATCGTCACGCCGGTGTTGGCCAGGGCGTTGGTCAGGGTCGTCACGTTGATCACCGTGTCGTCCGCGCTGGCCGTCAAGCCCCCTGCTCCGCTGGACGGCCCTGCCGAGATCGTCACGTCGTGCGGATCGATCAACCAGGTTCCGGTCCGTCCCGAGGTCGAGCGGGTGGTGACCTGGGTCCCATCGGCCACGGCCACCCTGGCGGCCGAGGTTTCGACAAAGCCGCCATCGCCGCCGGCCGGGGCGGATGCGTCGATCACGCCGCCGATCCTGGCCTGGCCCGTATCCATGTCCGCCAGCAGGAGAATTCGTCCCGCCTGGCCGCCGATCGTCCTGGCCTGGATTGTCCCGGTGTTGGCGACCACCGAGGATATCGCGGTGCCGACGCCTTGCGCGGTCATCATCACCTGGCCGCCGTCCGCCGCGATCAGCCCGCCGTTCTCGACCAACCCTGCCGTCGTGTCGCCGTCCACCTCGATCAGGAGGCGCCCGTTCGCCCCCGCGCTCAGGGTGATCTTGGCGCCCGAGGCCAAGGCCACGTGGCCGCCGGCGGCGGCGATCACGCCCGGGTTGGAGACCTGTCCGCCGACCAGCACCACCGAGCCGCCGCCCCGGGTGGTGATCGTCCCTTCGTTGACCACAACGCCCGGTGCGCCGTCGCGGATGAAGACCTCCCGGCCAGCGAGGAAATCCCGATCGACAATGTCCGCCGTCGAGGCGAGCAGCCCGCCCACGTTGACCTGCGCGCCCTTGGCGAACAACACACCGTTGGGGTTGACGACATAGACCTTGCCGTTGGCCGAGACCTTGCCCGCGATCACGCTGCCAGCGCCCGCGATGACGCGGTTCAGCGTAACCGAGGCGGCGTCGGGCTGCTTGAACGTGACAGAGGCGTCCGCGCCCACATCGAAGCCCTGCCAGTTGATGATCCCCCTCGCCGTCTCCTGGGTCACGGTCATCGCCGCGCCAGACGAGTCGATCGTCACCTGCCCCGAGACCACTCGCCCGCCCGTGGGCAATGCGCCACCGGCGACGCCGTCCGCCAGGGCCAGACCCGGCTGCGCCATCAGGCCCAGCGCCGCCAAAGCGATGGTCCAGCGGCCCGTCGCCCGATTCCTGACCAGCCGATAGGTCCGGTTCATTCCGCCGCGATCAGACATCGATCCACCTCAGAACAGTTTGGCGATGGAGAGCCACGCCCTTGGATCGGTCACGCCGCCGTCCTGGTTGTGGTTGGGCTGGTCCGCGCCGCGATTGGACCCGATGGGGCACGCGACGACGAAACTGACGCTCGTTCGGTCCGGAAGGGTCCATGCGAGGCCGAAGCCGGCGCCGAACAATGAATAGCTGTTGGGTCGGTTCGAGCCGGCGTTCCAGGCCTTCCAGGTGTCGGCGTGCTGGCGAACCAGGCCCGCATCGACGAAAGCGAAACCGTCGAGACCCGCCGCCCAGGCCTCGGCGATCGGTCCGTGTACTTCGAGACTGCCCAGGATTCCGCTGTCGCCCGCCGCCTCGTTGACCGGATAGGCCCGCACGCCGTCGGGGCCGCCCAGCGAGAACTGTTCGGAACTGTCGAGATTTCCAAAGGCCCATTGGCCGGCGATGCGGCCGCGCAGCATCAGGTCCGGCGCCCGGGCCAACCTCTGGTCCCGCCGGCCCTCGACGACGAACTTGGAGAAGCCGCCCGCGGCGCGCGGCCCCGCCGCGTCCTGGGCCTTGTCCATCGGCAGGCGGGAGAGGTCGAGCGCCCCCCAGGTCGCCGTGACGGCGTAGGTGGTGAAACCGCCGCCGCCCCAATCGTCGGCGGCCTCGCCCATCAGGCCCAGCGCGCCCTTGTCGATCCGCTTTCGGCGAAGCGGCCGCCCCAGGCTGTTGTCGTCATAACGGCCATGATCAAACCCGGCGCGGACGCGCAAGGTCCAGGCCGCGCCGCGGACCAGGGGATAGGAAAGGTCACCGCCCAGCGTCGTCGCGGCGCCGTCGCTGTCGAGGTCCTTGAAGTCGCCGCCCAACCTGTAGCCGAGGGTGCTGACATGAATCCCGGCGCGCCAGCCGTCGGCGCCCAGGGGCAAGCTGTAGGCGACCGCCCCATAGCCAAGCCGCTCAGCCCCGGCGATCTGAACCTGGAGTTGGTCGCCCCGGCCAAGCCCGTTGTTGAGCGAGAGGGCGGCGGTCGCCTGATAGACACCCGTCGATCGTACGCCGAAGTTGCCGACGCCCACCCTGCCCGTCGCGAACGGCTCGTCCTCGATCGTCAGTTCCAGGTCGCTGGCCCCGGGGGTCGCTCCCGCCTTCAGCGTGCCGCGCACCGCGATTCCCGGCAGGTCGCCGGCCAGCAGAAGGCCCCGTTCCAGGGCGTTGACCGAGTAGGGCGCGCCGGGCGTCAGGCGGGCGGCGACCACCGATTCCACGAAGTCCCGGTCGGCGCGCGTCGGGCCCGCTGTCCGTAGGACACGGCCAAAACGCCCCTCGATGACCGCGATGTGAACGGCGCCGTCGCTGACGTCCTGAGCCGGCAGATAGGCGCGGGCGAAGTAGCCGCGCGTCCGGTAGTGGCCGGCGACCTTCTGCGCCGCCGCCTGAAGCTCAGCGAAGGACAGGGACCGGCCAACATCCGCCCGCAGCAGGGCCTCCAGTTCCGAAGCGGGAACCAGGGTCGCGCCGTCCACCACGAACCGCGCCACCGCGACCCGTCGGCCATTGTCGGGTCCCGACGGCGGCGCTTCGGGCGCGACCGTCGGACTGGTGGGCGTCAGACGCGGGATTTCCTGGCGCAACTGCCTCTGGAGACTTCCGGCGTCCGGCGCCGTCTGCGCCCAGACCGGACCGCAAAGGGCGCCGGCGCCCAGCACCGCCGCGGCTCCCGCCAGGCGCGCCGCGCCCTTCCCGCCCCCACCGCTCATGCCCGCCACGCCTCCGGATTCCGGACGGCGCAGAAGGGTACCCGATCCCATGACGCCAAAGGGCGCTCATAGAAAGGGATGGCGGAATGGCGTTAGGGATCGCGTCTCAAAAGAGACGCCCTGGCGTCTCAAGGCTACGCAGGCCCCCTTCGGCGAGCAGCGCGCTGCGCGCCTCGCGCGGCGTGCGGCCGAACCTTCGCTTGAAGAGCCGCGAGAAGTCCGAGACGTCGGACCCGAACCCACAGCTCCAGGCCAGTTCGGCTATGCCTGTCTGGGGGTCCTGCGCCAGTTTCCGCAGAAAGACACGCAGCCGGACGTCCCGCAGGTGGGCCGCAACGGTCTGTTCGCGGGCCGCGAACACGCGATAGAGATGCGCCCGCGAACACCCCAGCGCCGCCGCGATCATGTCGGGACTAAGATCGTGCCGGTAATGGTGCAAGTCGATGAAGCGCTGGGCCGCCGTGAACAGGCCCGCCTGTTCCCGCGGCTCGTCAGCCCTCGTCTCCAGCACGCGCCGCCGCAGGAGCACGCCGGCCAGGCTCGTGGCCGCGTCAAGGGCCGCGTCGAACTCCTCCGGTCCCAGCGTGGCGCCGTGCTCGGCGAGCAGACGCATCTGCCCGATCAGAAACGGCGCCAGCGGTGATCCCGACAGGGTGGCGAGCGCCAACCTGTCGTCGATCCTGGCCTCGCCCACCGCCGCGACGACCACCGGACGCGGCAGGTAGAGGCTGACGACATGGTAGGCGTCGCCGTGGGTGCTCTGCGGACGGGTGGCGTCATAGGCGAAGAGGTCTCCCGCCCGGAGGGCCGCCGCACCCCCCTTGTCGACTTCGATATGATGCCCCCCCGAGAGCAGCAGGTTGATCGAAAGACCGTCGAGGCCGTCCGCCGCGTGATGTCGCCGGGTTCGCTGGCCGGTCATGGCGAACCCGATCTCCTGTTCGAAATAGACCGCTTGCCCGCCCGCGAACCACCGGGTCCTCGCATGGGACCGCTCGACGGCCTCGGCGTCGGTGAGACGGACATCGGCTGTCCCGAACAGCCCTGTTTCATTGAGATGACTGAATCGCCGCCCCGATGGGACGCCGCGAGTTGAAAACTCGCCATACTGGTAGCGCGGCAATCCCCCAGCGGTGTCTGGCCGGTCTTCCGGATCTCCCCGCGGGCCAGAATGTTCGTGTCCAACGGTCATGGATCGCGCGCCCTGATCTTCCAGACTGAAAGCGGATGATCGGCATGAGAGGTCGTCTCCGCCGTGGCGGGGTCGCCGTCAAATTTCGCCAGGTTCGTCCGATCGCCGGCCAAGCGGCCGACGTCTCCATTTCCCGGCAAATCCTTTCACCATGCAAGCTGAGATAGTGGCCCGACCCTGTCGGGTCGATAGCCCAGCCCCTGGAGCACGCCCTTCCCGTCAACGCGGCGCCGGACGGTCAGAACCCTTCGCAATAGCGAGCCCGGCGCGGAGCCTAAGCGAAGGCGCAAATAGCACTCGCCGGGGCCACCCAAGTGAGCCCGGGACGACGGATAGATCCGGCGAATGCGGTGTTATATTACCCCTATTCCCACTCGATCGTACCGGGGGGCTTGGAGGTCACGTCGTAGACGACGCGGTTGACGCCGCGGACCTCGTTGATGATCCGGGTGGCGGTCTTGCCCAGCACGTCCCAGGGGAACTCGAAGAAGTCGGCGGTCATGCCGTCGGTGGAGGTCACCGCGCGCAGGGCCAGGACGTTCTCGTAGGTGCGGGCGTCGCCCATCACCCCGACCGTCTTGACCGGGAGCAGCACGGCGAAGGCCTGCCAGATCTTGTCGTAGAGGCCGGCCTCGCGGATCGCTTCCAGATAGATGGCGTCGGCCTGCTGCAGCACCGCGACCTTCTCGGGCGTGATGTCGCCGGGGATGCGGATGGCCAGGCCCGGACCGGGGAACGGGTGGCGGCCGACGAAGGCCGGGGCCAGGCCCAGTTCCACGCCCAGGGCGCGGACCTCGTCCTTGAACAGCTCGCGCAGCGGCTCGACCAGCTTCAGCTTCATGAAGTCGGGCAGACCGCCGACATTGTGGTGGCTCTTGATCACCGCCGAGGGGCCGCCGCGCGCCGAGACGCTCTCGACCACGTCGGGATAGAGCGTGCCCTGGGCCAGGAAATCGGCGCCGTCGATCCTGGCGGCCTCGCGGTCGAAGATGTCGATGAACTTGCCGCCGATGATCTTGCGCTTGGTTTCGGGGTCGCTGACCCCGGCCAGGGCGCCCAGGAATTCGGCGCCGGCGTCCACATGGATCAGCGGGATGTTGTAGTGGTCGCGGAACAGGGTGACGACCTGTTCGGCCTCGTTGAGGCGCAGCAGGCCGGTGTCGACGAACACGCAGGTCAGCTGATCGCCGATCGCCTCGTGGATCAGCACGGCGGCCACCGAGCTGTCGACGCCGCCCGACAGGCCGCAGATCACCTTGCCGGTCCCGACCTGGTCGCGGATCCTCGTGACCATCTCCTGGCGGAAGGCGGCCATGGTCCAGTCGCCCTTCAGCCCGGCCAGCTTCAGGAAGTTGCGATAGATCTGGGCGCCGTTGACCGTGTGGACCACCTCGGGGTGGAACTGCACGCCGTAGATCTTGCGCGCGTCATTGGCGATGGCCGCGAACGGCGCGCCGGTCGAGGTGGCGATGACCTCGAAGCCTTCGGGGATCGCGGTCACGCGGTCGCCGTGGCTCATCCACACGGTTTCCAGCTCGCCCACGCCCGCCAGGCCGGCGAACAGCGGGTTGTCCTTGCCGATGGTCAGCTCGGCGCGACCGAATTCGCCGGCATGGCCGCCCTCGACCTTGCCGCCCAGCACGTCGCACAGCAGTTGCTCGCCGTAGCAGACGCAGAGCATCGGCACGCCCAGCTCGAACAGCTTGGTCCCGATGCGCGGGCTGTCGGCTTCCAGAACGCTGGCCGGGCCGCCCGACAGGATGATGGCGCTGGGGGCGTAGTCGTCGACCAGGCCTTCGGCCTTGTCGAAGGGATGGATCTCGCAATAGACGCCGGCCTCGCGCACCCGGCGCGCGATCAGCTGGGTGACCTGGCTGCCGAAATCGACGATCAGGACGCGCTGGTGGTGGGGTTCAGGGGTCATGCGCGGGTCCTTTTCAGCGTCGTTCGTTCATGTCGGGTCCTTCTCCCCTCGCGGGAGAAGGTGTCGGCCTCAGGCCGACGGATGAGGGGGCGCACGGCGGACGATGCGGTCTCGTCGCACAGCGGTCGCGCCGTGGAAGACCCCTCATCGACCGCCGAGCGGCCACCTTCTCCCACAGGGGGAGAAGGATTTAAGACTTCCGCTCCAGCACCGCCGCGAAGAAGCCGTCCGTGCCGGCGCTCTTGGGCGTCAGGCGCAGATAGCCCTGCGCGGTGATGTGCTCCTGCACGCCATCGAGCGTGACGGGCGTCGCGGCGAAACCGGGGTGGCGTTCAATGAAGGCCGCGACACGGTCCTCGTTCTCCTCGACCAATAGCGAGCAGGTCACATAGATCAGCCGGCCGCCGACCTTCACGAAGTCGGCCGCGTCGGCCAGCACCGCGTCCTGCTCGATCTGGCGCTTGGCCAGTTGGTCGGGCGACAGGCGCCACTTGGCGTCCGGGTGGCGGCGCCAGGTGCCCGAGCCGGTGCAGGGGGCGTCGACGAACACCAGGTCCAGCTTGCCTTCCAGGCCCTTCAGCGGCTCGCCCTCGATCGGTGAGCGGATCTGCAGGTTGCGCACCCCTGCCCGCTGCGCGCGGCGGATGGTGTCGGCCAGGCGGCGGGCGTCACTGTCGTGGGCGTAGATCTGGCCGCTGTTGCCCATGGCGGCGGCCAGGGCCAGGGTCTTGCCCCCGCCGCCGGCGCAGAAGTCGAGCACCTGCTTGCCCTTGATCGGCCCGGCCGTGGCGGCGGCGATCTGCGAGCCCAGGTCCTGGACCTCGAACCAGCCCTTGGAGAAGGCCGGCACGGCCTCGACCGAGGGGGTGCGGTCGGCGGCCTGGGGCGCGGCGATGCGAAAGGCGGCGTCCAGCACGCCGGCCGGCTCCGCGCCGATCGCGGCCACGGCCTTGGCGCCGCGCGGTACGTCGGTCTTCAGCAGATTGACGCGCAGATCGACCGGCGCGCGTTGCGACAGCGCCGCCATTTCGGCGGTGCGGCCGTCGCCCAGGGCGCGGGTCAGGAAGGGTTCGAGCCAGTCGGCATAGTCGCCGGCGACGGCCGCCGGCGCCTCGGCGATCGGACGCGGCGCGGCGATGCGTTCGAGCTCGACCTCGGTCAGGGCGCCGGGTCCGTGCTCCTCGCCGACGGCTTCGGCGATGCGCTCGGCGGGCCAGGCCCAGTCATGGGCCAGCACGCCCAGCACCACGCCGCGGGCGCTGTCGTCGCCCATCATCCAGCCCAGCGAGCGCTTGCGGCGCAGGGCGTCCAGCGCCAGGCCCGAGACGAAGGCCCGGTCCTTGGAGCCGGCGTAGCGGGCGCTCTCGCCCCAGCGCTTCAGCGCCATCCGTACAGGGAAGTGGCGCGTCTCGATCTCGGTGAGAACCTCGATCGCCGCTGTCAGTCTGCCGCCGTCACGCATTTGTTTTCAGATCACCAAGGCCGCCAGGATCAGGCCTAGGCCCACCATGGAAGCAAGCCAGACCAGCGAGCGGACAACCGGCACGCCGAAGGCATAGAGAAGGACATAGACCGTCCGCGCGCCAACATAGAGCACGGCGCCATAGGTGGTGAGCGTTCCGAGCCGGCCGCCCAGATAGGCGACCAGCACGGCGGCGGCGAAGAACGGGAAGGTCTCGCGGAAGTTGGCGAAGGCGCGCTCAAGGCGCCCCGCCATTCCCGCGAGCTCCACCGGCGTGTCGCGGGGGCCGACGTTCCACTTCAGGCCCCGCTGCGGCTGGGCGGCCGCGGCCGCCCAGAACAGGTGGACGAGGCCGAGGACCACCGCGGCGGCCAGCATCTGAAGCTCGAAGGCCATCCGCACGCGCTAGACCGCGCTCGGATAGTTGGGCGCTTCCCGCGTGATCATCACGTCGTGGACGTGGCTCTCGCGCAGACCAGCGCCGGTGATCCGCACGAAGCGGGCCCGCTTCTGGAACTCCAGGATGTCAGGCGCGCCGACATAGCCCATGGCCGCCCGCAGGCCGCCGACCAGCTGGTGCAGCACCGGGGCGATCGGACCCTTGAAAGGTGTTTGCCCTTCAATGCCTTCCGGCACCAGCTTGAAGCTGTCGGTGATGTCCTTCTGGAAGTAGCGGTCGGCCGAACCGCGGGCCATGGCGCCCACCGAGCCCATGCCGCGATAGCTCTTGTACGAGCGGCCCTGGTACAGGAACACCTCGCCCGGCGCCTCTTCGGTGCCGGCGAACATCGAGCCCATCATCGCGGTCGAGGCCCCGGCCGCGATGGCCTTGGCCAGGTCGCCCGAATATTTGATGCCGCCGTCGGCGATCACCGGGGTGCCGCTTTCGCGGGCGGCGCGGACGGCTTCGGCGATGGCGGTCAGTTGCGGCACGCCCACGCCGGCCACGATGCGGGTGGTGCAGATGCTGCCCGGGCCGATGCCGACCTTCACCGCGTCGGCGCCGGCGTCGATCAGGGCGCGAGCGGCGTCGTAGGTGGCGATGTTGCCGGCCACGATCTGCACGCGGTTGGCCTCGCGCTTCAGGCGGCTGACCGCCTGGGCGACCTGGCTGGAGTGACCGTGGGCGGTGTCGATCACCACCACGTCCACGCCGGCCTCGACCAGGCCCATCGAGCGTTCGAAGCCGGCGTCGCCGACCGTCGACGCCGCGCCGACCAGCAGCCGGCCCTTGTCGTCCTTGGCGGCCAGGGGGTGAGCCTGGGCCTTCTCGATGTCCTTGACGGTGATCAGGCCGACGGCGCGATAGGCGTCGTCGACGACGATCAGGCGTTCGATCTTGTGCTTGCGCAGCAGTTCGCGCGCTTCGCGGGGATCGACGCCCTCGCGCACCGTGATCAGGTTCTCGTGGGTCATCAGCGCCGAGGCCGGGACCTTGTCGTCGCCCTCGAAGCGCATATCGCGGTTGGTCAGGATGCCGACCAGCTTGCCGGTCCTGGCCTCGACCACGGGAAAGCCCGAGATCTTGCGGCGGGCCGTGATCTCGCGGATCTCGGCCAGGGTGGTGTCGGGATTGATGGTCAGCGGATTGATGACCATGCCGCTTTCGTAACGCTTCACTTCGCGCACGTGGTCGGCCTGTTCGTCCACCGTCATGTTACGGTGCAGGATGCCCATGCCGCCGGCCTGGGCCATGGCGATGGCGAGCCGGCTTTCGGTGACCGTGTCCATGGCGGCGGACACGAGCGGGATGTTCAGACTGATTTCACGCGTGAACTTGGTCTCGGTCGTCACCTGGGTGGGCATGACGTCGGACGGACCGGGTTCGAGCAAAACGTCGTCGAAGGTGAGCCCTTCGCGAATCTCCATTGGAGTCTCCATTTTGCGAGCCGCGTATACCTACGGGAGGCCGTCGTGTCGACCCGATTGGCTGCATAAATGGTGACGAAGAGGCTCTAAGTGCAGGGTCGGCGACGTCGAGGGGGCCCCAACGCCGCCGAAGCGCGTCAGTGGATGGGCTTGGCCCCAGGCGCGGAGCACTTGGCGAACTTGCCCTTGGCGTCCTTGCATTTGACCGGCTTGGCCGGGGCCGAGGCCGGACACTTGGTGAACTTGCCCTTGGCGTCCTTGCAGGGCGCGGCATAGGCGGAAGAGCCCGCCGCCGACAGTCCAATAGCGAGAGCGATGGCGATACTCAGGGACTTTGACATCTAACGGCCTCTCGTAATGACGCGTCGAATACGCGGGCCGATGGTCACGCCGACAATCGCGCCGCCGCAAGAGTTCGAATTGTAAAATTCGCTATGCAGCGAAGCTTAGAGAGGCCGTTCACCGCTCAAAATACATCCATGAGACGATTTAATTCTATCGCAATTTTTACGATCTATTCTTATGGGGGACTAAACATCAAGAAATCAATCTATGGATTACTAGTTGCGGGAAGGCAAAACGCGGAGGGGTAGTCGTTGCTCCCCGAGCAGCGCAACGACTCCAAACATCTGCCTTGGGCGGGCGCCTAGCGCCCCTTGAACCCCGTCGCCACCAGGAAGACCTCGGAGCTGTCGCTGCGGCTGGCCTTGGGCTTGAAGTGGACGACCTTGGTGAAGTGCTTCTTGAGCTGGGCGATCACCTCGGCGGTCTCGCCGCCCTGGAACGCCTTGGCCACGAAGGCGCCGCCGGGCTTGAGCACCTCGATGGCGAACTCCGCGCCGATCTCGATCAGGCCGACGATCCGCAGGTGGTCGGTCTCGCGGTGGCCGACGGTGTTGGGGGCCATGTCCGACATCACCAGGTCTGGCGCGCCGCCCAGCAGCTCCAGCATCTTCGGCGGACAGGCCGGGTCGGTGAAGTCCATCTCCAGGATGTGGGCCGGCGCGACCGGATCGACCGGCAGCAGGTCGACGCCGACGATATCGGTCACGCCGCGCTCGGTGGCGATCTGCAGCCAGCCGCCGGGCGCGCAGCCCAGGTCGATGATCCGCGCGCCCTTCCTGAAGAAGTGGTGCTTGTCGTCGATCTCGCTGATCTTAAAGGCGGCGCGGCTGCGATAGCCCAGGGCCCGGGCCTTGGCCGAGAACGGGTCGTTGATCTGCCGCTCCAGCCAGGCCTGCTGCGAGGGCGTGCGGCCGAAGGCGGTCTTCAGGCGGGCCGGCTTGGCCCGGCCGCCGTCGTTGCCGCCGGCCGGCGGCTTGACCATGCGCTTGCGGGGGGGCTCGTCGTTCATGCGTTCACCGTCTCGAGCCTGGAGCGGCCCGCGCCGCCGCGCCGACGCCGGCGCGGCTTCTTCTGTTGATCGGACATCAGGGACATCAGAAGTCCCTCTCTAAGCCCCCGATCGGCGACACGCACGCGCGAACACGGCCAAAGCTCCTGAACGGCCTGAAGAATCGCCGCTCCGGCCAGCACCAGGTCGGCCCGATCGGCCCCGATGCACGGCTCCAGGGCCCGCTCCCGGGCGGTCAGGGTCAGTAGCCGATCAGCCGCCGCCTCGCATTCGTGGCGGTGCATCCACAGGCCGTCGACCACGTTGCGGTCGTAGCGCGGCAGGCCCAGGTGCAGGCCCGCCAGACTGGTGATCGCCCCCGAGGTGCCGACCATGTGGGCCCGGCCGTTCTCGAACAGCTCGCGCATCGGCTCGGCGTGCGGGAAGGCCTCGATCCGCCCCTTGACCTCGTCGACCATGGCCCGGAACCACCCCTCCTCCACTCGCTCGCCCTCGGGAAAGCGCTCGGCCAGGGTGACCACGCCGATCGGGATCGACAGCCAGGCCTTGATCGGCAGCCGCCAGGCGGCGAACTGCCGGGGCTTGGCGTCCAGCCCGCCGCCCTTGAGATCGACCCAGGACAGCTCCGTCGAACCGCCGCCGACATCGACCACCAGGGCCGCCTCGGCCTCGCGGTCGAACAGGCTCATGCACCCGGCCACCGACAGTTGGGCCTCTTCCTTCGGCGTGATGATCTGCAGCCGCAGGCCGGTCTCCTCGGCCACGCGGCGCACGAAGTCGGGACCATTGGTCGCACCCCGGCAGGCCTGGGTGGCCACCGCCTTCACGCGCAGCACCTTGCGGCGGCGAATCTTCTCGGCGCAGACCTTCAGGGCGGCCATCGAGCGGGTCATGGCCTCGTCCGACAGGCGGCCGCTCTGCGACAACCCCTCGCCCAGGCGCACGATGCGGGAATAGGCCTCGACGACGCGGAAGCCCCGCGGCGAAGGCGTCGCCACCAGCAGGCGGCAGTTGTTCGTACCCAGGTCGAGCGCCGCATAGCACGACTGCTCGCCTGGCGGCCGGCGCCGGCCCGAGCCCTGAGGCTGAGGCGCGCCGGGCGCGCTCGGCGCCTCCGACATGGTCTTTCCACCTTGTCTCGCAGGCGATTCATGCCGAACCGCCTCACTTCGGAACCGAGCATAGCAACGAGATTCCCGCGCCGGAAGGCGTCGCCTTGTTATCCGGTCACGGAACTCTACGTTCAGGTTCTAGTCAGGAGACTCGGATTAGGCTGTCCGTCATGAATTCGAGATTCGCCAAATTCGCGATCGGCCAGGTGGTCAAGCACCGGATCTTCCCCTTCCGGGGCGTGGTGTTCGACGTCGACCCCGTGTTCGCCAACACCGAGGAATGGTGGAACTCCATCCCCGAGGACATCCGGCCGACCAAGGACCAGCCGTTCTACCACCTGCTGGCCGAGAACGACGACAACACCTATGTCGCCTACGTCTCCGAGCAGAACCTGCTGGCCGACGAGACCGGCGAGCCGGTGGGCCATCCGCAGACGGCGGTGATCTTCGAGAGCTTCGACCACGGCGCCTACAAGCTTCGCCCCCGGATTTCGCACTAGACGCAACGTCTCTCCGGGCGCCCCGGTATATCGCGCAAAATCCGAACGGAACTTGCCGCGAACCGGGCGTAACGTCATCCCATGAGCGCAGATGGTTTTAGCGGCGGCCCGCCCCCCGGGGCGAGGCCGGATTGGACGATCGATCAGGGCTGGGAGAACTACACCCAGGCCGAGCACGACGTCTGGATCACCCTGTACGAACGCCAGACAGCCCTGCTCCCGGGCCGGGCCTGCGATGCGTTCCTGCGCGGTCTCGACGCGCTCGACCTGCACCGTTCGGGCATTCCCGACTTCAAGCGGATCAACGAGGAACTCCAGCGCCTGACCGGCTGGAGCGTGGTGGCCGTGCCGGGCCTAGTGCCCGACGACGTGTTCTTCGACCACCTGGCCAACCGCCGCTTCCCGGCCGGGCCG
>NZ_AKKF01000014.1 GCF_000281955.1 Caulobacter sp. AP07 | reverse complement strand
CGGGCGGCGCGCTGGCGGCGGCCAGGGCCGCCTTGCCCTTGGCGATGGCGTCGGCCGACAGGCGGTTGGCCAGGCGCTCGGTCAGGATCTTGGCGTCGGTGGGCGACATGTTGGCCAGGATCATGCTGAGCGTGCGCTCCTTCATCTTCGAGGCGATCGGCAGGCGCACGCTGTCGTCCAGCACGCTCATGCGGGCGGCGGCGTCCTTGGGCTTCATGGCCGAATAGACCAGCACCATGCGCTGGGACTCGGCCTCCTTCTGGGCGTCGGCCTGGCCCAGCAGGCCCTGGATCTCGCCCTTCATGCCGTTCAGCGCCTTCATCTTGGCGTCCAGCTTGCCCTCGGCGGCGGCCAGCAGCTGCAACTGGACGTCGATGTCCTGCTCGCGCTGGTCCAGTTGGCCGCGACGCTGGCCCAGGCTCTGCAGGACGCGCAGTTCGGCGGGCGACAGGCCGGCCTCGCGGGCCAGGTCGGAGGCGGACGGGGCGCAGACGCGCGGCGGGGGGGCCTGGGCGGCCGCGTCCTTGCCGGCCTCGTCGGCCGACGGGGCCTTTTCGGCGTCCGGCTTGGCCACGCCCTCGGCGAAGGCCTTGGCCCCGCTCAGCATGTTGGGCAGCGACTTGGCCCCGGCCAGGGCGTTGACCGCCAGCACGCCGACCACGGCGATCCCGACGATCGGCAGGATGCGCGGAACGTTTTTCATCGGCGGCCTCTAAAATTCGAGCCGGGGCGCGGCGGATCTTCCGGGCCCTCGAACAGGTCATCATCTATCCGCGCTCGTGAACGCGGGGTTTCCTTGGGCGCGGAAGGTCGCGCGGCGGGTGGCGGCGCGACGTCGCGGGGGATGCGGGCCTCGCGGTCCAGCAGCTTCTCGAAGTCCTCGGCGCGCAGGCGGCGGGACGTCTCGGACGGCGCCTCGGGCTCCGGCGCCCTTTCAGGGCGCGGGATGGCCGGACGCGAGGCCGCGGCGGGCGGCGGCGTCACCATCGGGCGGTTCAGGCGCTCGTCCAGCTGGGCGGCCAGGGCCCGGGCCTTGTCGATGCGGTCGGCCAGGGTGTCGGCGGCCTCGTCGGTGGCGGCCCGCAGGTCGGCCAGGCCCTGTTCGGCCCGCATGGCGGCGCGGTCGAGGTCGGCCACGGCCTTGGCGAAGCCCTCGTGGCTGTCGCGCAGGGCCTTCAGCCGGCGCTCCAGGCGCACGCCGAAGCCCAGGGCGACCAGCAGCAGGATCGCCAGCAGACCGTTGAGGGCGATGGCCGTCAGGCTCATTTCAGCTTCTGAACCGCCTTCTTGGCCGCCGGGGTCAGCGGCGCGTCGGCGCGCACGGCGATCGAGTGGTTGCGACGGCCCATCCGCCCGCGGGTCAGCGGGATCGAACCGGCGCGCAGCTCGACCGGGCTGTCGGGCGTGGCGTTGAGCATCAGGGTGTCGCCCACCTTCAGGTCCAGCACGCGGCTGAGGGGCAGCTGCTGCTCGTCGAGCACGGCGCGCACCTCCATCTGGGTGGTCCAGAGTTCGGTGGCCAAGTGGCCTTCCCAGATGTTGTCGCGGCCGAACTTCTCGCCCATGAACTGCTGCAGCAGCATCTTCCGGATGGGCTCGAGGGTCGCATAGGGCAGCAGAAGCTCGATTCGACCGCCACGGTCTTCCATGTCGATCCGAAGCTTCACAAGAATCGCGGCGTTGGCCGGCCGGGCGATGGCGGCGAAGCGCGGATTGGTCTCCAGGCGGTCGAGGGTGAAGCTGACGGGATGCAGCGGCTCGAAGGCCGCCTTGGCGTCGTGCAGCACCACCTCGACCATCCGCTGCACCAGCACCCGCTCGATGGTGGTGTAGGGCCGGCCCTCGATGCGCATGGCCGCGGTGCCGCGACGGCCGCCCAGCAGCACGTCGACGATCGAATAGATCAGGTTGGAGTCGACCGTCAGCAGGCCGTAATTGTCCAGCTCCTCGGCCCGGAACACCGCCAGGATGGCCGGCAGCGGGATCGAGTTCAGATAGTCGCCGAAGCGGATCGAGCTGATGTTGTCGAGACTGACCTCGACGTTGTCGCTGGTGAAGTTGCGCAGGCTGGTCGTCATCAACCGCACCAGGCGGTCGAAGACGATTTCCAGCATCGGCAGGCGTTCGTACGACACCAGCGCCGAGTTGATGATCGCCCGGATGCCGGTGCGGTCGTCATTGCCGTCGCCGGACATGTCGAAGCCCAGCAGGCTGTCGATCTCGTCCTGGTTCAGGATGCGCTCGGCGCCCATGCCGTCGCCGCCGCCGTCGTCCCAGCCGCCCATGCCGCCGCTGAAGTCGCCGAACTGATTGTCGCCCACGCCGGCGTCGCCGGCTTCGCTCGGCGGGTTCTCCGAGGCCCACTGGGCCATCGCGGCCTGATCGTCGATTTCGTCCGCCATGATGTTCGCCTCAACCCGCCCCGAAGGGCTAGTTGATCAGCATCTCCTCGATCAGCACCGCGTTCACCTTGGAGGGCGCGGCGACCAGATTAACGCGACGCAGCAGTTCGGCCCGCAGCTGGTAGCTGCCCTGGCTGCCGTTGAGGTCCTCGGGGCGCAGTTCGCGCAGGAAGGTCTGGAACATGTCCTGCAGGCGCGGGAGGTTCGGGGTCAGGTGGTCCGCCGTCTCCTGGTCGGGCAGTTCGAAGGTCAGCTTCAGCTTCAGGAAGGTCGAGCGGCCGTCGGCGGCCTGCATGTTCACCACGATGTCGGGCAGGGTGTAGAACACCACGCCGTCGGGGCCTTCCTTGATGACCGGCGCGCCGGCGGCGGCCGCGCCGCCTTCGGCGCCGCCGTGGCCGCCCTTCTCTTCCTTCTTTTCTTTCTTCTTCGGCTTTTCGTGGCCGGCTTCGCCTTGCGCGGCGGGCTTGGGCTTCATCAGCAGGAACGTGGTGAGGCCGCCGCCGACCAGCACGACGCCGGCCGCCGCCGCGATGATGATCATCATCGGCGGTTTCTTCTTGGCGGGAGCTTCGCCCTCGGTCGCGCCCTCTTCGCCTTCGGGGGCGGGAGCTTCCTTGGGGGGTTTGTTGGCCACGCGCGCGGTTCCTTGGAATCTGTCGACCTAGTCATGCGTGGAGCATGGTTAACGATCCCTTTTGAAGGCCATTTCGCCGCAGGCTGAATCTGCCCGGCAGACTCCGCCGCCGAACGCCCGTTAACCTTCCTTTTCGTTGAAATCCTTTGGTTTTTGGAGTTGGCACGAGGGTTGCTAGCAGGACTGCGGCGCATTTGTCGCGCCAGCCGTTTCGGTAACCGGTCATGGACAACGCTCTGTATGTGGGACTTTCGCGGCAGATGACCCTGCGCCGCGAACTCGACATCGTGGCCAACAACATCGCCAACGCCAACACGACCGGGTTCAAGGTCGAGCAGCTGATGGTGCGCACCGAGCCGGCCAAGCCGGCCCGCACCGACGGTGGTACGAACCCCGTGAAGTTCGTGCTGGACGACGGCGTGGCGCGCGACTTCTCGCAGGGCGGCCTGACCCAGACCGGCGGCGATTTCGACCTGGCCATCGAGGGCCAGGGCTTCTTCAAGGTCACCACCGCCGGCGGCGAGCGCTACACCCGCGACGGCCGCTTCACCATGAGCCCCGAGGGCAAGCTGGTCACCCAGAACGGCGCGGCCGTGCTGGACGAGGGCGGCGGCGAGATCAACATCGACCCGCTGAAGGGCCCGGTCACCATCGCCCGCGACGGCACGGTCAGCCAGGGCGCAGAGCGCGCCGGCAAGATCGGCGTCGTGCGGATGGCCGATCTGGCCTCGCTGCGCAAGGACGGCGACAACCTGTACCGCAACATCTCCAACGACACCCCCCAGCAGGCCACGGACGCCGTCGTCCACCAGGGCATGCTGGAATCCTCCAACGTCCAAGCCATCACCCAGATCACCAAGCTGATCGAGGTCAGCCGCGCCTACGAGAGCGTGAGCAAGATGATGGATCAAACCTCGGAACTGTCCCGGTCCGCCGTCGAGCGGATGGGCAAGGTCCAGTAAGGGATAACTGAACGATGCAAGCGCTTCGCACCGCCGCGACCGGCATGTCGGCCCAACAGCTGAACGTCGAGGTCATCTCCAACAACATCGCCAACATGAACACCGTCGGCTTCAAGCGCCAGCGGGCCGAGTTCCAGGACCTGATCTACCAGACCATCGAACGAGCCGGCTCGCAGTCGTCCGGCGACGGCAACGTGGTGCCCACCGGCGTGCAGGTCGGCGGCGGCGTCAAGGCCGGCTCGGTCTACCGGATCAACGAACAGGGCACGCCCAGCATGACCAACAACCCGTTGGACGTGGCCATCCAGGGCAAGGGCTTCCTGCAGATCCTGCTGCCCTCGGGCGAGACCGCCTATACCCGGGCTGGCAATTTCTCGACCAACGACCAGGGCCAGATCGTCACCGAGGACGGCTACACTGTCCAGCCGGGGATCACCGTCCCGCAGAACATCACCGCCCTGACCATCGGCAAGACCGGCCTGGTGCAGGTGACAGTGGACGGCAACCCGCAGCCCCAGACCATCGGCCAGATCGAACTGGCCAACTTCATGAACGAAGGCGGCCTGGAGGCGGTGGGCGACAACATGCTGATGGAAACCGCGGCCTCGGGCCCGGCCAACATCGCCGCCCCCGGCCAGCCGGGCTTCGGCACCCTGCTGCAGAACTACACCGAGGCCAGCAACGTCGACTCGGTCAGCGAGATCACCGCCCTGATCGTCGCCCAGCGGGCCTACGAAATGAACTCCAAGGTCATCACCACCGCCGACCAGATGCTCCAGACCACCTCGAACCTGAGGTCCTAGGCTGATGAAAACCCTCGTCCTTTCCCTCGCCGCCCTGCTGATCGCCTCGCCGGCCCTGGCCGGCCAGGCCGTCTCGCTGCGGTCCGACACCACCGACGCCGACGGCCGGGTCACCCTGGGCGAGCTGTTCGACGGCGCGGGCGCGGCCTCCGACATGATCATCGCCACCCGCGCGGGCCCCACCGTGGTGCTCGACGCCGCCCAGGTGCAGATCACCGCCCGCCGGGCCGGCCTGGACTGGTCCAACCCCAACGGCGTGCGCCGGATCATCGTCCGCGCCGGTTCGGGTTCGAGCGGCGACGGCGCCCTGGCCGGCGCCTCGCGCGGCAATGTGGAAGTTCTTGCCTATGCCCGCAGCATGGCGGCCGGCGACATCGTCCAGCCGGAAGACCTGATCTGGGTCAAGGTCGCCGCCGGTCCCTCGGACGCGCCGCGCGACGCCGACGCCCTGATCGGCATGACCACCAAGCGCCCGCTGCGCCAGGGTTCGGCCGCCAGCCTGCGCGACGTCTCCACCCCGCTGGTGATCAAGGCGGGCGATATGGTCGCGGTCACCTACGAGGACGCCGGCGTGGCGCTGACCTTGCAGGGCAAGGCCATGGCGGCCGGCGCCGTGGGCGACAGCCTGATGGTCCAGAACACCGCCAGCAAGAAAATCATCGAGACCGTGGTCACCGGCCCCGGCTCGACCGCCGTCGGTCCGCAGGCGATGCGCCTGAAGGCCTCCCGCAATTCGCTGCGCTACGCCGCGCGCTAAGAAGGTCAAGCTCCATGCGCCCCGCCCTCGCCGTCCTCCTGCTGCTCGCCCCGCTCGCCGCCTGCTCCACCGTCACCGAGGCGGTGAAAGGTCCGGAACTGGCCCCCGTCGGCTATCCGGCCCAACTGGCCCCGATGACCCAGCAATATGTCCAGCCTCCGGTCCAGGCCGCCTCCTCCAATTCGCTGTGGCGGGTCGGCGCGCGCGCCTTCTTCAACGACCAGCGGGCCAGCAAGGTCGGCGACATCCTGACCGTCAACATCGACATCGACGACAGCGCCACGACCAAGAACCAGACCTCGTCGTCGCGCGCCTCGAACGGCTCGCTCGGCGTGCCCAACTTCCTGGGCCTGGAATCCAGTCTCGGGAAGGTCCTGCCGGGCGGCTTCGACCCGGCCAACATGGTCAGCACCAAGTCGGGCTTCTCCAACGCCGGGACCGGCGCGATCACCCGCTCGGAAAAGATCAGCCTGACCATCGCCGCCGTGGTCTCGGGCGTGCTGCCCAACGGCAACCTGGTGATTCAGGGCACCCAGGAGGTGCGCACCAACGCCGAGCTGCGCCAGCTGACCGTGGCCGGCATCGTGCGGCCGGAGGACATCTCCTCGGCCAACACCATCAAGCACACCCAGATCGCCGAGGCCCGCATCAACTACGGCGGCCGTGGCGACCTCAGCCGCGTGCAGAAGACCCCGGCCGGCCAGTCGCTGGTCGAGAAGTTCTCGCCGTTCTGAGGGCTTGCCGCCTAACGGCTTGAACGGGCGAACGCGCGGGACCAAGTTACCCCCGCGTCACAGCGTTCGCCCGGACTCGCCGGGCTCTGGACGCCGGAGCCGACCTCATGAGCACCACCGCTCGCGCCTTTTCCGCCCTGGTCGGCGCCGCCTTGCTGGCCGCCGCCCTGCCCGTCGCCGCCCAAGCCCAGGCCTTCAGCGGCTCGATGGGCGTGGCCGGACGCTGGGCGATCGATCTGCCGCGCTCGAAGTTCAACACCGCCCTGACCGGCCCCCCGCCGCTGAGCGGCGAGCTCGACATCACCGTCGACGACGGGAAGAACCTGGCCTGGACCCTGGTCGAGGAGGACGAGGCCGGCGTCGCCGCCCTGCAGTTCGCCCACGCCGTCCTCGACGGCGCGCCGACCAAGGCCGTGGTCAACCTCACCCTCGTGATGATCAGCGTCCAGCGCGTCGGCCAGAGCGCCGTGACCGTGACCACGCACGGCGACGCGGGCGCGCGCCACCAGTCGATGAAAGTGACCCGCACCGATCCCAGCACCATCCTGGTTGAACAGGACATCGACGGCCGGCCGGGCCCGCCGGACCAGACGCTGATCCTGACGCGGGTGAAGTAGGCGCCGTTTTCCTTCTCCCCTTGCGGGAGAAGGTGTCAGCCGCAGGCTGACGGATGAGGGGTCGCCCGGACGCAAAACGCCGCAACCAGCCTCTCGGCTGTCGCGGCGTCCGCATTCATCGACCCCTCACCCGACCCGCTACGCGGGCCACCCTCTCCCGCAAGGGGAGAGGGATGCGGGCCTATTTGTAGTTCAGCGTCCAGCTCACCGTCATCGCACCCGACAACGCCTTCGCCCCGCTCGCGCATTCCGTCAGGCTGCTGAACGGCCCGGTCGGGGTCTGGTAGGCCTTCTCGTCCTTCAGCGGGCGCGACGTGCAGGTCAGCCCCGTCACCTTGAACGACCGGACATCCCCGGCCCCGAACGCCGTCGCCCCGCCCTTCGTGGCCGGCGCGCCCGAGAACGAGGCGAACGCCAGGTCCACGGCCTTGATCGCCTGCTGGCCCTTGGGCGTGAAGACGTCCGTGCGGCTGATCTTGCCGGGCTCCAGCACATAGGTGGTCTTGACGCTCAGGCGATCGTCGGCGATCGGCGCGTCGGCGCCCAGGCGGTCCAGCTGCGACTGTTCGAAGGTGACGACCGTGCGCGCGCCCTGCTCGGTCACCTTGACGTTGCTGGCATAGGCCAGCGGCGTCAGCTGGCCGCCGTCGGCCAGGGTGACGCGCGGCAAGAGCTGCGGGAACTCGCCGTCGGCGACGCCCGACAGCATGCCGGGCGAGAACGGGATCGGGTAGTAGGGGCTGTTCTCGTGCTGGCTCTTGCCGCCGTTGATGATCGGCAGGGTCACCACGCGGCCCCCGTCGCGCAGGGTGACGACCAGGCGGTCGTGCTGGCCCTTGGCGAACCAGGTCACCGAGCGCTTGGGCAGCGCATCAAGCCAGGCCACGTAGCCGGGATCCGGCGCCTTGTCCTTGAAGCCCAGCTCGTTCCAGATGGCGCTGGTATAGATGTGCTGGCGGGCCAGGCTGAGGTTCTCGCCCAGGATCCGGTGCTTGTTGCGGTAGTCGTCCGTGCGCCGGCCGTGCTCCCACATGTTCACCGACCCCATCTTGGGATCGTACCAGAAGTCCATGTAGCGGGCGGTGACGCGCGAGGAGAAGGCGTAGGCCATCGTCTTCTCTTGCGGGGTCAACACGTCCAGCTTGGCCGCCGCGGTCAGCACCTCGAGGAATGCGGTCTCGCCGTAGGTCCCGATGCTGCGACCGTATTCGAAGCCCTCGCCGCGCGGGTTCAGCCGCGGCAGCATCAGGTCGACCGACTTGCGCAGCCAGCCCTTGACCTCGGGCGTGGCGGGCATGCCGGCCTCGATCAGCCGGTGGGCGATCTCGCCGATCAGCAGCACGCTGTAGCGGTCGAAGCGCCCTTCCCCGTCGGTCTCGTCGGCGAAGCCGTATTCGCCGGAATATTTGCGGTAGTGGTCGAGCACGCGCTCCAGAAGTTGCTCGCTGGCCGCGGCGTCCTCCCAGCCCAGCTGGTAGCGCAGCCGCGCCACGCTGAAGGCCACGCCGTAATAGTTGTTGGGCAGGTTGATCAGGGTCAGGTCGTCGGTGCGGACGAACCGCCGCCAGTCCAGCTTGACCTTCAGCTTGGCCAGGGTCTCCGGCGACACGGCCTGCTCCAGCAGGCCGGCCTCCTTCAGCATGTGCAGCGCCTGGCAGTAGTAATAGATGCCCCAGGTGTTGTTGGTGTCGTCGACGGTCATGTCGGCGATCTGGCGGTAGGCGGCCAGGTAGGTCTTGAACTTGGGGTCGTCGCGCGGCGTGTCGACCAGCAGATAGGCCAGGCCGATCGCCACCTTGCCGGGCAGGAACTTGTCGTCGGCGTCGAACACCCGGACGCCGTCCAGCGTCATATCCCGCTTCTCGACCATCAGCTTGTCGAGCAGCACGGCCATCTGCGGCAGCAGCCGCGTCTCGACCGTGCGGTTCATCGGCGCCACCGACGCGAGGTAGGCCTGGCCGCGCACGTCCGGCTGGGCCGAGGCCCCGACAGGGGGCGCGGCCAGGGCCGGAGACGCGACGGCGGCCAGGATGGCCCCCGTCAGAAGAGAATTCAGAAGAGGATACAGACGCTGGGTTTTGGGCATGAGGATACTCAGTAGGAGATGGAGAACCGCGCGCCGACATAGCGCTCGCTGTCACGGGCCGGCTTCCAGTTGACCGCGTTGGTCGTCGGGTTGGTCGTCTGGCTGACGTTCCACTGGGCCGAGCGTCCCTTGGTCAGGGCGTAGCTCTTGTCGAACAGGTTGTTGACGAAGGCGGTCAGCTTCCAGCGGTCGGTCTGCACGCCGCCCGACAGGTTGAAGACGCCGTAGTCGTTCTGCACGGAGTCCGGATCCTGCAGCAGGTTGAAGATCACCGCCGATTGCCAGCGGAAGCCGGCGTTGATGAAGCCGGTGTAGCCCTCGGCCATCTGCCGCTCGTAGAGCGCGTTGATGTTGGCGTTCCATTCCGGCGCGTTGAACAGCGGCTTGCCCGACAGGTCCTGCAGGCCGCCGACGCAGCCCTGGGCCACCGTCTGCTGCGCGAAGCAGCTGGCGTTGGGGAAGTCGTTCATCACCGCCTTGTTGTACGACCCGCCGCCGTTCACCGACAAACCGTGGCCCAGCTTGGCCGAGAACTCGGTCTCGACGCCCTTCGACGTCACCTTGCCGATGCTGTTGAGCACGTTCTGGTTGGTGATCAGGTCGCGGCTCTGGGCCTGGAAGCCCTGGAAGTCCATGTAGAACGCCGTGACGTTCCAGGTCAGGCGGCGGTCCAGCAGCGTGCTCTTGAAGCCGATCTCGTAGCTGTCGACGGTTTCCGGATCGATCGGCTGCTGCGAGGCGATGGCGTCGGCGATCGGATAGCCCTTCAGCGGCCCGGTGGTCAGCAGGGTGCGGGTGGTCAGGCTGCTGGTCAGGTCGTAGGCCATGCCCTTGTAGCCGCGCGAATAGGTGGCGAAGGTCATGAAGTCGGGCGAGGGCTGGTAGCGCAGGCCGACCTTGCCGGTGACGGCGGTGTCGTCGTTGCAGGTCTGGATGTTCAGGGTCGGGCTCTTGGTCGAGCAGCCCGGGTCGCCGTAGCTGATCTTGTTGCCCAGATCGAAGAACTTGTAGCTGATCTTCTCCTTGTTGACCCGCAGGCCGGCGATCAGGTCCAGCGTCTCAGTCAGGCCCAGGGTGCCCTGGCCGAACAGCGCCAAGTTCTCGGACTTGGCGTTGGCGATATAGGCCGAATAGGCCGTGCCGTTGGTGGTCGGCAGCGAGGCCAGGCCATTATAGGTGCCCAGCTCGTTGGAGCCGCGCACGAAGTAGCGCTTGGAGCTGGTGCGGCTGTAATAGGCGCCGGCCACGTATTTCAGCCGGCCCTCGTCCGGCGAGGTCAGGCGGAATTCCTGGGTCACCGAATTGATCTTGAAATAGCCGCCGTTGCCCGAGCCGCCCTTGGGCGCGGTGGGCGCGTAGACGCTGAAGTCGAAGGCCGTCCCGTCGGTGTCCTGGCGGTCGTACAGATAGTAGCGGTCGTAGGACGAGATCGAGGCCAGGGTGAAGCCGTTGAGGTTCCGCGTCACCTTCAGGCCCGAACCGTAGTCGAGCGCGTTGCCGCGGGCGTTGACGTCCTGGGCGGTCTTGCGGTTGTTCTCGCCGGGCACGATGCCCTGCAGGATCGTGGCCTGCGGGATGTTGTTCTTGCCGGCCGTGACGCCGGGGCTGAGGAAGAACTCGGCCCCCGCGCAGCACGAGGCCAGGGTGCGGGTGATGTAGGGCGACAGGGTCACCGACCAGTCGTCGGTCGGGGTCCAGACCAGCTTGGCGCGCAGGGTGGTGTCGGACTGGCCGTTCAGCCAGTCGCCGGTCGCCACGTTGTAGATGTTGCCGCGATACTTGCTGTAGTTGGCCGCCACGCGGAAGGCCAAGGTGTCGCTGATCGGGCCCGAGACCGTGGCCTGGACGCGGGCCTCGTGGTCGTTGGTGGCCATGACCTCGGCCCTGCCCGTGAAGGTCTTGGTCGGAGCCTGGGTGGTGATGCTGATCACGCCGGCCGAAGCGGCCTTGCCGAACAGGGTGTTCTGCGGGCCGCGCAGCACTTCCACCTGGGCCACGTCGACCAGGGCCGAGAAGGCCGCCGCCTGGAAGGCCTGCGGAATGTCGTCGATCACCACCGCGACGCTGGCCTCGGTGGCGATGCTGTAGGCGTAGGTGCCGATGCCACGGATGTTGATGCTGTTGTTGGCCGGCTGGCTGGTCTTGGTGATGGTCACCGAGGGGGCGACCTTGACGATGTCGTCGAAGTCGCGGACCCCGGCCCGTTCCAGACCGGCGGCGGTGACCACCAGGACCGAGGACGGCACGTCCTGGACGTTCTCGGCGCGCTTGCCCGAGGTGACGACGATCTCCTCGATCGTGTCGCCGCCCGATGCGGGCGCGGTCTGGGCGTGGGCGATTCCCGAGACGCCGCCGAGCGCGCAGATGGCGGTCGAAAGGCGCAAGAGTGACTTGAACGACATGGCATCCTCCCCTTCGCCGCCTTGTTCGGCGGCGATCATTGTTATTTGTCCGGGCCATTTGCTACCGGTGTCATAGGTGTTGTCAAGCCAATTGTCGGCCAAAACCGGCCACGGTCAGACCAATTACCGGTACCATTGAACCCGCGGCGAGGATTCGCCGGCCGCTTGGTTACCAATTGAACCCAGGCGCGATTTCCAGACGGCTCGGTGACAGCTCAAGGGCGTCTTTCGACCAGCCCCCTCCCCCATTATCGTCGGAATCCCGGCCGATCACCCAGACATGGCGGACCACGTCGAGGTTGCGGACGTACGGCGGCGCCCCCATTTTGGTCTGACCAGGCCTCGAGCACGACACCGCGAACGCATCGGGACCACGCCCGTGACGTTTGACGCGCGAGCGGCGTGGCGTCTTCGCCGACCTTGCTCTAACTTGGTGTTGGCCCGGCGATGCACGCTGGGCGGGAAAGTCGCATGACCACCTCGACCGCCGAAACTCGCAAGCTCTACCAGCAAGTCGCCAACGCGATCGCCGAATCGATCCGGGAAGGCGCCTTCCAGCCCGGCCACCGCCTGCCCTCCGAGCGCGATCTGGCCGAGGACTACAAGGTCAGCCGCCCCACGGTGCGCGAGGCGATGATCGCCCTGGAAATCCGCGGCCTGGTCGAGGCCCGCCACGGCTCGGGCGTCTATGTCACCGAGGCGCCGGCCCCCGAGGCCCTGGCCCCCGAGCTCGACATTGGAGCTTTCGAGCTGACCGAGGCCCGCCGCCTGATCGAGGGCGAGTCCTGCGCCCTGGCCGCCACCACCATCACCGACGAGGAACTGGTCGAACTGGCGAGGATCCTCGACGACATGGTCGAGGAGAATGAACACGACGTGCGCGGCGACCTTGCCGACCGCCGGTTCCACGTCACCATCGCCCGCGCCACCCGCAACAGCGCCCTGGTCACGGTGATCGAGAACCTCTGGGACCTGCGCTACAAGTCGCCGCTGTGCCGGGCGATGCTGGAGCGGGCTCGCCAGGTCGGCGTGCGGCCGCTGATCGACGACCACCAGGAAATCCTCAGCGCCCTGCAGATCCGCGACCCCAAGGCGGCCCGCAACGCCATGCGCGAGCACCTGGGCCGGGTGATCGACAACCTGCTGACCGCCACCGAGATCGACGCCCTGCAGCAGGCCCGCAGCGAGGTCGCCGCGCGTCGCAACGAGCTGGCCCGCCGCTCCTTGATCTAAGGAGGATGGGCGACTGGGGGGAAGGCCCCAGCCGCCCGTCGCCGGCCGGCCCCGGGAGGAGGTGCGATGAAGGACAAGTTCATCGCGTTGGCCGACGAGGTTCGTCGAGCGCACCATAGCCCAGTCACGGCCTGGTGCAAGATAATTGGCCTGACCATAAGTCCTACAATTTCGCCATGTGGCCAGGCCGATCCGCTTTGACGCGGAAACGTCTCCCGACTTGACCGGCGGCCAAACGCCCCTAGCACTGGCGCCAGACGCGACCAGGCAAGGCCGCGCAGGAAGTTCACGCACCCTTGGGGGGAGACCGACGCCATGCGCGCCTGCCTGATCATCGCCCTTTCCGCCCTGATGCTGGCCCCGGCCGTCGTCCAGGCCAGGCCGGTCGCGCCGCCGGCGGCGGTCGACCGAGCGACGGCGAACCAGGCCCTGACGCTGGGCCGCGAGGTCGCCGACTGGCAGTTGGCCCACATGGACGGCTTCGACTACACGCACTTCCATCGCTACACCGCCGACCCGCGCGGCTGGATCCAGGGGGCGCTGTTCGTCGGGCTGGCGGCCTTCGCCCAGCGCACCGGCGATCCCCGCTACGCCCAGGCGGTGCGCGCCCACGGCGTGGCGCAGGGCTGGGGCCTGGGCCACCGCCCGCTGCACGCCGACGACCACGTGATCGGCCAGGCCTGGCTGTGGGCCTATTCCAAGGACCGTGACCCGGCCCAGATCGCCGCCCTGCGGGCCCGCTTCGACGCCATCCTGGCCGCCCCGCCGGTCGCCGACCTGGCGTTCATCGACGGAACCGAGACGCAGCCCTGCCAGGTTCGCTGGTGCTGGAGCGACGCCCTGTTCATGGCCCCGGCCGCCTGGACGGGCCTGAGCCAGGCCACCGGCGACCCACGCTACGCGGCCTATGCCGACAAGGAGTTCTGGGCGACCACCGACTACCTGCTCGACAAGCAGGAGCACCTCTATGTCCGCGACAGCCGCTATCTCGACCGCCGCGACGACCAGGGCCGCAAGATCTTCTGGAGCCGGGGCAACGGTTGGGCCTATGCGGGGATCGTCGACGTGCTGAAGACCCTGCCGGCCGACCACCCGTCACGGCCGCGCTACGAGGCGCTGTTTCGCCAGATGTCGGACCGCCTGCTGACGCTGCAGAAGCCTGACGGCTGTTGGGCCCCGTCCCTGCTGGCGCCGGAACACGCCCCGCCCGAGACCAGCGGCACGGCGTTCTTCGTCTACGGCCTGGCCTATGGCGTGAACCACGGCCTGCTGAAGGGCGCGAAGTACGACGCCGCCGTCGCCAGGGGCTGGGCCGCCCTGGCCGCCGCCGTCCAGCCGGACGGCAAGCTGGGCTGGGTGCAGCAGGTCGGCTACGCCCCCGACCACGTCTCGGCCGACGACACCCAACTCTACGGCGTGGGGGCCTTTCTTTTGGCTGCCTCGGAAGTCGGCGCGCGCTAAGGTCGAGTCGCAACCTTTGGTTTTTGGGGGAACACCATGGCCGCCGCGATCTTCAGCGCCGCCTGTCCGCATTGCGGCGAGGTCAACAACATCTGGGACAACGCCGAAGCCCTCAAGGCTCAATGCGGGCGATGCGACAAGGACATGTTCCTGGGGCGACCGGCCGAGGTGGACACCGCGCGCTTCGCCAAGCATGTCGCCGCCAACCAGATTCCGGTGCTGGCGATGTTCTGGCTGCCCAACGCCGGGGTCGTGGGCAGCGGCCGCGACATCAACCTGCCTTTGTACGCCGAGCGCTTCGAGCCTCGCGTCCGGTTCATCAACGTCAATATCGAGGACAATCTGGACCTTGCCCGGGCTCACAAGGTGACCGCCGCGCCGACCCTGCTCTTCTTCAAGGGCGGGCAGGTCGTCCGGAAGGAGATCGGCAAGCCTTACCGCAAGCCGGCCGACCATGGCGCGCCGCCCCGACCCGACCCGCTCGTCGAGTGGCTGCAGGAACTCACGGGCGCGGCTTGAAGCCAAGCTCCAGCGCCCTAGGTGCATCCCAAGCCCTCCCCCGTTCGTTGAGAGGCGCGAAGGAACGTCATGACCGAGACCGTCAACATCGTCTGCCCGCATTGCGACGCCACCAACCGCCTGCCGGCCGCGCGCGACGCCCGCACGGCCAAGTGCGGCCGCTGCGCCAAGCCGCTGTTCGAGGGCCAGCCGGTCAGCCTGAGCGCCGCCCGCTTCCGCAAGCACCTGGCCCATAGCCAGATTCCGCTGGTCGCCGACTTCTGGGCCGCTTGGTGCGGGCCGTGCCGCGCCGTCGCCCCGGTGTTCGCCAAGGCCGCCGCCGACCTGGAGCCCCGCGCCCGGTTCGTGAAGATCGACGTCGACGCCGAGCCGGCGCTGGCGCAGGCCTATGGCGTGCGCGGCATCCCCGCCCTGTTCCTGTTCAAGGACGGCAAGGTCGCGGCCAACCAGGCCGGCCTGCCCGACCCCGGCTTCTTCCGGCGCTGGCTGGACGAGCACGCGCCCGTCTAGCGTTTCCGGACCCCAAGGCGCAGTCTCGCGTTCAGCTTCAGACGCGACAACGTGACGGAAGAGCGCGATGCCCAAAGCCAGCCAGGCCCTGCTGATGATCATCGGGCCCGCCGCCCTGTTGCTATCGGCCTGCGGCGCGGGCCCGGCCTTGCCGCCCGAACAAGGCTACGGCGCCGATCCCGCCCTGCCCGCCGCCAGGAAACAGGTCCTGCCGGTGATCAAGATCGCCCCGGCGGTCGGCTGGGCCGACGGCCAGACGCCCGAGGCCGCCCCGGGCTTCGTGGCCACCGCCCTGGCCCGCGACCTGGAGCACCCGCGCTGGCTCTACGTGCTGCCCAACGGCGACGTGCTGATCGCCGAAACCAACGCCCCGCCCAAGCCCGGGGACGACAAGGGTCTCAAGGGTTTCTTCGAGAAGATCATCATGAAGCGGGCCGGCGCCGCCGCGCCCTCGGCCGATCGCATCACCCTGGTGCGCGACGCCGACAACGACGGCACGCCCGAAGCGCGCACCACCTTCCTGTCGGGCCTGCATTCGCCGTTCGGCATGGCCCTGGTGGGCGACACCTTCTACGTCGCCGACAGCGACGCCCTGGTCGCCTTCCCCTATCAGCCCGGCCAGACCCGGATCACCGCCGCCCCGCGCAAGGTCGCCGACCTGCCGGCCGGGCCGATCAACCATCACTGGACCAAGAACGTCATCGCCAGCCCGGACGGCTCCAGGCTGTATGTGACCGTCGGCTCCAACAGCAATGTCGGCGAGAACGGCATGGCGGCCGAGGAACGGCGGGCGGCGATCCTGGAGATCGACCCGGCCACCGGCGCCAGTCGCGTCTTCGCCTCGGGCCTGCGCAACCCCAACGGCATGGACTGGCAACCGCAGAGCGGCGCGCTGTGGACCAGCGTCAACGAACGCGACGAGATCGGCAACGACCTGGTCCCGGACTACATGACGTCCGTCAGGGACGGCGGCTTCTACGGCTGGCCCTACAGCTATTACGGCCAGACGGTCGACGCGCGGGTCAAGCCGCAGCGCCCCGACCTGGTGGCCCGGGCGATCAAGCCCGACTACGCCCTGGGCGCCCATACCGCCTCGCTGGGCCTGACCTTCTACAAGGCCGACGCCTTCCCGGCCCGCTACAGGGGCGGGGCCTTCATCGGCCAGCACGGCTCGTGGAACCGCAAGCCGGTCAACGGCTACAAGGTGGCCTTCGTGCCCTTCGCGAACGGCATGCCGTCGGGCCCGGCCGAGACCTTCCTGACCGGCTTCCTCAACGCCAAGGGCGAGGCCCTGGGCCGGCCGGTGGGGGTGGCGGTCGACAAGTCCGGGGCCCTGCTGGTCGCCGACGATGTCGGCAACGTGGTCTGGCGCGTGGTCTCGACCGCGCCGCCCGAAGGATCCGGGGCCGCGACCGCGACGAACGGCGGCAAATAATTTTCGACTTGTCGCTGTGGGTCGGGCGATGATGCGCGTCATGCACCCTGAGAACGTCGAGAGTCTTGGCGTCGAAAACCTTTGGGCGGGATCGTGCGGCCAGCCATCGAGCCAGATCTGAACGGACTGAACCGGCGCTATCGGCCGGCGCTGATGGCGTTCTTCATGCGGCGGGCCGCCAACCACAGCGACGCCGAGGACATGACCCAGGAGCTGTTCGCCAAGCTGGCCACGGCCCAGGCAAGCGTGATGGACAACGCCGACGCCTACATCTTCCAGATGGCCGCCAACCTGCTGCGCGACCGTGGCCGGCGCGAGAAGGTGCGGGCCAACTACCGGGCCAGCGTCGACACCGGCCTGGCCGACCTGGAGCCCCTCGACCCGGCCCGGGTGCTGCTGGGCCGCGAAAGCCTGGGCGAGGTGTCCGACGCCTTGCGCGAACTGCCCGAACGGACGCGGGCCATCTTCCTTCTGTTTCGCCTGGAAGGCATGAAGCAGTCCGAACTCGCCACCCTCTACGGCATCTCCATCAGCGCGGTGCAGAAACACATCTTCAAGGCCATGACCCATCTGACCAAGCGCGTGAGGGCCAGCCAATGAGCATGGTTTCGCCCGAGGACCGGCTGGACGCCGCCCGCGAGCAGGCCGCGCTGTGGTGCGTGCGCCTGGCCGACGACGACCTGTCGCGCGCCGAGCACGAAGAGCTGCAGGCCTGGTTCGACGCCGACGAGACCCATCGCGGCCTGCTGGACGACGCCGTGACGGCGTGGCGGGCGATCGAGGAACAGGCCGCCAGCCCCGGCATGATCGCCCTGCGCGGCGAGGCCCTGGAAGACCTGCGCCGGGCCCAGCGCGAACGGTGGGCCCGGCCGACCCAGCGACCGGCCCTGTGGACCGCCCTGGCGGCCAGCCTGGTGGTGGCCGTGGCCGCCGGCGTCGCCTGGCGCGCCAGCCTGCCCGACGTCTACCGCACCACCGAGGGCGAGCGGCGGATCGTCGAACTGGCCGACGGCTCGCGCGCCTCGCTCGACAGCGCCACCGTGCTGAAGGTGAAGTACGAGAGCGGCCGCCGCCGCCTGTGGCTGGACAGCGGCCGCGCCAAGTTCTCGGTGGCCAAGGATCCGCTGCGCCCGTTCTCGGTCGCGGCCGGCGACAAGCTGGTGGTCGCCACCGGCACGGTGTTCAGCGTCGAGCGCCTGACCGGCCAGATGCGCGTGGTGCTCTACGAGGGCCATGTGGCGGTGCTGGACGACAAGACCGGCCGCAGCGAAACGCCCGTCCCGATCAGGATCGGCGCCGTGCCGGCCGAGAAGCTGCTGACCCCCGACCATGAACTGGTGACCTCGACCTCGTCCGACGCCACGGTGGTCAGCCCCACCGATCCGGCGCGGGCCCGGTCGTGGGAGAACGGCCAGCTGGTGTTCCAGGACGAACCGATGGACCTGGCCGTCGAGCGGGTGAACCGCTACGCCCGCGACAAGCTGAGGATCGGCGACCCTGGCGTCGGCCGGTTGCGCATCAGCGGGGTGTTCACCTCGGGCGACACCGGCGCCTTCGTCGACGGCGTCACCGCCGTGTTGCCCGTCCACGCGGTTGCGACCAATGGCGTTACCGTGCTGAAAATCGATCGCGGACAAAAAAATTCGGCGCCGGCCGGTGTGTCTTCGACGAGCTGAGGCGTCTCACCTCCAAAGCGCCGCAATTCACGTCGGCGCGTAGGGAGGGAAGACTATGCGCAGATCGTTCGACCGCCGCCTCGCCTGGGGCTCCACCGCCGCAGCGGCGCTGATGATGCTGGCCACCCCCGCGGCCGTCCACGCCCAGCAGCAGCGGGTCACCTACAGCTTCGACATTCCCGCCCAGGACCTGAGCGGCGCCCTGCGCGCCTTCGGTCAGGCTTCGGGCCAGCAGGTGGCCTTCGACGAGGCGACCGTGCGCGGCAAGCGCGCCCCGGCCCTGAGCGGCGCCTACACCGCCGACGCCGCGCTCAAGCGCCTGCTGAGCGGCGCCGGCCTGTCGGCCCAGCCCACCGCCAGCGGCGTCTACGCCATCCGCGCCAAGACCCTGCTGGTGGCCACCAGCGCCCAGAGCCAGGCCGAACCCGCCACCGCCGTCGAACCCGAGCCCGAGACCCCCTCGCAGGTCGAGGAAGTGATCGTGGTCGGCACCCCGGGCGGCAAGGGCATCGACAAGCTGTCGGCCAGCTTCGCCGTCACCACCGTCAACGCCGACGACATCGCCAAGGCCTCGCCCAAGAGCACGGCCGAACTGCTGACCCTGGTGCCCGGCGTCTGGGTGGAAACCTCGGGCGGCGTGGCCGGCGCCAACGTCTTCGTGCGCGGCTTCCCCGCCACCGGCGACGCCGAGTTCCTGACCATCCAGTTGCAGGGCGCGCCGATCTATCCGCCCTCGACCCTGTCGTTCCTCGAGAACAGCTCGATCTTCCGGGTCGACGAGACGGTGTCGCGGATGGAAGCCCTGCGCGGCGGCCCCAACCCGATCTTCTCCAACGGCCAGCCGGGCCTGACCACCAACTTCCAGCTCAAGGACGGCGGCGAGGAAACCCACGGCCTGGTCAAGGCCTCGACCTCGGACTACGGCCTGCGCCGCATCGACGGCGTGCTGAGCGGCAAGCTGGCGGACGACCTGTTCTTCATGGTCGGCGGCTACGCCACCCGCTCGCACGGGGTGCGCGACACCCAGTTCGACAACGAGAACGGCCAACAGTTCACCGTCAACATCACCAAGCGGATGGAGAACGGCAAGTTCAACCTCTATGGCCGCTTCACCGACGACCACGGCGCCTGGTACCTGCCGTTCGCGGTCAATGTGCCGGGCATCGACCGGGGCGAATACACCCAGCTGGGCGAGGCCAGCCGCTTCCACACCCTGCAGGTCAACGGCAACGGCGCCACGCGCAGCTTCGACCTGGCCGACGGCCGGGGCTGGAAGGGCTATGTGATCGGCGGCAGCTTCGAGCATGACTTCGGCGACGGCTGGACCCTGCGCGACCGCTTCAGCGTCACCAAGGGCGACGCCAACACCTACGGCCTGGTGCCGGACGGCGGCGCGGTGACCGTCTCCGCCCTCAACACCGTGGTCCCCGGGGCGATCAAGACCCGCGGCGGCGCCACCCTGGCCTCCACCGACTACGTGCAGAACTGGGGCGCCTGGATCGTCGAGAAGCAGATCGAGGCGATCACCAACGACCTCAGCCTCTCCAAGACCTTCGGCGCGCACGCCCTGTCGGCCGGCTACTACGCCTCCAGCTTCTCGTCGGACGACTTCTGGACGATCGGCAACTTCCGCCCGATGCAGGTCAAGGCCAACGGCGACTACCTGGCCGCGCCGATCACCTGCGCCAACCTGGCCACGGCGGGCAGCGGCTCGGGCTGCTGGGGCTATGGCCTGACCTCGGCCGGCGACGGGCGGGTGGACGCGATCTACCTGGCCGATTCCTGGCAGGTGTTCGATCCCCTGCGCATCGACCTGGGCGTCCGCCGCGAGCGCTTCAAGACCGACTACGTGGTCGATGACGGCCCGGGCTTCCCCGACGGCCTGGCCCCGCGCATCACCGACTACAGCAACAGCAAGACGTCCTACACGGTCGGCGTGAACTACGACATCAACGCCACCTCGGGCGTGTTCGGCCGCTATTCGCGCGGCTACAAGTTCCCCAGCTTCGACAATTTCCGCGAAAACCTGACCGACACCCTCAGCGTCGACCAGTACGAGCTGGGCTACAAGCTGCGCAGCGGGCCGTTCGAACTGTACGCCACCGGCTTCGCCAACGAGTTCAAGGGCGCCAAGTTCGCCGACGTCGGCGGCATCCAGGAGAGCAACAGCAACAAGGCCCACGGCATCGAGCTGGACGGTCGCTGGCGCTCGGACTTCGGCCTGTCCCTGGCCCTGAACGGCACCTTCCAGAAGACCGAGATCACCAAGTCCAGCATCCCGGCCAACAAGGGCAACAGCGCCCAGCGCCAGCCCGACTGGATGATCCGCTTCACCCCCAGCTACGACGTGACCCTGGGGGCGGTGGACGCCACCTTCTACGGCACGGTCGCGGCGGTGGACGACCGCTTCGCCGACAACGCCAACACCCAGGTGCTGAAGGGCTACACCAAGATCGACCTGGGGATGATCTTCGACGTCTCGGACTTCACCGTCCAGATCGCCGCCGACAACCTCACCGACAGCCACGGCCTGACCGAGGGCGACCCGCGCTCGACCAGCGGCGCCAACGCCCGGCCGATCTTCGGCCGCTCGTTCAAGGTCAGCGTCGGCTACAACTTCTGACCGGTCCATCGCCGATCAGTCTCCGCCGGGCTGGCCCCAATCCGGTCCGGCGGAACAGGCAGTTGCTCCCCAAGTGACTCCCTGCAACGGATCGGGTCCTCGCGGACCCGGTCCGTCCTTTTATCGATCTGCTTGTGATTCAACCGCTCATTCCGGCTTTCGCCGGGACGAGCGGGATAAGGAGGAACCGCCGTGAACCGTCGCCACGTCCTGATCGCCTCCATCGCCTGGCTAGGCCTGGCTTCACCGGCCCTGGCCCAGATCGCGAACGCGGTCCCCTCCCCGGCCGACACCTACGCCGAGCTGTTCCACCAGGTGCAGATGCGCAAGCTGTTCCCTGACGGCAAGACCTTCGTCGACGCCGCGCCCAAGCGCCCGCCGGCCCAGATCCTGGCCGCCTACCGGGCCCGCGCCACCTTCACCGACGCCGAACTCAAGCGCTTCGTGCGGGCCAACTTCGATGTCCCCGAAAGCGCCCCGGCGCCGCCGCCGTCCAAGGACCGCACCACGCTCAAGGCCCACATCGCCGCCCTCTGGCCGGTGTTGACCCGCCCGCCCGTGACCGCCGTCGAAGGCGGCTCGGCCTTGCCGCTGGACAAGCCGTTCGTCGTGCCCGGCGGGCGTTTCCGCGAGATGTACTACTGGGACAGCTACTTCACGATGCTGGGCCTGGCCGCCGACGGCCAGCATGAGGCGGTCGAGAACATGGTCGACGACTTCGGCGGCCTGGTGGACCGCTACGGCCACATCCCCAACGGCACGCGCAGCTACTATCTCAGCCGCTCGCAGCCGCCGTTCTACTTCGCCATGGTCGGGATCGCCGACAAGACCGACAAGGCGCGCTTCAAGGCCCGCGTCGACCTGATGCGCCGCGAGCACGCCTTCTGGATGGACGGCGAGAAGGGCCTGGCGCCTGGCGCCGCCCACCGCCGGGTGGTCGCCCTGCCGGACGGCGCGATCCTCAACCGCTATGCCGACGACCGCACGACGCCGCGCGACGAGTCCTACCGCGAGGACGTACTGACGGCTCGCGAGGCTGCCAACCGCCCCGCCGGCGAGGTGTTCCGCGACCTGCGCTCGGGCGCCGAGAGCGGCTGGGACTACAGCTCGCGCTGGATGGCCGACGGCAAGAGCCTGAAGACCATCCAGACCACCTCGATCCTGCCCGTCGACCTCAACAGCCTGCTCTACGGCCTGGAAACGGCCATCGCCGAGGGCTGCGGGGCGGTGTCCGATCCGGCCTGCGCCGACGAGTTCACCGGCCGCGCCAAGGCCCGCCGCGCGGCGATGGACGCCTATCTGTGGGACGCCCCGCGCGGACTGTATCTCGACTACCAGTGGCGCGACCGCGCCAGGCTGGACCATCCCAGCGCCGCGACGCTCTATCCGCTGTTCGTCGGCGCCGCGAGCCCCGACCAGGCCAAGGCGGTGGCGGCCCAGACCCGCGCCCTGCTGCTGGCCCCCGGCGGCCTGCGCACCACCACCGTCACCACCGGCCAGCAGTGGGACACCCCCAACGGCTGGGCGCCGCTGCAATGGGTGGCGGTCTCGGGCCTGCGCCGCTACGGCGAGGACGCCCTGGCCCAGGACATCGGCGAGCGCTGGCTGAAGACCGTGGCCCGCGAATACCAGGCCAGCGGCAAGATGCTGGAAAAGTACGACGTCGAGGAAGCCAAGGCCGGCGGCGGCGGGGAATATCCGCTGCAGGACGGGTTCGGCTGGACGAACGGGGTGACGCGGGTGCTGCTGGAGATGTATCCGGCGGCGATTTCACAATAGCCCGTCATCCCCCGACTTGTTCGGGGGACCCAAGCCACGCCGGCCAAGTCAGCTTGGGTCCCCCGCATAAAGCGGGGGATGACGGGTGTGGGTTGGTTTGGTCGTCGGCCTAAGCCGCCGCCACAACCTCGTCATCCACCCCCACCTCGCGCGGCGGGGCGTTGTAGATCGCCAGATCCAGAATTCCCTCCCGCTTGGCCACGATGGTCGGCACCAGGGCCTGGCCGGCGACATTGACCGCCGTGCGGCCCATGTCGAGGATCGGGTCGATGGCCAGCAGCAGGCCGACGCCTTCCAGCGGCAGGCCCAGGGTCGACAGCGTCAGGGTCAGCATCACCACCGCCCCGGTCAGGCCGGCCGTGGCCGCCGAGCCCAGCACCGAGACGAAGACGATCAGGCCGTAGTCGGTGACGCTCAGCGGCAGGTGATAGAACTGGGCGATGAAGATCGCCGCCACGGCCGGATAGATCGCCGCGCAGCCGTCCATCTTGGTGGTCGCCCCCAGCGGCACGGCGAAAGCGGCATAGGCGCGCGGCACGCCCAGACGGGTCTCGGTGACGCTCTCGGTGACCGGCAGGGTCCCGACCGACGAGCGCGACACGAAGCCCAGCTGGATGGCCGGCCAAGCTGCCTGGAAGAACCGCAGCGGGTTCAGGCCGTGCAGCGCCAGGATCGTCGGGTAGACCACCAGCAGCACCAGGGCCAGGCCGATATAGATGGCGGCGGTGAAGGCCCCCAGCTGGCTCAGCGTCGTCCAGCCGTACTGCGCCACGGCGTTGCCCAGCAGGCCGACGGTGCCGATCGGGGTCAGGCGGATCACCCACCACAGCACCTTGCGCACCACGGCCAGGGCCGAGGCGTTGAACGCCAGGAAGCCCTCCGCGGCCGGGCCGACCTTGATGGCGGCGATCCCGGCCACCAGGGCCAGGACCAGGATCTGCAGCACGTTGAACGAGGTCGTGGTGGTGGCCGCGCCGTCGACGATCTTGGTCGAGGCTTGCAGGCCCAGGATGTTGGACGGAACCAGGCCCGTCAGGAAGTCGAGCCACGAACCGGTGGTGCGCGGGGCGTGCGCCGTCGCCAGGTCGACGACGGCGTGGTCGCCCGGTCGCAGGACCAGGCCCAGGGCGATGCCGATGGCCACGGCGATCAGGGCGGTGATCGCGAACCACGCCAACGTGCGCCAGACCAGCCGCGCGGCGTTCTGCAGCTCCCGCAGGTTGGCGATGCTGGCGACGATGGCGGTGAACACCAGCGGCGGCACCAGGGTGCGCAGCAGCTGGACGAAGATCGAACCGACCAGGCGCAGCGCCTCGGCCAGGCCATGGCCCGCCTGGCCTTCCGCCGGTCCCAGCGACCGGGCCAGCAGGCCCAGCCCCAGGCCGACGGCCATGGCGATCAGCACCTGGACGCCGAACCCGCCGATGAACCGGCTCTTGGCGGCTTTCGCCTGGACCTGGGCCATGTCGATCCCCTCGTGAGAGCCGATTGCGGCTCCCTGCATGAACGCCTCAAGGCGCGCGCCGGGCAAGACCGCGCGGACCTTCTTGCCTTCGCTTCTGACGCTGCCAGGTGGAAACGCCCAATCAGAATTCGTCGACGCCGCTTCAGTGCACCTGGATCGTCCGGATCGCGCAAGACGGCGCCCGGCGTCGGCGTGTCACATGGTGGCCATGGTTCGGTGGCTTTAGAAGGGGATCAGTCGCAGCCTCCACTCCCCGGGAATCCCATGAGCCTGTCCTTCCTCGTCGGCGCCGTCATCGGCTCGGGCGTTTTCATCGTATTGGGTCGCGCCCCCGCCCAGAAGCTGGTCGACGCCGTCGCGGCCCGGATCGGCAAATCGCGCTGACCTTCGTCGGAAGCATCGCGCCCAACGCCTGAAAGTCTTCGCCGCTCATACTCGTCCGAACACGCAAGCGTGTCGGAACGAAGTCTATGCGCGGGCCGTTCTTTGTATCGACGCGCCATTGGCGCGCCTCAGATGCCAAGGAGGCGTTCATGTCTATTCTTGCGTGGATCGTGCTGGGCCTCGTGGCCGGGTTCATCGCCAGCAAGCTCGTAAGCCGCACCGGCGGCAGCCTGGTGGTGGACCTGGTGCTCGGGATCGTCGGCGCCGTGGTCGGCGGCTTTCTGTTCAGCCAGTTCGGCGCTGGCGGCGTTTCGGGACTGAACCTCTACAGCCTGCTGGTCTCGGTAATCGGCGCGGTGGTCGTTCTGGCCATCTACCACGCGTTCACCGGCCGCAAAGCTCTCTGACGCCCCGCACGACCGATAGAGAAGCGGCGCCTTCGGCTCAACCGGAGGCGCTTTTTTCTTGAACGGACCACGAAAAAGCCCGGACGCCGAAGACGCCCGGGCTTTCGTTCCTGGACCGAAGGCCGCGCCCCCTAGTGGACGGTGACGGCCACCGGCTCCTCGAGAAGGGCCGGCGCGGCGACCCGGGCCGACCAGCCGAAGGCGGCGATCACCAGGTAGCAGACGGCCGGCAACAGGAAGGCCAGGGCCAGGCCGATATGGTCGCTGATGAAGCCGGTCGCGGGCGGGATCAGGGCCCCGCCGACGATCGCCATGCACAGCAGACCCGAGGCCGCGGGCGTCCGATGGCCCATGCCCTCGATGCCCAGGGTGAAGATGGTCGGGAACATGATCGAGTTGAACAGGCCCACCGCGATCAGGGCGTAGCCAGCTGACACGCCGTGGGTGAAGGCCGAGACGCTGATCAGGCCGACGACGACCAAGGCGCAGAACGCCAGCACCTTGCCCGGCGACACGCGGGCCAGCACGAACGAACCGATCAGCCGGCCCACCATGGCCCCGCCCCAGTAGAACGACACCATGCCGCCCGCCTTCGACAGCGTCAGGCCCAGGGTGTCGGGCTGGCTGAGATAGCTGGTCATGTAGGTGCCGATCGACACCTCGGCGCCGACATAGAGGAAGATGCACAGCACGGCGAAGGCCAGGCGCCTGTGCTTGAGCATGCCCAGCATCTCGCCCACCCCGACCACCTTCTCGGCGACGGGGGCGTTGCTGTTCTTGCGCAGCAACCAGAACAGCAGGGCCAGGGCCAGCAGCACGCCGGCGATGATCATGTACGGCGTCTGGACGGCATGGGCCTGGGCGTGGCGGACCACGGCCAGTTGGGCGGCCGTCAGGGTGTCGGCGGGCGGCGCCTTCTCGATGTGGCTGAGGATCAGCGCCGAGCCGACGAACGGAGCCAGGAAGGTGCCGAACGAGTTGAGGAACTGGGCGAAGGTCAGGCGGCTGGACGCGGTCGCCGGCTTGCCGAGGATGGCCACCAGCGGATTGGCCGCGACCTGCAGGATGGTGATGCCCGAGGCCAGCACGAACAGCGCGCCCAGGAAGCCCCAGTAGACGCCGGCGTTGGCGGCCGGGGCGAACAGCAGGCAACCGACCATCATGACCAGCAGGCCGACCACCACCGTGCGCAGGTAGCCCAGCTTGGCCAGCAGGGCGCTAGCCGGCAGCGAGACCACCGCATAGCCGATGAAGAACGCGAACTGGGTCAGCCCGGCTTCGAAATTGGTCAGCGAGAACAGCGACTTGAGGGCCGGGGCCACCAGATCGACCAGGCAGGTCGAAAAGCCCCAGGCGAAGAACAGCAAGATCACGAAGGGCAGCAACGCGCCCGACTTGCCCCCCGATGCGTCCGATGCCGCGCTCGTCGGCGCGGCGGCGCCCATACCTGCCATGTGATTTCACTCCCCTGTCCGTCGTTGCGGGACGGGACATCCATCTCATCGGTGACAACGTTGTCAAGCACAGAGGCCAAAAACACGTCGCCGAGGGGTCCCGGGACGGAAGCGGTCGCACGATTCGTCGCTTGATCCGAAAGCCGCCGCGACGCGCCCCACGGCCCGTCATCCTCGGACGTTGGGGGCTAGGCGGCCTTGCGGCTGGGCGCCCGGACGACCGGCGCCGTCCAGACGTCGTGGGTCGCCTCGCCGGCCAGGATGTTTTCGGCGGTCAGCAGGCCGCTGAGCATGCCGTGATCGCGGCCGCCCGCCCGGTGCAGGCCGTTGCGGCCGGCCAGGTGCAGGGTCGGGAACTGCATCTTCAGGTCCAGCCGGATCATCGCCCGATGCTCGGCGCAGTCCTCGTCCTCGATCGGGATCGCCTTGCGCTGGCGCACGACGACGGCGTCCTGGACGGCGCCGCGGTCCATCAGCCCCATCGCGGCCGCCTCGCGCCGGGCCAGGCTGATCAGTTCGACGTCGCCGGCCGTCCACAGGCCATCGCCCTCGAAGCAGAAATATTCCAGGCCGATACAGCTGAGATCGCCGGCCGGGGCCATACCCGGCGACCAGGCGCGGAAGTTCTGTACCCGGCTGACCTTCAGGTCGGCGTCGTGGACGTCGATCGCCGTCTCGCGCAGCGGTTCGCGCGGACGCCCGATCAAGGCGACGGTGATCTGGTCGCGATACATCAGCTCGCCGGCGTGGAAGAGGCTGATCGGCGTCGGCCGCAGCGCGACGGCCAGCTCGCGCAGCGGCGCGGTGGAGATCACCTGGTCGGCGGTATAGGTCTCGCAGGCGCCGTCGGCCCCGCGGGCCGAAACCGTCCAAAGCTGGCCGGCGAGGTCGAACCGCAGTTCCTCGACGCGCCGGTCCAGGCCGATCTCGCCACCCAGGTCGACGATCCGCGCCGCGCAGGCCCGCCACAGCGATCCCGCCCCGTCGCGGGGATAGCGGAAGCTGGCCGAGGGCCTGGCCGCCCCGGGCCAACCGGGCGGCATCTGGTCGCTGACCAGGCCCGACACCTTCTCGGCGAAGGGCCGGAACAGCATCGCGGCCAACTTGCCGCCGACACGGTTGCGGACCTCGTCGCTGAAGCTCCTGGGCGCCTTGATCGGACGAATCTTGGCCATGCCGAAAGAGGCCAGGCACGCCGCGCCGCCGCGCAGGCCCAGGTGGGCCAGGGCTTCCCGCGTCTTCAGCGGATAGGCGTAGAACTGGTCGCGGTGATAGATTCGCGTGGTGCGCGGCTGCTCGACGAAGCCGTCCGGCAGCAGCTCGGACCACAGGTCGCGCACGCCGGGCGACGCGGATTCGAAGGCCTCGCCGTCCAGGTCGATGTGGAAGCCGTCGTGGACGATCGTGCGGCTGCGGCCGCCGACCTGCCCGTCCATCTCCAGCACGGTGACGTCGCGCCCGGCCTTGGCCAGGACATAGGCGGCGGTCAGGCCGGCGGGTCCAGCCCCGATCACCAAGGTTTCGACGTGCTGGCCCATGACGCGATGGTCCTCGTTCGAGGCTATCATCGCCAAATTTGGTTAAGATCGCGTCCCCGACCCTGGTGAGCCGAGCGGTAAAACTCGACTTGGGGCGTTGTGTCGCGGCCCGCCGTTCAGGCCAGTTGGCCGGCGATCGGCAGGCTGCGGATCCGCTTGCCGGTCGCCGCGAAGATGGCGTTGACCAGGGCGGCCGGCGCGGGCGGCAGGGCCGGTTCGCCCAGGCCCGTCGGGTCGTGGTCGGTGACGCGGAAATGCACCTCGACGTCCGGCGCGTCGGCGAAGCGCAGCATCGGGAAATCGCCGAAATTGCTCTGGGTGGCCGCTCCGTTCTCGATGGTGATCTGCTGGCCCATGGCCGAGCCGACGCCGTCGAGGATCGAGCCCTGCACCTGCTGCTCGGCCCCGTTGGGGTTGACGATCTGCCGGCCGACATCCACCGCCGCCCAGGCCTTGCGCACCTCGACCTGGCCGTCGGCCACCGCCACCTCCATGACCACCGCCACATAGCCGCGATGGCTGTAGTGGCAGGCCACGCCCAGGCCGACGCCCTTGCCGGTCTTGCGGCCCCAGCCCGACTTCTCGGCGACCAGGTCGAGCACGCCGCGCATGCGGCCGGTGTCGAAGCTGTCGCCCTTGCCCGGCTCGCCGATCAGCCGCGGCTCGCCCAGCAGCCTGCGGCGGAAGGCCACCGGGTCCTGGCCGGCCGCATGGGCGACCTCGTCGGTGAAGCCCTGGAGCACGAAGCCATAGGCGTTGTTGCCCGGAGCCCGCAGCCAGCCGGTCGGCACGCCCAGCGGCATCACCGAGACGTCCAGCGCGTAGTTGGGCACGGCGCCGAACGGGAACTGGGTGGCGTTCATGCCCGCCGCCCGCACGAACTTCTCCCCTTCGCCGAAGGAGACGAAGTGGTTGCGCCAGGCGACTAGGTCGCCCTTGGCGTCCAGCCCGGCCGTCAGGCTGTGGTAGCCGGCGGGGCGATAGAAGTCGTGCTGCAGGTCGTCCTCGCGGGTCCACAGCAGCTTGACCGGCGCGCCGACCACCTTGGAGATCCACGCCGCCTCGACCATGAAGTCGTTCATCAGCCGCCGGCCGAAGCCGCCGCCGCTGCGGGTGAAATGGAGGGTGATGTCGTCGGGCTTGATCCCCAGGGTCTTGGCCACCAGCTCGCGGCCGTCCTCGGGGTTCTGGGCCGGAGCCCAGATCTCGACCTTGCCGTCCTTGAAGCTGGCCGTGCAGTTCTGCGGCTCCAGGGTGGCGTGGGCGTTGAACGGATAGCTGTACTCGGCCTGGACCACCTTGGCCGCGCCACCGAGCGCGGCCTTGACGTCGCCGACGGTTCGGACATTGCGGTGCGGCGGCTGCTTGTGCAGCGCGGCCGCCTGGGCGGCGAAGCCGGCGCTGCTCTGGGCGCTGGTCGGGTGATCGGCCCAGGTGACCTCCAGCGCGTTGCGGCCCTTGCGCGCCGCCCACCAGGTGTCGCCCACCACCACCACGCCGCCGAGCAGGCCTTCCAGCTCGGTCCCGCCATCGACCACGAAGGCGTGGCGCACGCCCTTGACCGCCTTGGCCGGCGCCAGGTCGACCTCGGCCACCTTGGCGGCGAACACCGGGGCCTTGAGGAAGGTGGCGTACAGCATGCCCGGCACGCGCACGTCGATGCCGTACAGCGGCTTGCCGGTGACGATGGCCGGGGTGTCGGACTGCTTCTGGGGCTTGCCGATGATGCGGTAGGTCTTGGGATCCTTGAGCACCAGGGTCTTGGGATCGGGCGCCGCCAGGCCGGCGGCGGCCTGGGCCAGCTCGCCGTAGGAAGCCCGGCGCTTGCCGGCCGCGTCGACCACGAAGCCCGGCTCGGTGGTCAGGCCCGCCGCTGGGGTCTTCCAGCGCTGGGCGGCCGCCTGGATCAGCAAGGCGCGGCCGACCGCGCCGACCTGGCGCATCGGCGTCCAGTCGTCCGGGGTCGAGGTGCTGCCGCCGGCCGACTGCTCGCCGAACACCTTGGCGTCGATCGGCGCCTGCTCGATCCGCACCCTGGACCAGTCGGCGTCCAGTTCTTCGGCGATCAACATCGGCGACGAGGTCTTGATCCCCTGACCGATCTCCGGACGGGTGGCGGCGATGGTCACCACGCCGTCGGGCGCGATGCGGACGAAGGCGCTGAAGGGATTGGCCGTCGCCTCGCCCTCCGCCCGGCCGGCGGCCGGCAGGTTGAACGACAGCAGCAGGCCGCCGCCGGCCGCCGCGCCGGTCTTCAGGAACAGGCGGCGCGAAGGGCTATGCGGGAAGGTCGCGTCCATGGTCACGCCTCCACCTGGCCGGAGGCGACCTTGATGGCCTTGCGGATGCGGATGTAGGTGGCGCAGCGGCAGATGTTGCCGTTCATCGCCGCGTCGATCTCGTCGTCGGTCGGCTTGGGCGCGGCGGTCAGCAGGGCCGTGGCCGACATGATCTGGCCGGCCTGGCAGTAGCCGCATTGCGGTACGTCGATGGCCGTCCAGGCCTGCTGCACCTTGGCGCCGACCGGTCCGGCCCCGACGCCCTCGATCGTGGTCACCGCCTTGGCGCCCACCCGGGCCAGGGAGGTGACGCAGGAGCGCATCGCCACGCCGTCGATGTGCACGGTGCAGGCCCCGCACTGGGCCACGCCGCAGCCGTACTTGGTCCCGACCAGGCCCAGCACGTCGCGCAGCACCCACAGCAGCGGGGTGTCGGGCTCGGCGTCCACCGCATGGACCTGTCCGTTCACCTTGAGTTCGACCGCCATCGCGCTGCTCCTGATCGACCGCGGCGGCACAGTGCCAAAGCTCGGGCCCGGCGCCCAGAGGTCACGGTCGTTACAAAACCGTCATGCAAGGACTTGAACCCGAACAGCTTCCGTGGTTCGGCTCCGCCGCGCGGCGGCGTTCCTCCGTACAAGGACCGTGCGCGAGATTTCCACGCTTCGAACAGAGGATGAAGCGACCATGCTGGGTTTGTTCCGGGCCGTGATGCCCAAGGAAGACCGCTTCTACGACCTGTTCGCCCAACACGCCCAGACCCTGGTCGCCGGCGCCAACGCCCTGCGCGACCTGCTGGAAGGCGGCGACGGCGTCGAGGCGGCCAGCGCCCGCGTCTACCAGCACGAGGAAGAGGCCGACGAGATCACCCGCCAGGTGATGCAGGCCATCCGCCGCAGCTTCATCACCCCGTTCGACCGCAGCGACATCCAGGACCTGACCACCTCGCTGGACGACGCCATCGACCAGATGCGCAAGACCGCCAAGGTGGTCAGCCTGTTCGAGGTCAAGACCTTCGAGCCGCAGATGCGCGAAATGGCCCGGATCATCGTCGAGGCCGCCGAACTGACCGTCGAGGCCGTGGCCCTGCTGCCCAAGATGCGCCAGAACGCCCACCGGCTGACCGAGCTGGCCGTGCGGGTCACGCAGATCGAGGAACAGGCCGACCACATGTACGACCAGGGCCGCAAGGCGCTGTTCCTGGCCCACCGCACCGACGACCCGATGGCCTTCGTCGTCGGCGTCGACATCTACAGCCACCTGGAAAAGGTGGTCGACCGCTTCGAGGACGTCGCCAACCGCATCAGCGGTATCGTGATCGAGCAGGTCTAGTGGACCCCACCTTCCTCATCCTGGTCTTCCTGGTGGTGGTCGCCCTGGGCTTCGACTTCCTCAACGGCCTGCACGACGCCGCCAACTCGATCGCCACCATCGTCTCGACGCGGGTGCTGTCGGCCAGGTGGGCGGTGCTGTGGGCGGCGTTCTTCAACTTCATCGCCTTCCTGTTCTTCGGCCTGCACGTGGCCAAGATGGTCGGTTCTGGGATCATCGACCCGCACATCATCAGCGATCGGCTGATCTTCGCGGCCCTGATGGGGGCGATCAGCTGGAACCTGATCACCTGGTGGGCCGGCATCCCCTCCTCCAGCTCCCACGCCCTGATCGGCGGCCTGGTCGGCGCCTCGGTGGCCGCGGTGGGCGGCTTCGGCGCGGTGCAATGGGCGGGGCTGGGCAAGACCGCGGCGGGGATCGTCGTCTCGCCGCTGGTGGGTTTCCTGCTGGCGTTGCTGCTGGTGCTGCTGGTCTCGTGGACGTTCCTGAAGTCGTCGCCGTTCTTCGCCGACAAGGTGTTCCGCAAGCTGCAGTTCGTCTCGGCGGCGATGTACTCGCTGGGCCACGGCGGCAACGACGCCCAGAAGACCATGGGCATCATCGCCGCCCTGCTCTATGCTCACGGCGCGACGAACGCGCCGGGAACGATCCCGCTGTGGGTGGTGCTGTCCTGCCAGGCGGCCATGGCGCTGGGCACGCTGTTCGGCGGCTGGCGCATCGTTCACACCATGGGCAGCAAGATCACCCGCCTGACCCCGATGCAGGGCTTCTGCGCGGAAACCGGCGGAGCGATCACCCTGTTCCTGGCGACCCATATCGGTGTTCCGGTCTCGACGACTCACACGATCACGGGCGCTATTGTCGGCGTCGGCGCCTCGCGCCGGGTTTCGGCCGTCCGCTGGGGCGTGGCCAAGAGCATCGTCACCGCCTGGGTGGTGACCCTGCCCGCGGCCGGCCTGGTGGCCGCGGCCTTCTATTACCTAGGGTTCTGGATGAAGTGAGCGATCTGGCGGGTGGCAAGCAAGGGGGAAGCAAGACCGGACAGCGGCGCCGCCAGGTGGCCGCCCTGCCCTGGCGCGCCGCCCCCGGCGCGGATGGCGCCGGCCTGGAGATCCTGCTGGTCTCGTCCCGCGAGACCCGTCGCTGGGTGATCCCCAAGGGCTGGCCGATGAGGGGCAAGGCCGACCACCTGGCCGCCGCCCAGGAAGCCTACGAGGAAGCCGGCCTGGACGGCCGCATCGTCGACCGGCCGATCGGCGACTATCCCTATCTGAAGCGCCTGAAGAGCGGCGTGGGGCGGCCCGTCACGGTCGACGTCTATCCGCTGGAGGTCACCGGCGAGCACCCGACATGGCCCGAGAAGGGCCAGCGAGTCCTGCGCTGGATGAACCCGGTCGAGGCTGCGCTGGCGGTGCAGGAGCCGGAGCTGCGCGACCTGATCGCCCGGTTCGCCGGCGTCGAACTTCCGACCGAGGAACGCCCCGCCCCGGTCCCGGCCCCCACGCCGGTGAAAGTGGCTTTGCAGCGTCTGCGGCGACGGATCACGGTGCTGCTGAGCCACCCCCGGCGCTGATCTTCCGGGCGCCGATTCTGGGCGCAAGCTGGGGATAACTCGACAAACGCCTTCGCGTTATCTATGTTCTCGTTACGTTCCGGAACGAGAATCGCCATGCAGCTTTCCCTCGACCTCTCGACCTCCCCGCTCGAAGCCATGCGCGACGCGCTGCTGAAGACGTTCGGGCCGCAGCGCCCGACCAGGCGGCTCGACCCGGTGTCGCAGCTGGTCAAGTCGGCGATCAGCGGCCGGACCAAGGATGCGGTGTCCTGGGCGGCCTATCACCGCCTGAAGGACCGCTTCGCGACCTGGGAAGACCTGGCCGAGGCGCCGGACGCCGTGGTGCTGGAGCTCATCAAGGAGGTGAGTTATCCCGAGGACAAGGCCCGCCACCTGCCGCACGCCCTGCGCCTGATCCAGGTGCGCAGCGGCTGGAAACTGTCGCTCGACCATCTGAGCGAGCTGGAGCTGGACTCCGCCCGCTGGTGGCTGCAGGGCCTGCCCGGCGTCGGCGTCAAGGTCGCCGCCTCGGTGCTGAACTTCAGTCCCCTGAACATGCGGGCCCTGGTGGTCGACACCCATGTGCACCGCGTCGCCGGCCGGCTGGGCCTGATCCCGGCCAGCTACGACACCGCCCACGCCTACCGGGCGCTGATGGACCTGGTTCCCGACAGCTGGACGGCCGAGGACCTGTACGAGCTGCACTGGCTGATGAAGGGCCTGGGACAGCTGCTGTGCGGCCATCACGCGCCGCGTTGCGGGGCGTGTTCGCTGAAGGCGACCTGTTCGCGGGTCGGGGTGGAGCGCAGCGCGGATATTCTGGCGTGGCGGCCGCGATCCTAGAGCCCTCTCCC
>NZ_AKKF01000013.1 GCF_000281955.1 Caulobacter sp. AP07 | reverse complement strand
GCGGTGCGTCGGACAGGGCGGGCCCCATCCTCGTCTTCGCTGTCGGGCTGATCTTTCAGTCGGGCCATTTCGAATACAGCCCTCTGCGCCAGGATTTTCGCCGGCGCACCGATCTGCTGGAGGATCTGCGCGGTGATCGCCAGAAGGCCTTTTCCGAGGCCTTCGACGCGATCGACAAGCGTTTCAGCAGCGTCGCCAACCCCGTGTTGGAATTGGGCTGGGCGCATTACCGCAGCCAGCTGACGTCCACCGACGACGGCCGGCTGGCGGCGGCGATCCACGCGGCCGACGCCTTCGACCATTCCGACGCGCCGGCCCGAACCTTGGAATGGTGGGCCAATATCATGGTCGCCATCGGCCTGGTCATCACCTTCATGGGCATCGTCGCGGCGCTGACCGAAGCCACCTCGGCCATGGGCCCCGGCGGCGGCGCGGCGATGCAGGGCGCCCTGGTCAACCTGCTGACCATCGCCGCCACCAAGTTCTGGACCTCGATCGCCGGGGTTCTGGCCTCGATCATCCTGCGCCTGGCCGCGCGCCGGCGTCGCCATGTGATCGAGGGGCTGGAGGCCCATTTCTTCGCCCTGCTTGACGCCTGTGTCCGCTTCGCGCCGCCCGAGAAGGTGATGCTGGAGCAACTGGCCACCCTGGCCCGGATCGAGGCGGCCCTGAGCCGCACTTCGGCGCCGGCCCTGCCGCGGACGGGCGTGGCCTGATGCGCCGCAAGCGCGGCCGCACGGTCGATGTCGAGGAGGGCGAGAGCTACTACGTGTCGATGACCGACATGATGGTCGGGGTGATCTTCATCTTCATCATCATGCTCAGCTACTTCGCCTTCGAGTTTCGCTCGGCCACCACCAGGCTGACCAGCGCCAAGCAGCCGGAAACGGCCGCCCTGTTGCAGACCGCCGCCAACCTGACGCGGCGCCAGGCCGACCTGGAGGTCGACTACCAGGCGCGGGTGCTGTGCGTGCCGGAAACGGTGCTCAGCGAGACTGGCGGCGGGGCCGCGGGCGAGCGCCGCTGCTTCTCCTTCGCGCCGCCGTCCAAGGTTCCGACCCAGAGCGTGTCGACCGCGGACGCCCAGCGGCTGCTGATGGACCAGCTCGAGGCCGACCTGCGCGACGCCGGCGCGCCGATCAACGGCGACCCCTCGAACGGAACCCTGGCCTTCAAGGCCGACCAGCTGTTCCTGGCCGGTTCGGCCACCCTGTCGCCGGACGGCCAACGGATCGCCGGGCAGGTCGCCCAGACCCTGGCGCGGCGCCTGCCCTGCCTGGGCTATGGCGCGCCGGCCGGGACCGGCTGCGAGGCCGGCGGATCCAAGCTGGCGATGGTCAATGTGGTCAGCCAGACCAATCTCGACGCCTTCACGCCCGAAGGGCAACGGGCCGCCAGCCTGGCCCTGCAACGCGCCGCCGCCTTCCACCAGGGCCTGACCGCCGCCCAGCCCCTGCTGGCGGCCCTGCGCAACGCCCCGGTCGGCCAGGCGGGCTCCCAGCCCCTGCTGCGGGTGGCCAGCGTCGGCCAGTCGCAGGAGGCGGCCTCGAAGGTCGGCGACGACCAAACGGTCAGCATCCAGTTCCTGATGGGGACCTAGAACCGACACGGCGTTTGGCGCACGCGCGACGGCCGCCTATATGGCGGCCATCGCGTCTCGCGCCCGCCGGCGCTTCGGCGTTTCCGGCCAGCGAAAGAGCGTCATGTCCTCCACTTCAGCCGTCGCCCGTCCCGGACCCCATCCCGGCATGGGTTTCGGCCAGTTCGTCGCCCTGATCGCGGCGATGATGGCCACCAACGCCCTGGCCATCGACTCGATGCTGCCGGCCATGCCGCAGATCGGCGACGCCCTGGGCGTGGCGACCGACAACGAGCGGCAGTGGATCCTGACCGCCTATCTGCTGGGCTTCGGCGCGGCCCAGATCGTCTATGGTTCGCTGGCCGACCGTTTCGGACGCAAGCCGGTGCTGCTGGTCGGCCTGGCGATCTATGTGGTGTTCGCCGCCGCCTGCGCCTTCGCCACCTCGTTCGAGATGCTGCTGACCGCCCGCGCCCTGTGCGGGGTCGGGGCGGCGGCGACGCGGGTGCTGTCGGTGTCGATCGTCCGCGACTGCTACAGCGGCCGGCAGATGGCCCGGGTGATGTCGCTGTCGTTCATCGTCTTCCTGGGCGTGCCGATCATCGCGCCGTCGGTGGGCCAGGCCATCCTGCTGGTCGCGCCCTGGCCGTGGGTGTTCGGCGTCCTGTCGATCTTCGGCCTGGCGGTGATCGTCTGGTCGGCGGTCAAGCTGCCCGAGACCCTGCATCCCGAGGACCGCGTGCCCCTGACGCCCGCCCCGGTGCTGGCGGCCTTCAGGGAGTGCCTGACCAACCGCGTGGCCGTCGGCTACACGATCGCTTCCACCCTGGTGCTGGGCGGGCTGTTCGGCTTCCTCAACTCGGCCCAGCAGGTGTTCGTCGACGTGCTGGGGGCGGGCAAGGCGTTCCCCCTGATCTTCGCGGGGATCGCCGGGGGCATCGCCGTCGCGTCGCTGATCAACGCCCGCATCGTCGACAGGCTGGGCATGCGGCTGGTCTCGCACACCGCCCTGGTCGGCTACATCGCCTTCGCGGTGGTCCACGCCCTGGTGGCCCTGAGCGGCCACGAGACGCTGTGGACCTTCTCGCTGCTGCAGGCGGGGATGATGTTCTGCTTTGGCCTGGTGATGTCGAACTTCGGCTCGATCGCCATGGAGCCGCTGGGCCACCTGGCCGGCACCGCGGCCTCGGTGCAGGGCTTCATCACCACCATCGGCGGGGCGCTGTTCGGCTTCTGGATCGGCCAGCTGTTCGACGGCACGACCGTGCCCCTGACCCTGGGCTTCGCCGGCTTCGGCGTCGCCGGCCTGCTGGCCGTGCTGGCCACCGAGAAGGGCCGGATGTTCCATGCCGGAGCCGGCCCGGTGGCGGAGGGCGCGGGCCTGGGCCACTAGCCGTCCAGCATCCGCTCCAGGGTCGCCAGCTCGTCGGCCTCGCGTGACGGCTTGTCCCAGCGGATGCGGTTGATGCGCGGAAAGCGCATGGCCACGCCGGACTTGTGCCGGGTCGAGCGCTGCAGTCCCTCGAACGCCACCTCGAACACCAGGCCGAAGTCCCCGTCGGCGCGCACCGACCGCACCGGGCCGAAGCGCTCGACGGTGTGGTCGCGGACGAACCTGTCGATCCGCTTCAGCTCCTCGTCGGTGAAGCCGAAATAGGCCTTGCCGACCGGGGTCAGGCGCCGGCCTCCGGTTTCATCTTCCTGCCAGACGCCGAAGGTGTAGTCGGAATAGAAGCTGGACCGCTTGCCGTGGCCGCGCTGGGCGTACATCAGCACCGCGTCGATCAGGCGCGGGTCGCGCTTCCACTTGAACCATGGCCCCTTGGGGCGGCCGGGTTCGTAGACGCTGTCCCAGCGCTTGAGCATCAGTCCCTCGGCGACGGCGGGATCGCCTTCGGGGGGCTGGGCGCGCAGGGCGGCCAGGTCCTCCCAGGCGGTGAAGGGCTGGATCGGCGACAGGTCGATGCGCGGGCTGGCGGCCCCCCCAGTCGGAATTTGGGCGACGAAGGCTTCCAGCCGTTGGCGGCGCTCGGCGAAGGGCAGGCCGCGCAGGTCGGTCTCGCCGTCCAGCAACAGGTCGTAGGCGCGGATCCCGGCCGGGAAGGCCGACAGCTGCCTGGCGTCGACGGTCTTGCGGTTCAGCCGCTGTTGCAGGTCGCCGAAACTGGCCACCGCGCCGTCGCGCATGACCAGCAGCTCGCCGTCGATCGCGCCTTCGAAGGTCAGGGCGTCCAGCACGTCGGGAAAGGTCGCCGAGATGTCGTCACCGGTACGGGTGTAGAGCCGTCTCGTACCGCGCTCGCTGACCGCCTGGACGCGGATGCCGTCCCATTTCCACTCGGCGGCGTAATCGGCCGGGTCGAGCCTGGCGAAATCCGCCGCCTCGTCGATGGCCTGGGCCAGCATCACCGGCCGGAAGCGCCCCGGCGCGTCGGGCGAGGGCTGCGCCGAGCGCCCCTCCAGCCAGGCGAACAGGTCGCCATAGGGCGGGGTCATGGCGTGCCAGACCTCCTCGACCTGGCCGATCTCGACCCCGCCGAAGTCGGCGCAGGCCTGCTTGGCCAGGCGCGCCGACACGCCGACCCGCAGGCCGCCGGTCATCAGCTTCAGTAGCGCCCAGCGACCGTCGGGGTCCAGGGCGTCGAGCCAGCCCTCGATCAGCCGCTGGACCTCGGTCCGCGAGGCGGCGCGCAGGGCCTCGACCACCTCCGACAGGTCCGGCTCGCGGTTGGCGCCGGGCCTGGCCGGCCAGACCAGGGCGACGGTCTCGGCCAGGTCGCCGACATAGTCGTAGGACCAGGCGAACAGCTGGGCGTCCATCCGCGCTTCGACCGCCTTGCGGATGAAGGCCGGCTTGGCGGCGCTGAACGACAGGGCCCCGGTCAGGGCGGCCAGCACCCAGCCGCGCTCGGGGTCGGGGGTCTCGCGCAGGAAATCCTTGATCAGGGTGAGCTTGGCGTTGCGCGCGCTCGTCAGGGACAGCCGGTCGAGAAGATGGGCGAAGGCGCGCATGGTCGCCATTCAACGCGCGAGAGGCGCTTGGTGCTAGTCCGGGGTTTTCGGAGGTTTGCGACCCAGGCGGGGCAGACGCTTGCGCAGCGCCCAGATCAGCAGACCGAGCACCAGAATCCAGGGCGCGGCCCAGGCGATGAACAGCACCAGGCCGGCCAAAGACCGGGCCAGGATCGCGCCGACATCGGCGAAGGCCTGGGCCAGGGGCGCCCAGGCGCCGGTGGGCCGCGTCACCGCGCCGGATTCGTAGTTCAAGGTCAGGGCCGAGGTCGCCACCCGGGTCTTCATCACGGCCAAGGTGGACACGGCGGAGTCAATTTCGCCCTGCACGCGCGCCAGTTCGCGTTCGACTTCCAGCAGTTCGGCCAGTTTGCCCGGGCGTTCGGCCAGCAGCTTTTGCAGGCGATCGCGCAGGGCGGTCTGGGCGCGCAGCCGGGCCTCGCCGTCGACGATGGAGCGGGTCAGGTCCTCGCTGGTGACCTGGGAAGCGGTGACCCGCCCGCCGGCCGCCTTGGCGTCGGCGTCCAGGCCGCCGCGCAGCTTGGCGATCCAGGCCGGCGAGGCGCGCAGCGACAGCATCGCCGTCGTCACGCCGCCGTCCGCGCCGCTGCGATTGGAGCCGATCACCTGGCAGGCGGCGGGTCCGGCCGCGACGCAGGCCTGCTGGTGAGCGTCCATCAGCGCCTTGATCCGTCCGGACGGGGCCCAGATGGTGTCGGTATAGTCATAGGCGATCATCGGCCCGGAGGGTGTGGACGGCGCGTCCTGGGTCACCGGCGCCGTTGAGCTGCTGGCCGCCTTGGCCACGGCAGGCGGCGCCTCCATCATGACGGCCGCGTCGGAATAGTTCTCGGCCGGCGCGTTCATGCGGCTGCAGCCGGCCAGGACGACGCTCATGATCACCAGAGTGACAGCACGCATGACGGTTCCACCCTTACGGTTCCTGAGGCCACGCTAGCAGGTCGTGCGTCTCGCGCCAGCAGAAAATTGACAGGTGTAATCTTGGTGTTCGCGCGGCCGACTCAGGACGCCCGGGTCTCGTCCAGCTGGCCCAGGATCATGATCTTCTGCCAGATCTTGCGGCCGAGGTCGGAGGTCAGGGTCTCGATGTCGTTGACGGCGGCGATCACCACCGGGTCGCTGCTCTCGCCGGCATAGAGCGCCGCCAGCTTGGCGGTCAGGGCCAGCATCTCGGCGCAGTAGTCGAGATAGCGGGCCAGCTCGAAGCGGTTCATCTCGCGAACCGGCGACGAGGCGGTGCGCGGGCCCAGCACCAGGGTCGGGTCCTTGGTCAGCTGGTGCATGTCAATGACGTGGGCGAACGACCGCAGTTCGTGCAGGGCCTTCTGCACGCGCGAGCGCTTCCAGCGCGCTTCCAGCGACACGAAGAACCAGATGGCCGCGCCCGACAGCAGCACCAGATTGACCGCCGGCTCCAGTCCCTGGGCCAGGCTGAGGGTGCTGGCGCCGCGCAGGCTGGCCAGCCAGTCGAGCCGGGCGATCAGCGCCGTCTCCAGCCCGACCGCGCCGACGACGATCGCCGCCACCAGGGCGCGCAGGCCCAGATAGGGCCGCGACAGCCGCCGGGCGCGCTGGGCCGTGACCCGGGCGGTGGCGGTGAGCTGGCCGCAGACCTCGGCCAGGCCCGAGGCCGGGAATCGCTCGGCGACCCGGGCGCGCAGGTGATCGAGGGTCTCGACCACCTTGTCGTCGTCGAGCTTCAACGCGCCGTTCGATCGCCTGGCCATGCCGCTCCCCCGTTCGTGGCGAACGCTAGCATGGGCTTCTCCCTTGCGGTCAATTCAAACATCTGTTTGAATTGACTTGCCCGGAGAGGACGGACCATGACCTTCCAACCGCCGACCCCCTTCGCGCCCCACACGCGCCGGAGCCCGCTGACCACGCCGTGGGAGCCGATCTATGCCGACGTCCGCGAAGATCGCTGGGTGCTGGCCGTGGAGGTGCGCGAACCGCACACCAATTCCCGGGGAAACCCGCACGGCGGCCTGATCGCCGCCCTGGCCGACAACGCCATGGGCCTGTCCTGCGGCGTGCGCCTGAAGCGCGAGGGCATCGCGTATGGCGGCTTCATCACCGTCTCGCTCGGCGTCGACTATCTGAGCGCGGCGAAGCTGGGCCAATGGCTGGAGTTCGACACCGACTTCATCAAGCCCGGCAAGAGCCTGTGCTTCGCCGAGGCCACGGTGCGGGCCGACGGCAAGCCGGTGGCGCGGGCCCGGGCGACGTTCAAGGTGGTGTGAGGGGGTTTCGCTGATCCTACTCACTCCCCCTCGTCCTCGTCATACCCCACCAGCCGCAAGGCCCGCGCCGGTATCCCCTCCAGCTCGCACCAGCGCGCCAGGGCCTCCTCGCGACCGTGGGTGATCCACACCTCGCCGGGCCGCAGTTCGCCCAGGGTGGCGGTCAGCTCGTCCCAGTCGGCATGGTCGGAGATGATCAGCGGCAGTTCCACGCCGCGCTGCCGCGCCCTGGCCCGCACCCGCATCCAGCCGCTGGCGAAGCAGTCGACGGGGTCGGGGAAGCGCCGCGACCAGCGGTCGGCCAGGGCCGAGGGCGGGGCGACGACGATCGCGCCCGCGAAGTCCTTCTTCGTCCCGGCGGTCGCGGGCGCCAGAGGTCCCAGGTCGACGCCATGGCGCTCGTACAGCCGGTTCAGCCGCTCCATCGCCCCGTGCACGTGGATCGTCCTGTCCCAGCCGGCCTCGCGCAGCAGCCTGATCACCCGCTGGGCCTTGCCCAGGGCGTAGGCCCCGACGATGTGCGAGCGCTCGGGGAACTGTTCGACCGATTTCAGCAGGGCGGCGATCTCGCCGGCGTCGTCGGGGTGGCGGAAGACCGGCAGGCCGAAGGTGGCCTCGGTCACGAACACGTCGCAGGGCACGGGCTCGAAGGCCGCGCAGGTCGGGTCGCGGCGGCGCTTGTAGTCGCCCGACACCACGATGGTCATGCCCTTCCAGCGCACCACCACCTGGGCCGAGCCCAGCACGTGGCCGGCCGGGACCAGGGAGACCTCGACGCCATCGCGGGTGAAGCTTTCGCCATAGGTGAGGGGCGTGCGCCGGCCGGCGAAGTCCTCGCCGTAGCGCTCGGCCATGATCGCCAGGGTCTCCGGCGTCGCCGCCACGCCGCCATGGCCGGCCCGCGCGTGGTCGGCGTGGCCATGGGTGATCACCGCCCGGTCCACGGGGCGATTGGGGTCGATGTAGAAGTCCCCGGGCGGGCAATAGAGACCGCCGGGCTTCGGACAGAGCAGGTCTTGCGGTTTCATCACGGTGGATATGGCGACACGGCTGGCTATAAACCTATCCCCATGAGCCACGATATCAGCAGCGACGAACAGCATCGCCTCATCGCCAACACCATGAACGAGGGCAGTCCGCAGGCGCGGGCCCTGGGGTTCCAGACCCTGGAGATCGGCAATGCGGTCGCCATCCTCAAGGTCCCCTACCGACCGGAGATCGTCGGCGACCCCGAGACGGGGGTGATCGCCGGCGGGGTGGTCACCACCCTGCTCGACCACGCCAGCGGCCAGGCGGTGCACGCGGCGCTGAGCGAATGGACCTCGATCGCCACGCTCGACCTGCGGATCGACTACATGCGGCCGGCGCAGCCGGGGCGCGACGTGCTGGCCCGGGCCCATTGCTACAAGGTGACCCGCTCGGTGGCCTTCGTCCGGGCCGTGGCCTATGAGGACGACCCCGACGACCCGGTCGCCGCCGCCCAGGCCGCCTTCATGCTCGACTCCAGCGCCGGCAAGAAGCCGGGCGCCAACTTCAAGCCGCCGCGCAAGGGGGACAAGGCATGAGCGACGCCGACAACCGCCTGACCGCCATGCTGTCGTCGATCCCCTATGCCCGCTTCATCGGCATGCGGGCCGAGCTGGCCGGCGACGAGATGACCGCCATCCTGCCGTTCTCCGACCACATCGTCGGCAATCCCATGCTGCCGGCCATCCATGGCGGAGTGCTGGGCGCCTTCATGGAGATGACCGCCCTGGCCCAGCTGTCGGTGGCCGAGCCGCTGAAGCGCCAGCCGCGCACCATCGACGTGTCGATCGAGTACCTGCGCTCGGGCCGTCCGCTGACCACCTTCGCCCGGGCCCAGATCAAGAAGGTCGGCCGCCGGATCGCCAACGTCCATGTCGAGGCCTGGCAGGAACAGCGCGCCATGCCGATCGCCGCCCTGCGCGGCCACTTCCTGCTGACGTCGGCGGAAGACTAGAAGCGTTTTCGAGCGAAGTGGCTTCCGGTTCGCGTGAAGAAAATGCGCCAAAGCAAAAATCTAGAGACGCGGCCTGATGCAATCAGGTCGGGGCTCTAGAGCGGCAGCTTGGCGTCGCCGAGGGTGACGCCGGCGAAGACACCTTCGGTCTGCAGGTCGGCGATCCTGTCCTTCACCGTCTTGCGGCGGCCGTCATAGTCCTTGTTGCCGCTGCCGATCAGCGACAGGGCGGTCAGCTGGTCGGCCAGGGTCGGCTGGGCGAGCGCCGCGCGGATCGCGTCCGGGCCGCCCCGGCCCTGGTGGCGGATGTCCGACACCCAGATGGCCAGCCGGGGATCCTTGCCCTTCAGCTTGAAGGTGGTCGCCGCGGCGGCGATCTTGCCCTTCATGATCCCGAAGGCGACGCGGATCGAGGCCTCCACCGCCTTGGGGTCGTTCAACAGCCAGTGCATCAGCTTGGCCGCGTTCGTGGCCTCGGTCGGCCCCGCCTCCAGGGTGTTGGGATTCAGGAAGGTCATGAAGGTGAACAGCTGGTCCTCAACCTTGCCGTTGGGGCGGTGCACCGCCGTGATGGCCTCGAGCGAGAAGGTGCTGGCGCCGTCGGTCCGCTGGACCTTGCCGTTCTTCAGCGACAGGTCGGGGAAGTAGCTGGCCGCGGTCGGCAGGGTCAGCAGTTCGCGGAACAGCAGGATCAGGTTGTCGCCCGGGGTGTGGGCGGCCAGCTGGTAGAAGCCGAAGGTGAAGCGGGCCCGGTCATAGGTGTTGAACAGCAGGTGATGCCCGCCGGACTCCGCGACCACGGTCGGCCAGATGAAATGCGCCCAGGGGCCCAGGAAGGCCTCCGACGCATGGCGATCGTAGCGGAGGGCCGGGATCTCGTTCAGGACCCGGGTCTGGTAGAGGCCCTTGTGCGGTCCGTCGCCGTCGGAGAACGACACGGTCTGGGCGACGACGAACGGCGCGTCCGCCGATCCCTTCCGCTGGGCTTTCCACCGCGTGCCGGTCTTCTGCGCGGGTCCGTCCGTGGTGATGTCGAAAGTGATGCCGGGCATGGTCGCCTCCCCCAAAGTCCCCGCGCGACGCTAATCGCGATGGCTTGAGGATGGCAAGCTATAAGGGCGTATCCTGGACAACTATCGCAAAGGTCGTGGTTGGCGGGTGACGTTTTTCGCCCGAGCCCCCGCTGGCGGCCGTCGGTTGGTGAGATGCGGGAGTGGAAGGAGATAAATGCCCTGAAACTGGCCAATAATGACTACATTACACCAATGTAATGCGATGTTTCCGAGATAACGTTTCTTAAAAACGCTTCATGACGCAAAGGTAACGGGTGTTCATCATCCCGCGGGCCTATACCCCTGATCACCGGACGCGGACGGCGCGCCGGACCAACAGGGAACCAAGACAATGACCTTCACCACCAACAGCTTCGCCGGTTTCGCCAGCCTGGTTCTGGCCCTTCTGCCCCTCGTCGTGATCGCCGGCTCCATCTCCACGAGCTTCTGAGTGATCGCCGCGTAGCTTCACCGGGATCGCGTCCCCTTCAGGCTCTCAGAGCCTCGCGGGCCGCCCGGTGGAGCAAGGCGTGACGATGCGCCAATCGATCGATGTCGGCGTCGTATCCGCCGCCGATCACCCCCGCCACGGGGATCTCCCTTTCCAGACATGAGCCCAGGACGAACGCCTCGCGCCGCGCGAGCCCCTCGTCGCTCAAACTCAGACGCCCCAGCCGGTCGTCCGCGTGCGGATCGACCCCGGCGTTGAAGAACACCAGATCGGGCGCCACGCGCGCCAGCAACTCCGGCAGGACGCCGGACAGCGCCTTCAGATAAGCCTCGTCGCCCATGCCGTCCGGCAGGTCGATGTCCAGGTCGCTGACCGCCTTGCGGGCCGGGAAGTTCTTCTCGGCGTGCATCGAGAAGGTGAAGACCGACGGGTCGCCCTCGAAGATCCGCGCCGTGCCGTCGCCCTGGTGGACGTCGAGGTCGACGACCAGCACCTGGCGCACCGCGCCCTCGGCCTGCAGTCGCCGCGCCGCCACCGCCACGTCGTTGAACACGCAGAAGCCGGCTCCAGTGTCGGCCTGGGCGTGGTGGCTGCCGCCGGCGGTGTTGCAGGCGATTCCGTGCTCCAGGGCCAGGCGCGCGGCCGCCAAGGTGCCGCCGGTCGCGGCTCTCGCCCGGGCGGCGACCGACTCGGTGTTGGGCATGCCGATGCGGCGCACGACGTCGGCGGGCAGGCTCAGCTCGACGACCCCGCGCACATAGGCCGCGTCGTGGACGAGAAGCAGGCTGTCCAGGTCGATCGGCTCGGGGCGGATGAAACCGTCCGGACCGGCGACGCCCTCGGCTTCCAGCACGGCGGCCAGGCGCGAGAACTTGTCCATCGGAAAGCGGTGGCCGGCCGGCATCTCGGCGCGGAAGGCGGGGTGGTGGACGATCGGCGGAAAGGGCGGCGGATAGGGCGTGGCCATCGCGCAACGATGGGGAGCGCATCGCCCTGACGCAAGGTCGCGACTTGCCCCGCCGCCCGCTGGCGCTTAACGAACCGCCATGCGCACGCCCGAAAACCTCGCCGACATCCTCGCCCTCGAAGCCATCGAGGTGAACCTGTTCCGTGGGATCAGCCCCAATGACGGCTTCCCTCGCATCTTTGGCGGCCTGGTCATCGCCCAGGCGCTGATGGCGGCCTACCGGACCGTGCCCGAACGGGTCTGCCACTCGCTGCACGCCTATTTCATCCGGCCCGGCGATGTGAACGCCCCGGTGCTCTACGAGGTCGAGCGGGCCCGCGACGGCGGCACCTTCACCACCCGCCGGGTGGCGGCGATCCAGCACGGCGAGCAGATCTTCAATCTGGCCTGCTCGTTCCAGACCCCGGAGGAAGGCCTGGAGCACCAGGCGCCGATGCCGTCGGCCGTCGATCCGGAATCCCTGCCGACCGAGGCGGAGTACCTGCGCTCGCTGGGCGAGGACGTGCACCCCCGGTTCGTGAAGATGGCCGAATATCCGCGGCCGATCGACCTGCGCTGGGTCGATCCGCAGCACCCGACCAAGCCGACGCCGAAGTCCTCGACCAAGGAGGTCTGGATGCGGGCCAAGGCCCCGCTCGGCGACGACGTGCGCCTGCAGCAGGCCGCCCTGGCCTACGCCTCGGACATGGCCTTCATGGAAAGCGCCTTGCGGCCGCACGGCCTGATCTGGACCACGCCCGGCCTGCAGGCCGCCAGCCTGGACCACGCCATGTGGTTCCACCATCCGTTCAACTTCAACGACTGGACCCTGTTCGCCCAGGACAGCCCCTCGGCCTCGCAGGGCCGCGGCCTGGTGCGCGGCCAGATGTTCAGCCGCGACGGCCAGCTGGTGGCGTCGGTGGCGCAGGAATGCCTGATGCGGGTGCGGAAGTAGGTATTGTTTCTTCCCTCCCCCTTGTGGGGAGGGACAAGATTCTCGTCAGTCGTAGTGCCGTTCGGCGTCGTCTTCGTCTTCCGCCGGACCTTCCGGCTCGCCGACCATCGCCGGCGGATCGGCCAGCACCACGCCGTCGGCGATCTTCACTTCCGGCACGGCGGCGCGGGTGAAGGGCAGGTACCAGGTCTGGCCGCCCAGGGCCGGTTCGATCTCGAGCAGGTCGTCGGCGCCGAAGTTCTGGACGCTCTTGATCTTGCCCAGCAGCTCGTCGGTGGTGACATGGCGCACCGGCAGGCCGATCAGGTCGGCCAGGTAGAACTCGTCCTCGTCCGGCTCGGGCAGGGCGGCGCGGGGGACATAGAGGCGCAGGCCACGCAGGGCGTCGGCGGCCTCCTTGGTGTCGACCCCGGCGCAGCGGGCGACGACGCCGTCCTTGACCACGCGGGCCGTCGTCACCGTCAGGGCCGGCGAGCCGTCCTGGCGGGTCAGGGCCTTGAACCGGGTCAGGGTCAGGGGGTCTTCGGTATAGGTGGAAATTCGCAGCTCGCCGCGCACGCCGAAGGCGCCGGCGACGCGGCCGACGAGGATCAGGCTCTGGGCGGGGGGCTGGGTCATGCGGAGCGCGCGAAAGAAAACGCCGTCGCCAGGCGGTGAGGCCCGGCGACGGCGCTTCCGAAAGCCCTAGCCTTCGGTGGTTTCTTCCGAAGCCGGGGCTTCTTCAGCGGCCGGAGCCTCTTCGGCGGCCGGGGCTTCCTCGGCGACGACTTCCGGCTCGGGAGCCGGAGCGGCGGCGGCTTCAGCCGCAGCAGCGGCGGCCGCTTCGGCGGCGGCGGCGGCAGCGGCCTTGGCGTCTTCCTTGGCCTGGGCTTCGGCGGCCACGCGGTCGGCGTCGCGCTGGGTGCGCTCGGCGTCACGTTCCTGGGCCTTCTTGCCCGGCTTGCCCTTCTCGGGGTTGTTGCCGTGCGTCCACTGGACCAAGCCGGCGGTCGCCAGGAAGCGCGCGACGCGGTCGGTCGGCTGGGCGCCCTTCTTGAGCCAGGCTTCGATGGACTCGACCTTCAGGGTCACGCGCGAGGCGTCGTCCTTCTTGAGCAGCGGGTTGTAGGTGCCGACCTTCTCGATGAAGCGGCCGTCGCGGGGCGAGTGGCTGTCGGCGACGACGATCGAGTAGTAGGGGCGCTTCTTGGCGCCGCCACGGGCGAGACGGATCTTCAGCATATCGGTAGTCCTTGGTTCTGAGTTCTATTTCTTGAACGGGTTGAAGCCGGGGGGCAGGCCGCCCAGACCGGACAGGAGGTTGGGCTTGGCGTCGCCGCCGCCCCCGGATCCCGGAAGACCGGGGAGCCCCGGAAGGCCGCCGAGGCCCCCCGCGGAATTCTGGTCGGGCTGGGCGACCTTGCCGCCGCCCATCGCCTTGAGCTTGGCCATGTCGCCGCCGCCGAGCATGCCGGCCATCCGGGCCATGCTCTTGCCGCCGTCCTTGCTCATGGCCTTGAACATGTCGGCCATCTGGCGGTGCTGCTTGAGCAGGCGGTTGACCTCGGCCACGTCGACCCCGGCCCCGGCGGCGATGCGGCGCTTGCGCGAGGCGGCCAGGATGTCGGGCTTCTTGCGCTCCAGCTTGGTCATCGAGCCGATGATCGCCTGCTGGCGGCGGAACACGCTGTCGTCGACGCCGCTCTCGGCGATCTGCTTCTTGACCTTCTGCACGCCGGGCAGCAGGCCCATGATGCCTTGCATGCCGCCCATCTTCTGCATCTGCGAGAGCTGGGCCGCCAGGTCGTTGAGGTCGAACTGGCCCTTGGCCAGCTTCTTGGCCATGCGCTCGGCTTCGGCATGGTCGAGGTCCTGGGCGGCCTTCTCGACCAGGGCGACGACGTCACCCTGTCCCAGGATGCGGCCAGCCACGCGGCGGGCGTCGAACACGTCCAGCGCGTCGACCTTCTCGCCGGCCCCGAGGAACTTGATCGGCAGGCCGGTGACGTGGCGCATCGACAGCGCCGCGCCGCCGCGGCCGTCGCCGTCGGCGCGGGTCAGGATCAGGCCGGTCAGCGGCAGGCGCTCGTGGAAGGCTTTCGCCGTGCGCACCGCGTCCTGGCCGGTCAGGCTGTCGGCGACCAGGATGGTCTCGGACGGCGTGGCGATGCGGGCGATTTCCGCCGCCTCGCTCATCATCGCCTCGTCCAGGGTGGTGCGGCCGGCGGTGTCGAGGATCAGGACGTCGTAGCCGCCCAGCTTGGCGGCGGTCAGGGCGCGGCGGGCGATGTCGGCGGCGCTCTGGCCGGCGACGATCGGCAGGCTCTCGACCTCGACCTGTTTGGCCAGCATGGCCAGCTGTTCCATGGCGGCGGGCCGGCGGGTGTCGAGCGAGGCGACCAGCACCTTCTTGCGCTCGACCTTGTTCAGCCGCAGGGCCAGCTTGCCGGTGGTGGTGGTCTTGCCCGAGCCCTGCAGGCCGGCCATCAGGATCACCGACGGCGGGTTCAGCGCCAGGTTCAGGCTGGTGGGGACCTCGCCGCCCAGCATGTCGACCAGGCCGTCATAGACGATCTTGACCACCTGGTCGGCCGGCTTCACGGACCGGATCACCGCTTCGCCCGAAGCGGCTTCCTTGGCCTTGGTGATGAAGTCCTTGACCACCGGCAGGGCGACGTCGGCCTCGAGCAGGGCGACGCGGACCTCGCGCAGCGCCTCGTCGATGTCCTTTTCGGACAGCACACCGCGACCGCCGAGACGGTCGAAGACGCTGGAGAGCCGCTCTGTAAGGCCGTCGAACATGTCGAACCCTGAACCGAAACCAAGACCCAAACGCGATCAGCCCCCATGGACGATCACGTCGATGGGGGTCCTCACCGGCCTCGTCCGGATGGATCCTGCGCTAGCAGGCCGGGGTCGTGACGGTAGAGGCGCTGCTGATGAAGCGCCGGAAGCGCGCGCTTATGCACGCAAAGGGGCGGAGAGTCAAAATACCCAGCCGGGATGGAGCTGGATGGCGGTTGTCGGTGCGTGTTGTGACTCTTATAGGTTGTGTTAAATTCCAACAGCGCGTCATGCGCGTAGCCGCAGAAGCGGTCAACAAAAGGGAGGCATTGATGTCCAAGTTGTTCAATCTGGCCGGAGCAGCGGCCATGGTCCTGGCGGGTCTCGGTTCCGCCGTGGTGCTGGGCGCCGCGGCGCCGGCGGCGGCGGCCAGCGGCTTCCAGAACACCTGTTCCAACTTTACCTTCGCCTATAACGCCGCCAGCCAGGCGGTGCTGAACGCCATGTGCCTGCGGGCCGACGGTTCGGCCAACGGCACGTCGCTGACCCTGACGGGCATCGGCAACAACAACGGCAACCTGGTGCAGAGCGGCGGGGCCAGCACCTTCCAGAAGAGCTGCGGCAACATCCAGGTCACCGCCAACGCCCAGGGCGCCACCCTGTCGGCCCTGTGCCGCAACTCCGGCGGCGGCAGCAACGCCACCAGCCTGCCGCTGAACAACATCGGCAACAACAACGGCAATCTGACCTACTGAGCCTCGGGGCCGGAGCGTCCTTCATCCCCGGGGGCGCTCCGGTTTCACACACGTGGGGACAGGCCCATGGGCCTGTCCCCAGCCGGGGAACCGATCATCAGCTGGCCGGCGAGGTCACCTGGGCGCCCGAGGCCTTCAGGCGGTCGAGCACGCCGTTGGCCGGCAGCAGGAAGGCCAGATCCACGACCGCGATCGTCACGCCGGGGCGGTCGAGGGCCTCGTTCAAGGCGGCGGCCGACTGGCCGATCTGCTCGGCCAGCAGGCCCGCGCCGCCGGGGGCGCGCAGCAGGCAGCGCTGGGCGGCGGAGGTCGAATAGCGGGCCCGCACGCTGGCCAGGTCACCGTTGGCCCAGTCGGTCCCGATGTCGGTGGGATGCTCGCCGTCATATTCCAGCTCGGTCAGGGTGTCGCGCAGGCAGGCCAGGTTGGCCTCGTCCGACAGCTTGCCGGCGCTGGCCAGCACCGGACCCAGGCGATACTGGCTCATCGCCTTGACCTTGACGCCCTTGGCCTTGGCCATGCGCTCGACGGTGCTGACCGGCTTGGCCTCGGACAGGCCGGCGGCCTGGCGGAAGTCCGACAGCAGGATGAAGCCCGCCACGGCCGGCTTCCAGTCCTTGTACGGAACGGCCGTGCGCTGGGCGCGCTCGCGGGCGCTGACGAACCGGGCCAGCAGGTCCGGCGGCAGGCGGTTTTCCAGCTTCTTGCCGATGCCCTGGCGCACGCCGCCGCCGCCGGTCAGCACGAACTTGGTGATCTGCAGCGGGCCGACCGAGGCCTCGGGCGGCACCAGCACCAGGCTGGCCTCGCCCAGGGCGCGGTCGAGCCGGGGGCTGTCCCATTTCAGCTGGTGGGGCAGGGGCGGGGCCGAGCCGAGGACATAGAGCTTAGCGCCGCCCTTCTCGACCAGCCACAGGGCCGGGCCGGGCGGCCGGGCGACCACCAACAGCTCCTCGACCACGGCGCTGCCGGGATCGGCGGGGAACAGCTCGACGGTCTGGGGCGGGGCGGGAGGCGTGGCCTGGGCGTGGGCGGCGGAGGCCAGGGCCAGGGCGGCGACGGTGCTCAACGCCAACAGAGATCGCATCGTCGGGAGGTCCTCGCCTGCTTCGCCTTGCAACAATAGGTGGCCATGGGTCGTGGCGAAAGCGCGGCGGCGATCGCCGAAAACACCCTGGAGCGTTTCCCGACCTGATGGCATCAGGCCGGGCGCTCTAGCCTTTTGTCTTGGCGCGTTTTCTTCACGCGAACCGGTATCCACTTCGCTCGAAAACGCTTTAGGCGCGCAGCTCCAGGCCGTTGCCTTCGGGGTCGGACAGGTAGAGCGAGACCGCCTCGCCCGTCGAGCCATAGCGTAGGCCCACGTCGCCGACCTTGACGCCCTGGGCCTCGAGATGGGCGCGAACCGCCTCGACTTCGAAATCGATGACCCGCAGGCAGAGGTGATCCATGTTGCGGCCCCCCTCGCCGGGCCCCGCCCCGCCCGCCCGGCCCAGTCGGCCGGCCACGTCGACGAGGTCGATCAGTTGGGCCCCCGCCCGCAATTGCAGCAGGCCGATCTCGTCCTGCCGGCGCTCGACCGCGCAGCCCAGGACCTCGACATAGAAGCGCTCCATCACCGCCGGGTCGAGGACGCGCAGGACGACGTGGTCGATGCCGAGGAGACGCATGGTCGAGACCTTTCTAGTGGCGGGAGGACAGGGCGGCGGGCGGCAGGTCGCGCAGGGTTTGCGCCAGAAGCCGTCCCTCGGCGCTCCGGCTGGAGCCGTTGCGCCAGGCGACCACGATCTCGCGGCTGGAATGGGCGGAGTCCAGCGGGCGGATGGTCACCGGCGCGTTCTGGGTCAGGCCGGCCGCCACCGCCATCGACGGCAGGAACGACACGCCCAGGCCCGAGCCGATCATCTGCACCAGGGTGGGCAGCGAGGTGGCCGCGAAACTCTCCTCCTCGCCGATCCCCATGCCGCCATGACGGGGCGGCGGCTCCAGCCCGCAGGCGGCCAGGGCGTGGTCACGCAGGCAGTGGCCGTCTTCCAGCAGGATCATGTCGTCGCCGCGCAGGCTCTCGGGATCGACCCGCTCGAAGGCCGCCATGCGGTGGTTGGCGGGCGCGGCGGCCAGCAGTTCGTCGTCCTCGACATGGGCCCAGTCCAGGCCGGTCATGTCGTAGGGCAGGGCGATCAGGGCCGCGTCCAGGGCGCCCGACTTCAGCGAGGCGATCAGCCGGTGGGTCAGGTCCTCGCGCAGATAGAGCCGCAGCTTGGGGAAGCGGTCGCGCAGCACCGGCAGGGCGCGCGGCAGCAGATAGGGGGCGACGGTGGGGATCACCCCCAGGCGGAAGCGCCCGGCCAGGGGCTGGCCCGCGCCGCGCGCCGCCTGCACCAGGTCCTCGGCCTGGGCCAGGATCGCCTCGGCCCGGCGCACGGCCTCCTGGCCGGCGGCGGTCAGGATCACGCCCGAGCGGGCCCGGTCGACCACCGGCGCGCCGAGAATCTTCTCCAGTTCCTGGATCCCGGCCGACAGGGTGGGCTGGGTGACGTGGCAGGCCTCGGCCGCCCGGCTGAACGAGCCGTGCTCGGACAAGAGCTTCAGATACTGCAGCTGGCGCAGGGTGGGGAGCATGGGTTCCATATAAGAACCGCCGACAGCGTGTCCATAGATCGACCCTATCGCCGACCATAAATTAATCGATTGGCCCTATCTCGATCCGCTCCGTATGGATGCTCCCGCAATTCAGCAGGAGCACTCCATGTCCTTGATCAACACCGCCATCAAACCCTTCACGGCCGAAGCCCTCAAGAACGGCAAGTTCATCACCGTCAGCGACGCCGACCTGAAGGGCAAGTGGTCGGTCGTGTTCTTCTACCCGGCCGACTTCACGTTCGTCTGCCCGACGGAACTGGAAGACCTGGCTGACAATTACGCCGAATTCCAGAAGCTCGGCGTCGAGATCTATTCGGTGTCGACCGACACCCACTTCGCCCACAAGGCCTGGCACGACACCTCGGAAGCCGTCGGCAAGATCCAGTACACCATGGTCGGCGACCCGACCGGCACGATCAGCCGCAACTTCGACGTGATGATCGAGGAAGTCGGCCTGGCCGACCGCGGCACCTTCGTGATCGATCCGGACGGCAAGATCCAGATCGTCGAGATCACCGCCGGCGGCATCGGCCGCGACGCCCTCGAACTGCTGCGCAAGGTCAAGGCCGCCCAGTACGTCGCCGCCCACCCCGGCGAAGTCTGCCCCGCCAAGTGGGAAGAAGGCGAAAAGACCCTGAAGCCGTCGCTGGAACTGGTCGGCAAGATCTAGTCCGGCCCGCGTTCCCCCGGTTTCGCCAGCCCGCGAAGCCGGGGGAACGCACCCCCCTTTGAAATTCGCGCCGCCCTCCTCCCCGTTCGAGGCGACGCCACGCATTGGAGCACGTCATGTTGGACGCCGACCTGAAGGACCAGCTGAAGGCCTATCTGGGCCATCTGCGCCAGCCGATCACGCTGGTCGCCGCGCTCGACGACGGTCCCAAGTCCCGCGAAATGCTCGACCTGCTGGAAGACGTCGTCGCCGCCTCGGACAAGGTCAGCCTGTCGCGCCGCGCCGACGCCCGCACGCCGTCCTTCGCCATCGAGCGCGAAACGGGAGACGCCAGCGTCCGCTTCGCCGGCCTGCCCCTGGGCCACGAGTTCACCTCGCTGGTGCTGGCCCTGCTGCATGTCGGCGGCCACCCGCCGAAGTTCGACGCCGAGGTGCTCGACCAGGTCCGCGCCCTGGAGGGCGAGTTCCGCTTCGAGACCTATTTCTCGCAGAGCTGCCAGAACTGCCCCGACGTGGTGCAGGCGCTCAACACCATGGCCGCCCTGAACCCCAACATCACCCACGTCGCCATCGACGGGGCCCTGTTCCAGCAAGAGGTCGAGCAGCGCCAGGTCATGGCCGTGCCGACTGTGCTGCTGAACGGCCAGCCGTTCGGCCAGGGCCGGATGAGCCTGGAGCAGATCCTGGCCAAGCTCGACACCGGCGCCGCGGCCCGCGAGGCCGAGAAGATCAAGACCAAGGACGCCTTCGATGTCCTGGTGGTCGGCGGTGGCCCGGCCGGCGCGGCCTCGGCGATCTACGCGGCCCGCAAGGGCATTCGCGTCGGCGTCGCGGCCGAACGGTTCGGCGGCCAGGTGCTCGACACCATGGGCATCGAGAACTTCATCTCGGTGTCGCACACCGAAGGCCCCAGGCTGGCCATGGCCTTGGAGCAGCACGTCAAGGACTATGACGTCGACATCATGAACCTGCAGAAGGCGGTCGGCCTGGTCCCCGCCAGGACGCCGGGCGGCCTGATCGAGGTCAAGCTGGAGAACGGCGCCAGCCTGAAGTCGCGGACGGTGGTCCTGGCCACCGGCGCCCGCTGGCGGCATATCAACGTCCCCGGCGAGGACGAATACCGCAACAAGGGCGTGGCCTATTGCCCGCACTGCGACGGCCCGCTGTTCAAGGGCAAGCGCGTGGCGGTGATCGGCGGCGGCAACAGCGGCGTCGAGGCGGCCATCGACCTGGCCGGCATCGTCGCCCACGTGACCCTGATCGAGTTCGACAGCGAGCTGCGGGCCGACGCCGTCCTGCAACGCAAGCTGGCCAGCCTGCCCAACGTCCGCATCGTCACCTCGGCCCTGACCACCGAGGTGCATGGCGACGGGACCAAGGTCAACGGCCTGACCTACAAGGACCGCAACCACGACCAGGTTCACCGCGTCGACCTGGAAGGCGTGTTCGTGCAGATCGGCCTGGTGCCCAACACCGAGTGGCTGAAGGACAGCGTCGCCCTGACCCAGCGCGGCGAGATCGAGGTCGACCATCGCGGCGAGACCTCGCTGCCCGGCGTGTTCGCCGCCGGCGACGCGACCACGACGCCCTACAAGCAGATCGTCATCGCCATGGGCGAGGGCTCCAAGGCGGCGCTGTCGGCCTTCGACTACCTGATCCGCCTCGAGCCCGCCGTTCCGGAGCAATCGGCCGCCGCCTAGGGTTGATTAAGCCCTCATCGACGCCGTTTCGAAGCCGTCGCGTCCGCCTTTCGGGGCCGGCGCGGCGGCTTTCGTGCGTTTGGCGATGCGTCAATGCGCCTCTCGCCATCCGCGCGATCTTGACCTCGACATCAAACTTGGGCGCAGGCTACTCTGTTAACGAATGGGCAAATGATTCTGCGTGGTCGAGGGGCCGAATCGGCGCGATGGGCGTCGGTTCCGCAGGTCGTTAAAGGGTGGGCAAGATGAGGCTGCTGTCGAAGGGCGATCGCAACACCAAGGGCGGCGTCAAGCCGGTGATGCTGGCCGCCGAGAACGACCGTCCGGAGGCGCTTGAAGGCGTCGACCGCCTGGTCGAGGCCACCCAGGCCATCGGCGTCCGCTATGAAACCATCCATGGCGGCCTGGACAGCATCAGCCGCGTGGTCGAGCACCTGCGGGCCATCGAGCCGCTGCTGTCGGAAATCCGCGGCCCGGTCGCCGAGGAGTTCGAAGCCCGCCGCAGCGAGCACGCCGAGCTGATCTCGCTGCGCGCCGCCTTCGACCAGACCGCGCGCCAACTGGCCGCCGTCCAGGCCGAGGAGCGCGAGCTTTCCGCCAAGCTGGCGGCGTCCGACGCCGCCCTGACCGAATCCGACGCCCGCCGCCAGGCGCTGGACGTCGCCCTGGAAGACGGGGCCCTGGAAATCGACCGCCTGCGCAACGGCCTGCAGCAGTCCGACCTCAAGGTCGGCGGCCTGGAAGCCGCCCTGCGCGACGCCACCGCGCGTGGCGAGCACCTGTCCCAGGACGTCGAGACCCTGCGCGTCCAGACCCAGGACATCGACACCCGCCGCGGCGAGGCCGAGGCCTCGCTGGCCCGCGCCAACCAGCAGGCCTCCCTGCAGGTCGAGGAACTGGCCACCCTGAAGAAGCGGCTCGACCAGGCCGGTTCGGACGTGGCCCGCCTGTCGCGCATCGAGACCGAGCTGGAAGCCCAGGTGGCCGGCGAACGCGCCCGCCTGCTGGCCTCCGACAACGCCCTGGCCACCTTCCAGGCCGACAGCGCCCGCGTCATCCGCGGCCTCGAGGCCCAGGTCGAGGCCGGCCGCACCGAGGTGTCGGCCTTGCAGACCCGCCTGGAGACCGCGACCGGCCGCGCCGACAAGCTGGAAGAGATGAACGGCCAGATCTCGGCCAAGCTCAACGAGTCCAGCGCCCAGCAGCAGGCCGTCGAACGCCGGGCCGGCGACCTCAACGTCGCCCTGGAGCGCGCCCTGGAACGGGTTCGCAACCTGGAGGACGAGGTCGAGGACCTGCGCGCCCGCCACGCCGGGGTCGATACGGCCCGCGCCGCGGCCATCGAACGCGCCGACCAGCTGGCCAAGATGGTCGGGACCCACGAGAAGGCGCTCAAGCGCGCCGAGGAACGGGCCGGCCAGCTGCGCACCCGCTTCGAGACCCTGCAGGCGTCCGAGGACGAGACCCGCCGCGGCCACGACGACAAGGTCGCCGAACTGCAGGCCGAGATCGAACGGATCCGCTCCGAGGCCGCCTTGGCCGAAGGCGCCCTGGAATCGGCCCGCCGCGACCGCTCGCGCCTGCAGATGGCCTTGCTGGGCGCCACCAGCGACGACCTGGCGGCGGCGGGCTAAACCCCCCGTCCAGTCTGGCGAATGCATCAATCCCGGGCCCCGCGCCCGGGATTTTTGTTTGGGCGCCGTCCGGTCGCCGCGCCCGTCGTCGCTCTACCATAGCGGTTAGATATTGACGACTCGCCTTTGCTCTGGCCACCGTATGGCAGGGCTTGGGCGAACCCGCATGGCGTCGCCGTGCGAGGACCCCGGCCGTCGGGCGGAGGGGTGTGATGAAAATCTCGATCGCGGGACTGAAGATCGGCTGGCGGACGCTGGCCGGCGCCCTGGTGGGCCTGGCGGGCGGCGGTGGTCTGCTGTTCGCCGCCGGCGCGATCGGCGCCGCGCCGCCGCCCAAGCCGGCCTACCTCCAGGCCTTCCCCTATTTCGCGCCGAAGCTGACGCCCCAGATGCCGGGCGACGTCGACATCACGCTGAAGACCGCGCTCGAAAAGGCCCAGAAGTTCGCGGAGGTCCAGCGCGAGTTCGACCTCTATTCCTGGCAGATGTTCCTGGCCCTCAACTGGCCGACCAACAACCAGGGCCAGGCCGCGCCGTCCCTGACCGACACCCGGTTCGGCGCTCCGCGCTGGACGCTGTGGCACAACTCGGCCGACATCTACCAGACCGACGGCGCCCGGCCCGTGGCCTGCGGGCTGGAGCCCAAGGCCAGGACCCTGGTCCTGAACCGCAGCCTGGCCAAGCCGGTCAGCAAGGGCCTGGCCGCCTTCTCGGCCCAGGCCACGGCCAACGCCGACCCGCGCGGGACCCGCTTCCTGGGCGTCGTCTCGGCGGTGGGCGAACTGAACGCCGCCAATCTCAGCGAGATCGACCAGGCCTTCACCGGCCCGCTGATCGACCAGAACGGCGAGTTCGTCTTCTACGAGATCATGATCGACCCCAACGAGGTCGGCTATCTCTGCGACAAGGGCCTCTACAACATCAACGGCCAGGTCGCCTTCTCCAAGGCCGGCGGCAAGGTCGACATGCCCGTGGGCGCGCCGCAACAGGACTGGAGCGGGTCGTTCGAGCTGAAACTGGCCTGGCGGATCCTCAAGCCGGGCAAGGACGACTTCGGCCGCTTCTACACCAACCCGGCCGTGGTCATGGACCAGGGCCCGAACGGCCAGCCGGTCGAACGCAAGGTCGTCGTCGGCCTGGTTGGCCTGCATATCGGCCACAAGAGCACGACCTCGCCGCAATGGATCTGGTCGACCTTCGAGCAGGTCGACAACCTCGACGTCGACCCGGTGGCCCACCCCAAGCTGTCCCCGTCATTCTTCGACCCGAACTGCCCGATCTGCGCGGTCAATCAGCTGCCGCAACAGGTCAATGGCGTCTATCCGCGCATCCCCACCCAGGTCTCGCGGGCGATCCCGATTCCCGGCGACAAGCTGGCCCTCAACGCCCAGGCCCAGGCGGTGCTGAAGCAGCTCGGCTCGGTCTGGCAGTATTACCAGCTGATCGACACCCAGTGGCCGACCAACCCGAAGGCCGCGCCCTCGCCCTGGAACGGCGGCCTGCCCAACGCGATCACCAACAAGCCGGGGGGCGATCCCACGCCGGTGATGCTGACCAACATCACCATGGAAACCTACTTCCAGATCGGCAACCAGCAGGCCTGCCACGGCGAGGAACGGCCCGCGGGCGTCAACTGCCCCGCCGTGCCGCCGGTGTGGAACTCGGCCCTGAACAACAAGCCGCCGCCGCTGGTCAAGTCGGACCACCCCAACACCCTGACCTTCCAGTCGGAGAGCTGCATGGGCTGTCACTCGTCGGCCGGCATCTGGACCAGCTACGATCCCAAGACCGGCACGGGCGCGCAATCGGGCCAGCTGTCCGCCGACTTCTCCTGGCTGCCCAGCCAGAAGGCCAGCTACCAGACGGGCGGGCAGTAGGCGCTTTCCTTATCCGGGACGCGGACCCCCTACGGCGCCTTGCCCGTCTCGACATAGGCCTTCAGCCGGTCGAACTGCTCGTTGAGCACCCCGTCGACCGCCGGCGCGATCTTGTCCAGGCCGCCCTTCCTGTAGCCGCCGACGTCGTAGGTCTGGGCCAGGGTGGTCTTGCCGTCCTTCTCCGACAGCGTCCAGCTCAGGTGGCCGGCCGCGCCGCTCATCTGCAGCGGCCCCAGGCCGCCGAACAGGCGCAGGCTCTGGCCGGGCTGGGCGTAGACCACGCTCATGTGCAGCACCGAGCCGCCGTTGGGCAGCCTCTCGCACAGGCAGCCGCCCGACATCGCCGATAGCGACAGGTTGGCCGACGAGCCCGACCAGGTGTGGTCCTTGTTCCACCAGGCCGAGGGCTGGGTCAGGGCGGCGTAGACCTTGTCGGCCGGGGCGTTGAGCACGGCTTCGCGCCGGACCTCGAAGCCATTGGGCTGGGCGTCGACGACCTCGGCTCGGGCGGCGGTGGCGGCGAGGGCCAGGGCGGCGGCGATGAGCAGGTGTTTCATGGGGTCCCTCCCGTGTGGCGGAAGGGTGGCGCGCCGCGCGCCAGCGTCAACCCGCAACTTGCCCCCACCTGGCGGCTTCGCCGCCTGTCCGCCCCCATAGGGGGCGGAGCCCACCCGCGCGAACTCTTCCCCCTATGGGGGAGGAGGGCCGCAGGCCCGGAGGGGGCAAGTGCGCCGTCCCTAAGCCGCCTCGAACCGCAGCGGGCCGCCCCAGAAGCTTTCGACCAGGCCGTTCTGCGGGCCCGGCGCGCCGGTGGTCAGGAACGTCCGGCCGCCGCCGGTTCCCGGGTCCAGCTCCGGGTGGCGCTGGAAATAGAGCTCCAGGGCGTCGGCCGTGGCCTGGGGCTGCTGGATCATCGGGGTGCCGGCCGGCAGGGCGGCGCGGAACATGTCGGCGACGATCTCGTAGTGGGTGCAGCCCAGGATCGCCCGGTCGGGATAGCGGCCAATGCGGGTTTTCAGCTGCTGGACATGGCGCTCGACCTCGGTGGCCAATTCCACGGCCCCGGCGTCGGCCTCGATCATCCGCGCCAGGTTGGGGCAGGGTTCGGAGAACACCGCCACGTCCTGGCGACGCTTGTCGATCTCGATCTCGTAGACCCGGCTGGCGGTGGTGCCGGGGGTCGAGAACACCCCGAGGACGTCCAGCTGCTCGACCTTCTCGCCGCGCCGCTCGGCCTCGTGCTCCCACGGCAGGCCGGTGGCCGCCTCGATGGTCGGGACGATGATGCCCAGCACGTTGACCGGCCGGCCCAGGGCCTTGCGGTAGCCCGGCAGCCAGGTCTGTTGCAGGCGGCGCAGGGCGATGGCCGAGGCGGTGTTGCAGGCCAGGATGACGACGCTGGCCCCGGCGTCGAACAGCCGCTCGCAGCCGGCCCGGGTCAGGTCGACGATTTCCTCGCCCGGCCGGCCGCCATAGGGGGCGTTGGCCTGGTCGGCGAGATAGATGAAGTCCGCCTGGGGCAGACGGTTCACGAGGGCGCGATGGACCGTGAGGCCCCCCACGCCGGAGTCGAAGACGCCGATGGACATGCCCCAGGCTTAGCGCGCGGTCGCCGGGCCGTCCACGCGGCGCGTTTGAGATTCCGATGCAGAGGCGACGCGAATCCGGCGCCGGGGCATGAAACGTCTCCGCGCGCCATGGCGTTACGAGGATCCTGTCGTCGAATTCATGTTCGCGGGACGGTTTCGTCGTGAAATCGCTTCCGCGCGCGCGACCGGGCGCTCTAGGGTCGAGGTTCGTCCTTTCGGAGTCCCCACCTTGAAGCGTCGCTCCTTCCTCGCCGCCGCCAGCGCCACGGCCCTGATGCCCATGACCACCAAAGCCGCCACCCCCGCCGCCACCGCCAGCGACAACCCCTTGGTCGCGCCCTGGACCGGCCCGTATGGCGGCGTGCCGCCCTTCGACAAGGCCAGGCCCGAGCTGTTCGCCGGCGCCTTCGAGGCCGCCATGGCCGACCAGCGCCAGAAGATCTTCGCCCTGACCGCCAAGCGGTCGGCGCCGACCTTCGAGGGCGTGATCGCCGCCTTCGAGGATTCCGGCCGCGCGCCAGCCCGGGTCTACGCCCCGTTCGGGGTGTTCACCTCGACCATGAACGACGCGGCCATGCAGAAGGTCGAGGCCGAGACCACGCCGAAACTGGCGGCGTTCAACGACGAGATCGTCCAGAACGAACAGCTCTTCGCCCGCATCAAGACGGTCTACGACGCTCGCGAGACCAGCGGCCTGACGCCCGAGCAGAAGCGCCTGGTCTGGGTGATCTACAACAACTTCGCCCGTCAGGGCGCGGCGCTGGACGCGGGCAAGAAGGCCCGCCTGGGCCAGATCAACCAGGCGCTGGCCAGCCTCTACACCAAGTTCAGCCAGAACGAGCTGGCCGACGAGGAAGGCTATGTCCTGACGCTGGAGAGCGAGGCCGACCTGGCCGGCCTGCCGGATTCGATCCGGGCCGGCGCGGCCGCGGCGGCCGAGGAGAAGGGCCAGAAGGGCAAGTGGCTGTTCACCAACACCCGCTCGTCGATGGAGCCCTTCCTGGTCTATTCCGACCGTCGCGACCTGCGCGAAAAGGGCTGGAAGATGTGGGTGTCGCGCGGCGACAACGGCAACGCCAACGACAACAAGGCGGTGATCACCGACATCCTCAAGCTGCGGGCCGAGAAGGCCCAGCTGCTGGGTTTCGAAACCTACGCCCACTGGATCACGGCCGACAACATGGCCAAGACCCCGGACGCGGCCATGAACCTGATGATGCAGGTCTGGAAGCCGGCCGTGGCCCGCGTCCACGAAGAGGTCGCCGACATGCAGAAGGTGGCCGACGCGGAAGGGGCGACGTTCAAGATCGCGCCCTGGGACTACCGGCACTACGCCGAGAAGGTCCGCAAGGCGCGGTATGACCTCGACCAGAACGTGGTCAAGCCCTACCTGCAACTGGAGAAGCTGCGCGAAGCCATCCACTGGGCCGCCGGCCAGCTGTACGGCTTCACCTTCACCCAGGTCACCGACGTGCCGGTCTGTCATCCGGACGTCCGCGTCTGGGCGGTGACCAAGGGCGCCGAGCGCGTCGGCCTGTGGTACTTCGACCCCTATGCCCGGGCCGGCAAGCAGTCGGGCGCCTGGATGAGCGAGTACCGCACCCAGGAGACGTTCAAGGGCGTGGTGACGCCGATCGTCTCCAACAACTGCAACTTCGTGAAGGGCAAGCCCGGCGAGCCGGTGCTGATTTCGTGGGACGACGCCGTCACGATGTTCCACGAGTTCGGCCACGCCCTGCACGGCCTGAACTCCAGCGTGACCTACCCGACCCTGGCCGGCACCAACGTGGCCCGCGACTTCGTCGAGTTCCCCAGCCAACTGAACGAGCACTGGCTGCCGACCAAGCCGGTGCTGACCAAGTTCGCCGTGCACTACCAGACCGGCCAGCCGATCCCCGATGAACTGGTGGCCAAGATCGAGAAGGCCCACACCTTCAACCAGGGCTTCTCGACCGTCGAATACCTGTCCTCGGCGATCTACGACATGAAGATCCACCTGGCCGCCAAGGGCCAGGCGATCGATCCGGCGGCCTTCGAGACGGCGACCATGGCCGAGATCGGCATGCCGTCGGAGATCGTCATGCGCCACCGGCCCACCCAGTTCGGCCACATCTTCTCGGGCGACGGCTATTCGGCCGGCTACTACAACTACATCTGGGCCGACACCCTGACCGCCGACGCCGCCGAGGCCTTCGAAGAGGCGCCGGGCGGCTTCTACGACAAGGCGCTGGCCAAGCGCCTGCACGACGACATCATGAGCGTCGGCAACACCATCGAGGCCGGCGAGGCCTTTCGCCGCTTCCGCGGTCGCGACGTGAAGATCGGGGCCTTGATGCGCAACCGCGGCTTCCCGGTTCCGCCGGGGGCGTAGGGCGCCAGCGACTGGATCGGGGACATGCGCATGCGCATGTCCCCGGCTCAGCGCGATCATTTTCAGATATATCTAAATCCGCTCTTGACCTGATCCTAATCCGATATATCTATAACTTCGATATAACGAAACAGGATCTAAAACCACATGTTTGGACGTCATTTCCACCACCACCCCGGTCGCCAAGGCGGCCATGGCGGCGCTCACAGCCGCCACCCGTTCGGCTTCCACGGCCATGAAGGCCATCACCGTCGCGGCGGCCGCATGGGCCGGTTCTTCGACCACGGCGACCTGCGCCTGGTCGTGCTCAAGCTGATCGCCGACAAGCCCAGCCACGGCTACGAGCTGATCAAGGCCGTCGAGACCGCCGCCGGCGGCGCCTATACCCCCAGCCCCGGCGTGATCTACCCGACCCTGACCCTGCTGGAAGAGCTGGGCTACGTCACCGCGGCTGACGCCGGCGGCGGCAAGAAGCTCTATACGATCACCGACGAAGGCCTGGCCTTCCTGGAGAGCAACCGCCAGCCGGTCCACGGCCTGTTCACCCGCATGGCCGAAGCCGCCGCCCAGAGCGCCGCCTTCTCGCCGCAGATCATGCGGGCCCGCGAGAACGTCAAGACCGCCCTGCGCCTGAAGCTGACCGCTGGCCAGCTGACGCCGGAGCAGATCTCGGCCATCGCCAAGGTCCTGGACGACGCGGCCGCCGCCATCGAGGGGATCTAGCGTCATGCAGAGCCATGCCCGCCTGAACACCGACAAGGCCGCGCGCTACATGACCCAGCTGGCCAAGCATTGGAGCCACAGGTTCGAGGTGGCGCTCGACGCCACCTCGGCGCGGATCCCGCTGCCGCTCGGCGCCTGCGTCATGCTGGCCGAACCGGACGGCCTGAACGTCACCGTCGAGGCGGCGGAGTTGGACAGCCTGGCCAGGCTGGAGGACGTGGTCGCCGAGCACCTGCTGCGCTTCGCGTTCCGCGAACCGGTCGGCCGGCTGGCCTGGACGCGGGCCTGGGAGGCGGGGCGGATCGACCCACCGACCCTGCGGATCAACCGCGTCATGTCGTAAATGCCCACGAATGGGGCGCCAATCACGGAAATTTTTGGATTTTGACCTGGGACACACAGTCAAGGTCGCTTGCATGATCTCCGGAACAGGCGTCTCCTCCTCGTTCAAGCCCCGTCAGAGGGCTGTGGAGGAAACCCATGGGTCACGTGGTTCGCGACGTCGCGTTTCGCGCGCGCATAAGCCGTCAGCAAGTCCGCCCGAGCGGGCTTCTGGTCGTCACCGTCGTCACGCTCATACTGTGGGCCGGTCTGGCCATGCTGATCATCCGCGCCATCTAGGGGCGTGAGCGCTGACCGGTTGCGTCAGCGCAGGCCGCGCAGCACGTCGATCCGCCGCATGGCCTTGCCCGGCAGGGCCGACACCGGACCCAAGGGCAGGGATTCGGCGACCTCGCGCAGGCCGTAGACGGCCTTGCGGGCGAGGGTCGAGACCGAGGGCGCGCCCAGGAAACCGAACATCACGCTCAGCTGACGATTCGACAGCTCGCGCTTGAAGCGATAGTCGCCGGCCCCGAGGTCCAGCCGCTGGTAGGGGCCGCCGTCCATGCCGCGCAGGATGTCCTGGAACAGCAGCAACCCCGGCGAATAGCGCTCGAACTTCGGATCGTGGGCGATCAGCCAGCCATGGATCGTGCCGCCGCCGCGCAGGTGGAAATGCGCCGCCACCAGTTCGTCGCCCAGGTGCAGGGTGTAGAGCCCGCCGCCGAACAGCGGATCACGGGTCTCGAACAGGGCCTCGATCAGCCGCATGACCCAGGCGGTCTTGAACAGGTCGGTCTGGCCGGTGGCCGCCAGCTGGGCCCGTTTCCAGGCGATCAGCTGCTCGAAGTCGGCGCGCGAGTCGGACAGGGCGGTGAAGCGGGCCGGGCCCACCTCGCGCTCGGCCTTGCGGCGTTTCTTGTCGATGTCCTTGAGCGCCCCGATCCCGGCCGCCTTGCGTTGCGCCTCATAGGCGTCGTAGCCCTCGGCGAGCTCGACGATCCACGAGGTGTTCTGGCCCCGGCCGTGGCCGTGGAAGGCCGGGTCGTCGGCCTGCATGTGGCAGAAGTCGTAGCGCGACACGTCCAGGGCCAGCAGCATGGCGCGGGGATCGGCCGGGAAGTCGTCGCGGGTCACGATGGCCTGGTAGTCGCACATCGGCGCACCGACCGGCATGGCGGTGGAGCCGCGCCGGCGCACCGCCAGGAAGGCGGCCGGCAGGCCGGCGACGTCATGCTGGATCGCCACCTGGACGCCGCTGGCCGGACCCTGGGCGCGCGCCACGGCCTGCGCCCACTGGGGCGAAAGGAACGGACTGTCGAAACGTGGCGCGGACGCCTGCGCGGCCGACCAGCTCGTGCTGACCTCCGGCGACAGTTCCAGGGCGGGGACGACGTCGATCTTCAAGGCAACCTCGATCCGGGCCAGGCCGGAAGTTTGGCCGGATGTTCGGGCAAGATCATGCCGCCGATAGATTGAACGAGGGTTTACGGACCGAAGAACGACGTTCGTCGGACTTGCGTTCTGCTGACGGTCGTTGATTCCGACCGTTCTCGCCCTCACGCCCGTCATCCGGGGCCTTCGCCGCGACAGCTACGCCTATTGGCGCAGACTCACAGGATGAAATCCCAGGCGGCGAATGTGAACTGGCCTTCGACCCGCACGATCATCTCGGGCGCGCCGCCATTGCCGTAGTCGAATTGCAGATCGGTCACGCCGCCCGAGGCGACGTAGCGGATCGAGGGGACGCCGCCGCCGCTGAAACCGCCCGTGCCGTTGAAGGCGAACTGGCCCAGGACCAGGGCCGAAACGTCGATGAGGTCGCCGCCCGCCACGCCGGCCCCGTCGAAGCCCACGAGCACATCGCGCGCCGAAGAGCTCGAATCGCCGAAGGCGGAATAGACGAACGTGTCGGCGCCGGCGCCGCCGGTCAGCCGATCGGCGCCGCCGCCGCCGTTCAGGAGGTCGTCGCCGCCGCCGCCGAAGAGCTGGTCGGCGCCCGAGCCGCCGTAGATGACGTCGCGGCCGCTCGAGCCTGTCAGGATGTCATTGCCGCCCAATCCGGAAATGGAGGCGACGCCGACGACCGACGCGAAGATGGAGAAATCCAGCGTGTTGGCGGCGGAATTGCCCTGCACGGTCTGGCCCGCGCCGTCGAACACCTCGATCGTGCTGATGTTCGCGGTCCTGTCCAGGGTCACCGCGCCGCCGGCCGAATTGACCCGCAGGGTGTCGGTTCCATCGCCGCCGATCAGCGTGTCGAACTGCGCCTCGGAGCCGCGGATCAACAGGATGTCGTCCCCCCGACCGCCATCCACCCTGTCGGTCCCGCTGCCGCCGTCGAGCGTGTCGCGGCCGGCGTCGCCGAACAGTTGATCGTTGCCGGCATATCCCCGGAGGGTGTCGTCGCCGCGCCCGCCGTTCAGGGTATTGTTCCCGCTCGTGCCGTTCAGCACGACGCCCGCGGTGGTTTCGCCGTTGATGGTGATCGTGACCGTCGCGGTGTCGCCGACGAGGCCGTCCGAGGCGGTGTAGACAAAGCTGTCGGTCGCCTGCTGGCCGCTGGCCAGGGTGTCGAAGGCGCCGTTCGGGTCATAGACGAAACCGCCGGAGGAATTCAGGGTCAGCCGGGCGCCGGAGGCGAGCAGCGTCGCGGTCCCGACCCCGCCCGCGCTGCCATTCAGCGCGACCACGCTTAGCGCGTTGCCGTCCGGATCGCGATCCAGGCCGGCCAGGTTGGTGATGACGTTGCCGGACAGCACGACGGCCTCGCCGGTCGCGAAGGCGTCGTCGCCCGCCACCGGCGCATCGTTGCGGCCATCCATCCGCAAGGTCGCGGTGTTGGGCGTCGTGCTGACGCCGTCCGACACGCGATAGCTGGCCGTGATGGTTTCGAAGGCCCCCTGCGCCAGGTCGTTGAACTGCGACGGGGACAGCGCCAGCATGCCCGAAGGCAGCAGGCTGAAGGCCACGGCGCGCGAGGCGTTGGACGAGGTCACCGTCAGGTTCTGAACCGAGAGGGGCTGACCCTCGGGGTCCGTCGCGGTGGCCAGCAGGTCGATGTTGACGGACGGCGCGTCCTCGTTGCTCGTCCCCGCGTTGATCGGGCCGACGGTCGGCGGCGCGTTCGAAGCGGGGGGTGTCACATTGACCGTCACCGTGGCGGCCGCGCTGCCGCCGAAGCCGTCGATCACCACGTATTCGAAGCTCGCGGCTCCGACGAAGCCCGCGCCCGGCGTGAAGGTGACGGTCCCCGTCGCGGCGTCGAACCCCGCCGTCCCGTTGACCGCGTTCCTGACGGCGCTGACGGTGAGCGTGTCGCTGTCGGCGTCGGTGTCTCCGGCCAGCAGCGTCGCCGCCGCGATCTGGACGGGCGTGTCCCGCGCGGTGGTCGCCGTCTCGGCGTCGGGGACCGGCGCGTCGTTGAGATCCACCAGGAGCACGACCTGGCTCGCCTGCGCGCCGGCCGTGGCGGGATCGGCGTCGACCAGCCGTCCCTTGCCGGCGGCGTTGAGGAAAAATCCGTCATTGGTCACGGTGAAGTCGTTCGCCGTCAGCGGCGTACTGGCTCCCGCCTGGTCGGTGAAGCCGCGTTGGCTGACGATCGACAGGCCGCGGATCATCGGCAACAGCCCGTCGGCGTCGCTCAGCCGCACGCCGTTGAAGGGCTTGTCCTGCGCGCTGGCGAACGGGACGTAGGCCTGGCTGAACACCGCCGGGTCGAGGGGAAACTGGATCTGGACGGTCAGCGCGCCGAGATCGACCGCCGCGAGCCCGTACTGTCCGTTGCCGATGGCGGACGGGTCGGCGTTCGGCAGGTTGGCGAACTCGACGGCGCCCTGCGCGGTGTTGACGGTCGCGGTCTGCCTTGCGCTGGCGGTGGGGAACAGCGTGTCGGGCGTGGAGCCGAAGATGTATTCCGCCGTGATGGCGCGGCCCGCGAAGGTCGCCGCGCCCGCCGGGCTCTCGGCCAGGTCGGTGACGGCCACGGTGATCGCCTGCTGGACCGGCGGCGCGATCCCGTCGGAGGCGCTGACCGTCAGCGCGTAGTGGTTGTCGGCCCCCGTATCCCTCGGCGTCTCGAAATCCGGCATGGCCAGGAAGCGCAGTTCGCCGCTGCTCGCATTGATCGTGAACAGCGCCCGATCGTCGCCGCCGACGATGGCGTAGGTCAGCGCATTCCCGTCCGGATCCGTCGCCCCTATCGTGCCGACCAGCGTGTTGTTCTCAGGCGTCGAGAAGGCGGCGCCCGACGTGAACACCGGCGGGCCATTGGCGCCGCCCGGCGGGTCGAACACGACGTCGACCCAGTAGTTCCCCGCGTTGAAGGTCTGGTTGGGGAACTGCACGCCCGCGCCATAGGCATAGACGCCATTGCCGCCGACCTGGCCGCTGGCCGGGGCGCTCAGCACGCCGAAGGGATCGCTGTAGGTGGTCGAGAAATAGTTGTCGATCGCCAGGTAGTTGTTATCGGTCTTGTAGGAGGCGATGTAGATGGCGCCCGCCTGGATCGTGACCGGCGTCGCCAGCGTCGCGACCTGCCAGCCCGATTGGCCCGGCGCCGAGTTGAAGGTCACCGTCGCGAGCAAGGTTCCGTTGGACGCCCAGAGATGCCCCGCGCGCTGGTCGGTATCGTTGGAGTCGCCGGTCGCGCGGAAATAGCGGAGCGAGGTGATCGCGCCGCCCTGCGTCGCCTGGAACTTGACGCCGAGCTCGACCGCCTGTCCGTCATTGTAGAGCTGCCCCGTGGGCGTGACCGAGGCCCCGAACAGGCTGAAGGTGTCCGGCGTCTGCGGCGCGGTGACCGTGACGACGTCGGTGGCGAGCTGGTTGACCGGGCGGATGTTCAGGCTGTCGTCGATGGCCCGCGCCTTGATGGTGTAGGAGCCCTGGGCGGTCGGCGTCCAGCTGTAGGTCCAGCTCGCCGTGCCCTGCGCCAGCCTCCAGTTCAGCCCGCCGTCGACCGACACCTCGACGAGGGCGACGCGGCCGTCGTCGTTCGACGGGTCGTTGTCGATATCGGCGGCGGAGCCGCTGATCGTGACCTGCGACAACGCGCCAACGCTGTCGGGCAGGTCGTTCAGCGTGGCGGTCGCGGCGATCCGATCATTGGAGGCCAGCGCCCGCACCAGCCCCTCCGATTGCAGGATCGCGTTCGAGACACCGGGCTGGATGCCCATGTCGGCGAACATGTTGACGGTGAACTGCTGCAGCGTCGTCGACTGGATGTTCGCGCCGTAGGGGCTGGAATCGTGCTGGTTGCTGAGGCCCCAGCTCCAGAACACCGTGCCGGCGCCGAACACCAGCGCGCCGCTCGGGGCGCGGTAGAGCGACAGGCTGTGCGTCGCCGTGCCGGGCTCCGTGCGATTGCCCTGATCGGTCAGGATCTGACTCCAGGGAATCGTCGTTTCCGAGAGCTTGACCAGGCTGGCGGGGCGGAACGCGTCGGTCGGCGACGAGTCCCATTCGTAGCCGAGGATGCCGGGGGCGATGTCGAGCGCGCCGTTCGGCCCGACGCCGGTGTCGCGCCAGACCCGCAGCCCCGCATAGGCGGCGGGAATGTCGAGCGCGCCACCGAACTCGCCCGTGCCGTCGGGGCCGAACAACTGGCCGGTGAGCGCGTTCTCGGGCCTTGCGCCGGCCGCGGTGTGGGTCACGCCGTCCGGACCGACGGCGTTGACGAAACGAAGGTCGCGCCAGGTGCCGGTCCATTCGTTGGACGGGTCGACGTTGGGGTAGTCCTGCGCCGTTGCGCCCAGCGAATAGTTGAACTTGGTCTCCTTGTAGCAGACCAGGGTTCGGTACTCGACGCCATCGACGATGCTGCTTTCCCAGCGCGTCTTCCAGTAGACCTCGTTGCCGCTCCAGAAGAGCAGGTTCACGCCGGCGTCGCGCGCGGCCTCCACATTGGCGCGCTGGGCGCCGGACCAGTATTCGTCATGGCCGACGGAGATGAAGGCCTTGTGGTTGGTGAGGTAGCTCGCGCCCAGGCGGTCGGTGTCCATGCCCGAGACGTAGGAGACGCTGTAGCCGTTCTGCTCGAGCCAGTAGATCGCCGCGTAGTCCGCGCCGAACAGGTAGTCCTGCCCGCCGGCGTAGGTTCCGCCGCCGTCGCGGGTGATGAAGGGCCGGTTGTAGCTGACCGCGAACGCGCGGTCCTGGTCGTAGGGACTTTGGTCCGGCGCGATGTTGGCCGGCTGGTCGAAGCCGCCGTAGAAGCTGCCGCCGACCTGCCCGTTGCGCCCGGCCCAGCCGTTATAGGCTTT